>DATKNZ010000534.1:0-5511 GCA_035541055.1 Candidatus Acidiferrum sp. | reverse complement strand
TCCACCTCAGCTCTACGCCCTCACCTCTCCGTCACCACACCGTATAATCCCCGTATAATCCCCGTATATTCAATTTGAATACACGGGGATTATACGGGGAGTATACGGCGATTATACGGTGTGGTGACGGTGTTATCAGGGGTAGCCTCTGTGGTGCCCAGTAAGTGCCTTTAGGGCAGTGACTTACGACGTGGCTATCCGGTTGGTTGTCCTACCGTGATTTGACGTATGGCAATCCCCTTTAATCCCCACGCTTGGGCTCTGCGAACCGTGGTAAGGACAAGGAACCGGATAGGCATGGATTATACTTGGCCGCACTTTCGGCGGCACGATTGCAACTGCGGCCTCTAGGCTGAATGGCAGCGCTCGGACAGGCCCTTTAGGGCCACCTGAACGGGCAGTGTAAGTGGCTTTCAGTCGGGGGTCCATCTGCAAGGCGGAGTCAAGACCCGTCGCCTGCCATCCCGGCCTCAGGCTGCCCCCGGGCATGAAGGTTTCGTTCCGGGCAGCCTTGGGCCGGTGGCGGACGCCGGCGATCGTCCAGCTAGAAGTGAAGGATCTCGTCGGGTTTGTTGTCTCTGACGGCACTTCCTCCATTGAGCGTGACCGAGGAGGCATCCGGGATGCCGAAGAGGACGGCGGTGCCCACCGCGTAGCCTCCCCCCATACCCGCACCACCGCCGGCGCCGCCAATCGCCTGGTTGCGGCTGACGGTGCTGCCGCGGATGGTAACGGCCGTGTTGGAGCCGATACAAGAAACGGGATACGGGTAGAACCCCACGCTCAGGCCGCCACCCACGCCAGCGCCCCCGAGAGCGCTGCCGCCGCTGGCGCCACCCGTAGCGACGTTATCAGAGAAGCGGCAGTTGACGATGGTCGCCGCGAGGCCGTTGTCAATCAGCATGCCGCCGCCCAGCGCGAGGCTGCCACCACTGCTGGGAAACTCGGGGGTGCCGGTGCTGCCGGCCACGCCGATCACTTGATTACCCATAAAGCTACTGTCCCGGACCTCGAGAGATCCTCCCCAACTGCTGAGGCCACCACCCTGGCTGATCGTGTCAAAACCGGGGGTGATGCCGGGTACCAGGATGCCTCCGACGGCACGATTGTCGCGGAAGGTACAACGCAGGATTGTCATGTTTCCCAAGGTGTCCACGGCCCCACTTTGCCCGTAGGACCAGCACCCAGCGCCGTACGCCACAGCCCGCTCCAGCAGCTCAGGAGTTGGTGCGGCGCCTCCCGCGGATGAGCCCCGAGCCTCATTGCCGATAAACGCGCAGTCCGAAATCGCCATGCTCGCTCCCGAACCATCGTCTGCGAGCCAGTCCGAATTCCAGACCGCACCATCCAACCCCGCCCCTCCCGGGCCGCTGCCGAGGGCCTTGTTATTCGCGAACAGACAGTTGGCAATAGCGGCGGTGGAGGAGAAACCGCTGTTCACGGGGGACTCCGAGCCGACGGCTCCGCCTTGCGCCTGGCCACCAATACCGCCGATGCCGCCGATGGCCTGATTGTCGGTGAAAATACTGTGGGCGATCGTCAAAATCGAGGCCTCCTCCGTATAGCCGTTACCGACAGCTCCGTCGCACGCGATGCCGCCGATGCCGTCGGGGCCGGCATCGCCCCCGATGGCCTGGTTATGGATGAACGTACACCGGAGAATGCTGAGTGCCGTGGTCGAAGCGAAGGGACCGCCAGTGGCAATGGCGCCTGAAACGCCGTAACTGCCATCCACACCTGGGTCGGCTGGGCCGCCGAGGGCCTGGTTGTCGGTGAACGTGCTGTCCGTGACGAGTGCGGTATTCAAGTTGTCAATCGCCCCACCGCTGCCCATGCCATCAATCATGTATAAGCTCGGTTGGCGGATCCGACCGCCGATCGCCGTGTTGCCGGTGAACCAGCAGTTCTTGACCGTCAGCGTGCCATTGTTCTGACTGCTGATGGCGCCGCCAGAAGCCGATCCGGCGCCATTCATTGCGCCCTCGGGGTTCGCGCTGGCTCCGCCTGTCGCTTGATTGCCGCGGAACACAACGGAGTCACAGGTGGCGGTGCCGTCGCTCCAAATGGCGCCGCCGAGGCCCAAGCCGCCGAGATCGCCGGCGCCGTCACCACCGACCACCTGGTTGCCGCGAAGCACAGAGTTCTTCACGGTTAAGGAAGCGCCCGCCGCGTTCAGAATGGCGCCGCCGCAAGCATCCTGGCCGTTGTCTCCGATCACCAGCCCATTGGCCAGGGTCAGATTCTCCAACGTGAGGGCTGCCCCCGCCGCCAGGTCGAACAGGCGGAAAGCGGGCGTGCCCGCCGCGGTGCTGCGGGTGATGGTCGCGCCATTGCCCTGGATGGTAAGGCTGTTATTGGCCGCAACCACTGGCAGCCCGGTGGGCCCGTCGGTGGTGTTGTTCACCGCTGTCAGGGTGAAGGTCTTGCCGGGCGCCAGGTTAATGGTGTTGACCCCGCCGGCGTGGTTGGCTGCATTGATGGCAGCAATCAAGTCGGAGACCTTGTTAACGTTCCAGTTCCCCGCAGCCGCTGGCTCGGGAACCCCAATAACGGCCACTGCCGCTAGCGCGAGCAGAGCCATATCCGTCATTCGTCGCTGTGTCTTCATGTTCTGTGTTCCTTTCTTGTTCTTGGCCCGGTAGCAGCCACCAAGCCGCTGATTATTGCTCCTATCGTTACCCTGCTTCCGCGAGCGTTTGCCGGCAGCCAAGGCGGGGACTAGAAGTGGAAGGCGTTGTCCGGCCGGTTGTGGCTGACCACACTTCCTCCATTGAGCGTGACCGAGGAAGTATCTGGAATGCCGAAGAGCACGCCGGTGCCCACCGCGTAGCCTCCGCCTTTGCCTTCGCCGCCGCCAGCGCCGCCGATCGCCTGATTGTGGGTGATCATCGTGCCGTTGATGGCAACGGTTGAGCTTGGGCCAATAGCCGCGCCGTACGGGACAAGCTCAACGTCGAGGCCGCCTCCCAGGCCAGTGCCGCCAGGGGCGCCACTACCGCCGGCCCCACCCACGACGCTGTTGTTACAGATCAAGCAGTTGAGAATAGTTGCCGGCAGGCCACTATCGACCTCGATCCCACCGCCTAAGGCGGCACTGCCAGGGACGCCTGTCTCACCGGCGGCCCCGATGGCTTGATTGCCCACGAAGCTGCTAGCGGCAACATACAAGGTGCCAGCCCAGCTACTCAGCCCGCCGCCGATACTCGCGGTATTCCAGTTGGGAGTGGCACCAGGAGCCAGTGAGCCGCCGATCGCCCGGTTGTTCAGGAAAGTCGAACCCCGAATCGTCGTGTTACCAGACGTGTCGACAGCGCCACTCTGCGCGAAGGCAGGAGCACCGTTAAGGTCGCCGTCGCCGCCGGCTGCACCGAGAGCCGCATTGCCGCTGAAAGTAGAGTCTGAGATCGTCAGGGTTGCACCGGTTCCGCCGTCTTCATTCCAGTCGATGTTGAAGATGGCACCGCCTTGACCAGCCCCACCCGCGCCGCGCCCAACGGCTTGGTTGCCGGTGAAGGTAGAGCGGGCGATGGTCACGGTGCTGGGGTTGCTGCTGGCGAAGCCCGGGGGGGGAGACTCCGCAAGGATGGCACCGCCTTGACCCCAGCCGCCGAGAGGACCATTACCGCCGATGGCCTGGTTGGCCGCGAACGTGCAGTCGGTAATGGTCATCGTTGAGTAATCCCAAGTATAACCGGTGGCAATCGCCCCACCCGCAGAGGTGCCGCCGAAATTGGGGGTCCCCGTGTAGGCGCCGGCGTCCGTGCTGATGGCTAGATTGCGGCTGAACGTACAGTGCTCAATCGTCATCACGGTGCTGGAAGTGTGACGGCTGTTACTGGCCACCGCACCTCCCATACCACCCTCGCCGTCGACGCCCGGGTCCGCGGCGCCGCCGACAGCGTCGTTGTCGCTGAAGGTACTGTCGGTGACTACGGCGGTGTTCCAATTGGCTACGGCTCCGCCGACGCCGATACCGTCGTTCTCGACGCTCGGGGAGTGGCGGAGTCCGCCGATGGCTTGGTTGCGTGAGAACCGGCAGTTGGTCGCCGTGAGGGTTCCGAGGATTCCATTGCCAACCGCTCCGCCAAAGGCTTGGCCCCCGTGCCCTATCCCCTCCGGATTGGTCGTGGCGCCGCCGATGGCCTGATTGCCAGTGAAGGTGTCGCGGTCGAGGTTGGCGGTTCCCTCGTTCTCGATGGCGCCCCCGTGGCCCAGACCGCCGAGACTGCCGCCGCCATCGCCGCCCACGACCTGGTTGGCCGTGAACATGGTGTAGTTGGCCGTCAACGAGCCGCTGGCCTCGATGAGGACAGCTCCCCCGTCGGCCTCCGTGCCGGGGTCCCCGACCACGAGGCCATTGACGAGACTCAGTTGGGTCAGGGTGAGCGACGCGCCCGCGGCCACGTTGAACAGGCGGAACGCGGGCGTTCCTGGTGCCGTGCTCCGCGCGATAGCAGCGCCGTTGCCGCGGATGGTCAGTTTGTTCTTGGCCATGATCACCGGCAACCCGTTAGGTCCGTCGGTAGTGTTATTCACCGCCGTCAGGGTGAAGGTCATTCCGGGCGCCAGGGTGATGGTGTTCACCCCGCCGGCCCGGTTGGCCGCGTTGATGGCCCCGATTAAGGCAGGGACGTTGTTAACGTTCCAGTTCCCTGCCGCCGCTGGCGGGGGACCTGTCAGGAGGGCCACGGTCGCGACAGCGAGCACGGCTCCGTGCTTGATGACTAGCTGATTCTTCATGTTCTGTGTTCCTTTCTTTTTCTCGCCCGGGTGAGAGGCACCCGGGCTTTAGTCGTCGGTTTCGTCGCTATTCCACTTTCCGCCCGCCTGCGCCGGCGGTGGAGGGGAGGCCTAGAATTGGTGGGCGTTGTCCGGTTGGTTGTGGTTGACGACACTGCCTCCATTGAGCGTGACCGAGGAAGTATCCGGAAAGCCGAAGAGTATGCCCCAGTCAACCGCGTAGCCTCCGCCCATGCCTGCGCCGCCATTGGAACCGCCCATAGCCTGATTACGGCTGATGGTCGTGCCCGTAAGGGTCACCGTTGAGCCGGTAAAGGGGAATGGGTTGGCCGGGCTTGGGTAGAATCCCACGGCGAGACCGCCCCCAGTTCCAGCGGCGCCCGGAATGGCCCCGCTGCCTGCTCCTCCCACGGCCCCGTTGTTTTGGAGCGAGCAATTGACGATACTGGCTGTCATGCCGCTTTGGACACAGATCCCTCCACCCACGCCGAAACCCGCTGGCCCGCCAAGGCTGACATCGCCGCCAATCGCCTGATTGCCGGCGAAACGGCTATCGCGGATGTCGAGCGTCCCCAGGGTGATGTTCAGACCGCCACCATAGGCAGCCGTGAAATAACCCGGGGTAGCCGTGGGTGCCCAGGCGCCCCCAACGGCCCTGTTATTCAGGAAGGTCGAACTGCGGATGATCGCACTTCCTGCAGTATCCACGCCCCCCCCCGACGCGTAACTGGCGGTGTTGATGAGGTCGCCGCCGGGTGAAGCGATAGCCGC
>DATKNZ010000533.1:0-3425 GCA_035541055.1 Candidatus Acidiferrum sp. | reverse complement strand
CCGCCGTCGCTATACACTACGAGGGTAGCCGCGCCCGCCAGCGCCGCCTCGGCATTCTGCGGCCAGCCGTTGCTATAGACCTCCGCGGTGACGCCCGGGACTTTATCCAGGCACGATTTGAGCAGGAGGCAGCCCGCCCGGTGCTCGTGATCGCCCGGCCCGTGGCTGGGCGGGCCGGCAATCAAGACGATCTTCGTCCCGCCCGCGCAGGCCGTCCACGCGCACGCCAGGGCGGCGAGCGCGCAAAGCATGTATTTCATAGGGGCAAACCTACAGCTTCTTGAGCCGCATATCCTTGAACTGCACCATCATAGCCGGCCCGGCGTGGAGCTGCAGCGCCAGCACGCCGTTCATCGCCCGCTTGGCCTCGTCCTCGTCCGTCACGTCAATCGTCTGCTTGCCATTGACCCACTGCTGGAGGTGGTTGCCTTTGGCGATAATGACGTAGTCGTTCCAGCCGCCCTTCTTGACCGAAGCCTCAATGGCCGCCGCGTCGCCGACCGAGCCCACGACCTGCTTCTTCCCGTCTTTGTCCCAGACGACCTTCTCGCCTCGTCCGGCCATGATGCCGCGGCCACCCTCCTCGTACAGGATGCCGGTGTAGGTCGGCCCTGCCTCCATGTCCGCCTGGTAGCCGTGAACCACCCAGTACGAGGGGTCAACGACCTTGCTGCGGTATTGGACGCCGGAGTTGGCAAACCCGCGGGCGTCGCCCGGCACCAGCCGGAAGGAGCAGCGCAGCTCGAAGTCGCCTACCGTGCCGTTGGTCCAGACCAGGAAGGTGTTCCGCTGGGCAGGGTTCTCGGCGGTGGTCTGGCCGGTGATGGCGCCGTCCTTGACCGACCACAGCTTCGGGCTGCCATCCCACCCGGTGAGGTCTTTGCCATTGAATATGCGGACGAAGCCCTTCTCCGCCGGGCGGTCGTCTATGAGCGTGACGTCGTGGTCCAGACGCGACTGCGCGTTGCAATGCACCACCGCCAGGGCGGATGCCAGGACTGCACCAGCCGCTAGGACGCGAACTGCCTTGTTGTTCATAGGGGATGCCTTTCAGGCGGACGCCAGCGTCTTGCGCAGGAACTTCAGCCCATTCACCGCGATCTCGTTCCGTGTCGGCTCGATGCGCCGCCAGATCGCCGCCGCGCGCGCAATCACCTTCACGTCGGTGGTGAAGGATTCAATCACGACGTCACCCTTGTAGCGGATGTCCTTCAGCGCCTTGGCGATGGGCTTCCAGTCAATGTGATCGTTGCCGGGCGTCCCGCGGTCGCTGCCGCAGGCATGGAAATGGCCCAGAAGTTTGCCGGCCTTGCGCACGGCCGCCGCCTGGTCCTTCTCTTCGATGTTCATGTGGAAGGTATCCAGGTGCAGCCTCAGCGCCGGGCTGCCGACCTCTTTAACCATCTTGATCGCCTGGTCGCAGGTATTGATGAAATCCGACTCAAACCGGTTGAGGGGCTCCATGCAGATCTGCTTGCCGCGCTTCTGTGCGTAAGCCGCGAGCGTCTTGAGGTTCTTCACCACGGTCTTCCACTGCTTCCGGTACTCGGCAGGCGGCACGGCGTCGGCGCGGCCCACGGAGGAATACACCGGCCCGGCCACGGTGGGGCAATCCAGCACGACCATCTGGTCAATGACCTTCTTCAGGTAATCCAGGCTGTTTTTCTGCTGTTTGGGCGTGCCCCGCAGGTCGCGGTCCGGCCCCAGGCAGGCGCAGACGGAGCCGCAGACCAGCCCGTTTTTGTCCAGTTCGCGCTTCACGTGCGCCGGGTCAATGTGCGAAGGGTCCTCGATCGGGATCTCGATGCTGTCAAAGCCCCATTGCTTGAACTGCTTGAACAGCTTCGTGCTCTCGTTCGTGAACGGTGAGGTAAACAGGAAAGTGTTGATGCCGAGTCTCATAATGGACCAGCAGGCTAGTCCAAGGAGGGGGAGTGTCAAAGGGTTTCGCGGTGGTTCGCGCCGAGGGGCCGCCCGTTGGCAGCACCACTGGAGCGCGCCCGGCTTCGAGCGCGGCAGCGTGCAATAGTGGCAGCGCGCCCAGCTTCTCGGGCGATGCTGCGGCTGAGGACGCGCCCCCGCTTGCGGTTTTCCGCGCCCCCGCGGAAGACAGGCAGGGCTTGCGCGGCTAACCGTTTAGTGACCGATGCCAGCCCGGCTCCGGCCGGCGAGGGCGCCGGCCGGGACACGCGCGTGTGCTCCTCGAAACCAACTGCATGGATACGGCTTAGTGCTCCCCGCATTTCAGCTTTTCCCTGGTCCAGCCGCTGCTCTCCCTCGCCGCCGCCCGACTTTAGACTTTAGACATTGGACTCTAGACTGGCGGTTGACCTGCGGCTCCCTCAAGCATCTCGAGAAGCTCGGCATCGTGCGCGAGACCCCCTGCAGCAAGTATGGCCGGCTGGATGCTTACGACTGTTATCTCAAGCTCCCCAACGCCGGGGGTGCTGGAACGTATCACGCAATGACGTCGCTTCTACCTAATCCGGTTCAGGAACCCCTGAACCAACTCGTAGGCGCGGCGCGCCTGCATCGCCTGCTCCTCGGCGCCGGGTGAATTATAAAACTCAACGACCTGGTGCGGACCGAACGCGTTGGGGCTGGCGAACTTCTCCCGCAGCAGTTCCACCGCTCGGGCCACGTCTTTCTCGACCAACCGTCCTTTCCAATCGCTTGCCAGCTTCGCGAAGCCGCCGGGGCAGTGCTCGAGGCAGTAACACAGGTCATACGCGTCTTTGGGCTTTTCACGCCCGCCAATCGCATGTGCCTTCATCACCAGGAAGTCTGCCAGCGACGCTACGCGCAGCCGCACCGTGTTCCTCGCGCCGCGGACATTCTGGCCGGACAAGCGATGTTCCACTGGCGCATGAAACGCTGCGCCGCAGCCATCGGCCTGCAAGACGCGAAAATCCGCGAGCAGCTTGGGTCGTTTCGGTTTCAACTTCACGTCTTTGGGCGCCAGGAATTCCACCTCAACCCGCACCGCTGGTTCACCATCCTTAAGGTCAACCTCCACTACCAACTGGAAATCCTTCGCGCCCGGCCTGTAACGCCCGGTGGTCAACAGCAGTTTTAGCAGCTCTGCGTAACGGCCTTCTCTCAACTTCGCCGCATCCAGAGCCAGATCCACATCAATACTGCCTACGTGTGGCTCATCCGCATCCGGCAGCAGCAGGTCGGGTATCCAGCCGCCGACCACCACCATGCAATCCGCAAACTGGGCCAGCACCTGCCCGACATCCACCAGGACCCGGCGGGCGGCCTCGACCTGTCGCTCACTGTAGTCCTCCCGCAGGCGTGGTTCGGGGTTCATACTTTCAGCCCCCTTCTCTTCCATTCTGGCTTCAGCCGCTGCTCCATCAACGCCTCCGCCGCCTCGTGCCCGCGGCCGCCGCAGTGCCACAAATCCACGTAAGTCTGCACCG
>DATKNZ010000532.1:0-10380 GCA_035541055.1 Candidatus Acidiferrum sp. | reverse complement strand
AGCGGGATCACCCTGCTGGCAGGAGCGCTGTTCCTGCTGCTGCGGCGAATCTGGACGCCCTGGCTGCGCTATCTGTCCCTGCCGGCGGACTTCTTTCCTCTCTATCTCCTGCTAGGCATCGCCCTGACCGGCTGCATGATGCGCTACTCGTCGCGCGTGGACGTTGATGCCGTGAAGCATTTCTGCCTGGGCCTGGTGCGGCTGCATCCGGCGGCGCCCGCCGGCATTGGGCCGCTGCTCTACGTCCATCTGACGCTGGTCTGCGTGCTGTTCGCTTACCTGCCCTTCAGTAAACTGGTCCACATGGCGGGTCTGCCTCTGAGCCCGACGCGCAACCTGCTCGGCGCCTCTCGCATGGCGCGCCATGAAAACCCCTGGAATTACCCGGTCAAGGTCCACTCCTATGAGGAGTATGAAGACGAGTACCGGGACAAGATGAAGGCCGCAGGCATCCCGGTGGAGAAGGATTCGTGAGTGCCAATCTCGAAAAACCCGGCAAGGTGGCCTTCAACCCCAGCCCGCGGGACTGGCTGGAGCCTAACGCAAAAGGCACCCCGGGCCGCTGGAGCTACAGTGCCAAACCCAAAGCGCTCCAGACGCTGGACCTGCCCAACCCGCGCGAGTGGTCGCCGGACCAGGTCGATTGGAAGCTGCCAGACAATTGGAAGGAGATCATTCTCCACGGCCTGAAGGAGCGCCTGGACAAGTATCGCTCGCTGCGGCTCTTCATGGACGCCTGCGTGCGCTGCGGCGCTTGCGCCGACAAATGCCACTTCTACATCGGCACCGGCGATCCCAAGAACATGCCGGTCCTGCGCGCCGAGCTGCTGCGCTCGGTGTATCGCGGCGAGATGACGATGGCGGGACGGCTGCTCGGCCTGCTCGTCGGCGGGCGGCGGCTGACGCCCGAGGTGCTCAAGGAGTGGTTCTACTATTTCTACCAATGCACCGAGTGCCGCCGCTGCTCGGTCTTCTGTCCCTTCGGCATTGACCAGGCGGAGATCACGATGCTGGGGCGCGAGCTGCTCAACCTGGTCGGTCTGAACATCAACTGGGTGCTGGACCCGGCGGCCAAGTGCTTCATGACCGGCAATCACCTGGGCATCACGCCGCACG
The DNA here is from genome assembly GCA_035541055.1 of Candidatus Acidiferrum sp. Classification (GTDB taxonomy): domain Bacteria; phylum Verrucomicrobiota; class Verrucomicrobiia; order Limisphaerales; family UBA8199; genus JAPLUA01. Next base: position 9,264 of record DATKNZ010000532.1, on the reverse strand, counting down.
CCTTCAAGGCGAACATGGACTTCTTCGTGGACTCAATCGAGGAAGTCACCGGCGTGCGCCTGGACGTCCCCATTAACAAGAAAGGCGCCGACGTGCTGTTCGTGGCGCCGTCGGGCGACCTGGTAGCCGAGCCGGGCGTCTATACGCTCATGGGCTACCTGCTGATGCTGCACCAGAGCGGGCTCAATTACACCTGGAGCACTTATGCCTCCGAGGGAGGCAACTTCGGCCTGTTCGCCTCGCAGGAACTGATGAAGCGCCTCAATGCCAAGATCTATGCCGAGGCGCGCCGGCTCGGCGTCAAATGGATCCTGGGCGGCGAATGCGGCCACATGTGGCGGGTGGTGCATCAATACATGGACACGATGAACGGCCCGGCGGACTTCCTGCAAGAGCCGGTCTCGCCCATTACGGGCACGCGCTTCACCAACGCGCGTTCGACCCGCATGGTGCACGTCGCGGAGTTCACGGCCGACCTGATCCATCACGGGAAGCTCAAACTGGCGCCCGCCCGCAATGACCGCTACCGGGTCACGTTCCACGACTCCTGCAACCCCGCGCGCTCGATGGGCCTGCTGGAGGAGCCGCGCTACATCCTTAAGAACGTCTGTAGCCACTTCTACGAAATGCCCGCCGAGACGATCCGGGAAAAGACCTTCTGCTGCGGCTGCGGCGCGGGGCTGGGCAACGAGGAATGCATGGACTTGCGCATGCGCGGGGGCATCCCGCGGGCCCAGGCGGTGCGCAGCGTGCGCGAGAAGCACGGCGTCAACCTGCTCTCGTGCATGTGCGCGATTGACCGCGCCGTGCTGCCGACGCTGATGGAATACTGGGTGCCCGAGGTGGGGGTCGCCGGGCTGCACGAATTGGTCGGCAACGCCCTGGTGCTCGAGGGCGAGAAGGAACGCACGACGAACCTGCGCGGCGAGCCGTTGGAGGGAGGAGAGGCTTGAGATGAAGCTCTACAACGCGCGCTACATTCTGCCTGCCCTCGGGGTCTTCCTGGTCGCGGTGACCTTCCCGGTCTGGCGCGGAGCGGTCGCGTGCAGCGCCGGGTTTCAGAGCCCGCCCAACCCGAAAGGCGAACGCTGCATCGAGCCGAAACGCTTTATGCGCGCCCAGCACATGCATCTGCTCGAACACTGGCGCGATGAAGTCGTGCGGGAGAATCTCCACGTTTACACCGCCAGCAATGGCCGGAGGTGGGACAAGAGCCTGAGGACCTGCGTCGCGTGCCACGGCCAAATGGATGCCCAGGGAAAATCCACCACCGCCGCGGCCGCCTGCACCGAGTGCCACAACTACGTGAACGCGAAGCTGGATTGTTGGAACTGCCACCAGGAGAAGGCGGCCAGCCCAGTGCAGGTAGCCATCGGACACGGCACGACCCATCCGAGCGCGCCCGAGGAGGCCTCCCGATGAAGATCAGCCGCCGCACCGCGCTCAAGCTCTCGCTGCTGACGGGCCTCAGCCTCACGCGCAAGCACTCGCTCTTCGCCATGGTGGGCTTCGCCAAGCCCTCAAACCTGCTGGCCCCCGGGGCCGCCCTGAAAGCGGGCCGCTGGGCCATGGCCATTGACGTGAAGAAGTGCCTCGCGGCCAAAGACTGCCACGACGCTTGCATCGGCGCTTGCCGCGAGGCGCACAACATCCCCGACATCCCCAATAAGAAGCACGAGGTCAAATGGGTTTGGCGGGAGCAGGGTGACCACTTGTTCCCCGACCAGTTGGATGAGTATCGGGGCGCCGAATTGGCGCGCCAAACGGTGCCCGCCCTTTGCAATCACTGCGCCAGCCCGCCTTGCACGCGCGTCTGCCCCACGGGCGCCACGTTCAAGCGCTCGGACGGCATCGTAGTGATGGACCCGCATCGCTGCATCGGCTGCCGTTTCTGCATGGCCGCCTGCCCCTACGGCTCCCGCAGCTTCAACTGGGAGGACCCCCGCCCCTACCTGAAGCAGATCAACCCGGATTACCCGACCCGCACCAAGGGCGTCGTGGAGAAATGCACCTTTTGCGACAAGCGCCTCGCCCAGGGCAGGCCCCCGGCCTGCGTCGCGGCCTGCCCGGCCGGCGCTATGGTGTTCGGCGATCTCAAGGACGAAAAGTCGCCGGTCGTGAGGCTGCTGGGTGAGAATTACAGCATCTGCCGCAAGCCAGAGCTGGGGACGAGCCCGGGTGTGTATTACGTAGTCTGACCTTATGCTTGAGAGAGCGTTCATTGGACAAAGCAGGTACCAGACGTGGCTGACGGTCCTGCTGATTCCGATCGCCGTCGGGCTGGCTTGCTACTTCAGCCAATTCACTCACGGCCTGGGCATCACCGGCATGAGCCGCGATGTGATCTGGGGCTTCTATATCGCGCAGTTCACGTTCCTGGTGGGCGTGGCCGCCTCGGCGGTGATGGTGGTGCTCCCGTTCTACCTCCATGATACCAAGGAATTTGGCCGCGTCGTTATCCTGGGTGAATTTCTCGCCGTGGCGGCGGTCGTCATGTGCATTCTGCATATCTTCGTGGACCTCGGCCAGCCCACGCGTGTGCTCAACGTGCTCCTGCACCCCGCGCCTCAGTCCGTGATGTTCTGGGACATGATCGTGCTGAACGGCTACCTGTTGCTCAACCTGGTGATCGGCTGGACGACGCTCGATTGCGAGCGCAACACGCGCCAACCGCCGCGCTGGGTCAAGGTGCTGGTCTATCTGTCGATCCCCTGGGCGATCTCCATCCACACCGTGACGGCATTTCTCTACTCCGGCCTGCCGGCGCGTCACCTTTGGCTGACGGCGCTGCTCGCCCCGCGTTTCCTGGCCACCGCCTTTGCCGCCGGCCCGGCCCTGCTCATCCTCCTCTGCCTGTTGCTGAAGAAGACAGCCGGCTTCGACGCGGGCCGCGAGGTGCTCCGCAAGCTGGCCATCACTGTCGCCTACGCGATGATCGTGAATGCATTCTTCATCGCCGTGGAGTTCTTCACCGGCTACTACTGCGGCGTCCCCGCCCATCGGCGCGACCTGCAATACCTCTTCTTTGGCCTCGACGGCCATGCGCGCATGGTCCCCTGGATGTGGGCGTCGCTGGCCATGGGGATCGCGTCCATCCCAGTCCTGCTGGGCTCCCTGCGGCGGCAGACGCATCTGCGGCTCGCCCTGGCCTGCGGTATGGTCTTCCTCTCGACGTGGATGGACAAAGGGCTGGGCCTTATCGCCGGCGGCTTTGCCGTCACGCCGATGGACACCGTGGCGGACTACGCGCCCACCCTGCCGGAAATCCTCATCAGCCTGGGCATTTATGCCGGCGGCGCCCTGCTCCTGACTCTGCTCTACAAAATCGTCCTGTCGGTCCGGGCGGAGATAAACGGCGCGTGAATTCGAGCGTCCAGGTCAGTCGGGCGCGCGCCGGCACAGGGACATATTCGCAAATCAAAAAAAGCCAAGAGAACATCAAAAAAGGGTTAGCTCAGGCTTCCCGGGACACTCATCATCGCGCCATAGAACGCACTATGCCCGATCAAACACCAGGTCCCAAGCACGTTTGGTGGGCCGCCCGGCTGCTCCGGCCCGGCGCCGGGCAACAAGCCCCGCGCTGCGGCCCTCCCGCGCGGACGGGACGCGGGTTTGCGGGCATTGAATAGGCATTGACTCATGGAGAAGACTAACGTGGAACGAATCAAACTCTGTTGCGCCAAGTGCGGCTTTACGATCGAGGAATACACCGCCACCGAGCTGGCAGAGGTTCCTCGCAAGGCCAAGCGATACAAATACCTGCTCAATAAATCGAGCATATGCCCCACCTGCCTGGCCTCCGGCCGCCTCAAGGAAGTCCGCACCACGGAAGAGGCCACGGCCGCCCCCGCACCGCAGGTTGAGGCGAACTCCTCGACCGCCGCGCCCGTCCAGCACGAGGCCGTGCCCGACTCGCCCACGCCCATGATGGACGAATTGGCTAAAGGCCCCTGGCCCAGCCACGCCAAAGAGCTCAAGCAAACCAAGTACCCCGTGCCGATGTATGAGGAGGCGCTGCAGAAGCGCACGACCCAGTGGGGTTACGGCGGCTACGTCTCCCTGCCCGGGGTCGCCGCCGGAGTGCTGGTCCGCGCCTCGGCCCGGCCCGACATCACCAAGGGCTCGAACTTCCTGCGCATCATGGACCCGTGCGGCAACTTCTTTAAGACCGACGCCATGCGGGGGCTGTGCGACATCGCCGACAAATACGCCTACGGCCTGCTACACTTGCTGAGCACCGGCGGCGATCTCGAGATGCTCGGCATCCCGACCGAGAACCTCCGGCCGGCGGTAGCGGAGATCAACAAGCTCGGATTCGATGTCGGCTCCACCGGCGACGATTACCGCACCAGCGAAGAATGCGTCGGCCCCGCCAAGTGCGACCTGGCGCTCTATGACACGCTGGGCTTCCGCTACGCCTGGTACCAGCGTTTCCTGGACGACATCCAGTACCCGCGCTTCCCGCACAAGGTAAAGTGCAAGTTCTCCGGCTGCCCCAACGACTGCGTCCGCGGCGCCCAGAAGACGGACATCTTCGTGGTCGGCGTGTTCCGCGATCTGCCCAGGATTGACCAGCAAAAGGTCAAGGCGTGGGTGAAGGGCGGCGGCGACATCGGGCTGATCTGCACGCGCTGCCCCGGCGGCTGCATGCAATGGGACCAGGCCAAGGGGCTGAGCATTGACGGCGATAGCTGTTATCGCTGCATGTATTGCATCAACAAGGTGTCCGGCATCCGGCCCGGCGGCGACCGCGGCGTGGCCATCCTGGTCGGCGGCAAGATGCGCGGCAAATACGGGCCCATGCTCGCCAAGGTGCTCGTGCCCTTCATGAAAGCCGAGCCGCCCCATTACAAGGAAGTGTTCGACGTCATCGAGAAGCTCACCGAAGTCTATGACGCCAACGCCCGCAAGAAAGAGCGCCTGGGCGACTTCCTCCTGCGCATCGGGATGAATGAGTTCTTCCAGCTCATGGGCATCGAGCCCTCCCCGCTCCTGCTGGGCCAGCCGCGCACGAATCTCTACTACCACTGGGAACGCGAAGAAGTTAAAGACGAACGCCAGCCATAAGGATCAAGCATATGCCCGGCATTGGAATCCCTCCCCTTGAAGCCAACCTCCCGCCCATCGTAAAGCGGAACTACGGCAAGTGGATCACCCACGAACACCCCCGCCCCGGCGTCATCAAGCATGACTCCGAGACCGGGGAGGCCTGCTATACCGTGCGCGCCGGCATGCCGCCCAACGCGCGCGTCAGCACCCCTACCCTGCGCCGGCTCTGCGCTATCGCCGACGAGTTCTCTGAAGGCTACTTCCGCCTCACGCAGCGCAACTCCTTCGAGTTCGTCGGCGTTGACCCGGCGCGCATTGACGCGCTGATCGCCCGCCTGGCCAAGGAAGGCTTCCCGGTCGGCGGCACCAACCGGTCCCTGCACAATACCACCTGCTGCACGGGCTACATTCACTGCCACCTCGCCGCCTCGGATCCCGCCGCCATCATGAAGGCGGTGTCCGACATGCTCTTCGAGGCCTACACGACCGACAGCCTGCCCGCCAAGCTGAAGATCTCCGGTTCCGGCTGCATCAATAACTGCGGCGAAGGCTCCTGCGCCGACATCGGCATCGTCGCCGTCCATCGCGACCTGCCGCCCATTCACGTCGAGAAGCTCAAGGGCTGCGAGGTGCCGCTGGTGATTTCGGTCTGCCCCACGGGCGCCATCAAGCCCAAGGGCCCCGGCATGGTCGAGATTGATCCCAAACGCTGCATCCATTGCCCGGCCTGCTCGGTGGCCTGCGCCGCCTTTGCGCCCATCGGCAGCCCGGACGGCGACGGCGTCGCCATCGTGGTGGGCGGCAAAACCGCGAACACCGGCTACGGCCCCGCGTTCGCCCGCGTCGTGGTCCCTTACCTGCCCAACAATCCGCCGCGCTGGCCTGAAGTCACCAGCACGATCAAAAAGATCGTGGATACCTGGGCCGCCAATGCCCGGCAGGACGAGCGCGTCGGCGATTGGATCAGCCGTATTGGCTGGGAGAAGTTCTTCCAGCGCACCGGCCTGCCCATGTCCCTCAAGGTCGTGGACGGTTACGATGCCCGCTCCCTGGAATATGCCCGGACCAATGTCCGGTTCCGCTGGTAGCCTCACGCAAGGCAACGCCGGGCTCCGACCCGGCGCTTCGAGCAGCAAAGAGCACGCGCCGGGTCGGAGTCCGGCGCCCAGATGATCGTTAACTAAATAGAAAGCTATGGCAGTCATTACACTCGCTGGAAAAGAGTTCGCCGTGGACGAAGACGGCTTCATTCAAGACGCGTCCCTGTGGACCGAAGAAGTGGCCAAGGGGCTCGCCGAGACCGAAGGCATCAAGGAACTGACAGAAGAACACTGGAAAGTCATCCGCTACCTGCGTGACTACTACCAGAAGTTCAGCGGGGCGCCGCCTATCCGCATGGTCTGCAAACAGACCGGCTTCCCCCTCAAGCATATTTACGAACTGTTCCCGAGCGGCCCGGCCAAAGGCGCCTGCAAACTCGCGGGTCTGCCCAAGCCGACGGGCTGCGTGTAGGCCGGCGGCGGACGAACCACCCTCCGGCGCGGCCCGGTGCCCACCCGGCGCGGGAGTGCCCGGGACGCCGGCTCCCCGGAAGTGGCCGGCAATAGATGATCTGAGTTATGTACGTGATAGTTCTTGACGATAAAAAGTGCAAGGTCTGCGGCGAATGCGTCAGCATCTGCCCGGTCGAAATCTACAAGCAGGAGGGCGACCGCATCGTGGTAGGCAATACCGACGAGTGCAGCGGCTGCCAGAGTTGCGTGTCGGTCTGCGAGTCGCAGGCCATCACCATTACCGAAGTCTAGGGAGACGCGGCCTCTATGCCCCTGAAGGTTGTCGTTATCGGCGGTGTGGCCGCGGGGCCCAAGACGGCCGCCAAGGTCGCCCGCCTGGACCCGCAGGCCGAGGTCACTCTCCTCGAAAAGGGCAAGTTCGTCTCCTTTGCCGGGTGCGGCCTGCCCTACTACGTGTCCGGCGCGGTCAAGGAGCAGAAGGCGCTGATGAGCACGCCCATCGGCGTGCTGCGTGACGCCGCCTTCTTCGAGAAGGTGAAGAACTTCAAGGCGCTCACCGAGACCGAAGCTTTGGAAATAGACGTGGCCGGCAAACGCGTGCGCGCCCGCCACATCGGCAACGGCGGAGACTTCTGGCTTCCGTACGACAAGCTGGTGCTCGCCACCGGCGCCCACCCCGTCGTCCCGCCCGTGCCCAAGGTGAACCTGCAGAACATCACCACCCTGCACACGATCCCGGACGCGGAAGCCATCAAGCTCATGCTGGCCGAGTCCAGGGCCAGCGAGGTCGTGGTCATTGGCGGCGGGCTGATCGGCGCCGAAACCGTCGAGGCCATTTCCGACTATCCCTGCCAGGTCACGATGGTGGAGATGATGCCCCAGATCCTGCGCATGCTGGATTGGGAAATGGCGCGGCTGGTCCAACGACAACTGGAAATGCAGGGCGTGACGGTCATGACCGATACCCGGGTCACCGGCTTCGAGGGCGAAGGCAAGGTCAGCGGCGTGCTGACCAGCCGCGGCCGGCTGCCCGCCGACCTGGTGGTGCTCGGCATCGGCGTGCGGCCGAACGTGGAGTTGGCGCGCCGCGCCGGCCTGCAGATCGGCCCCACCGGCGCCATCCACGTGGACGCCACCCTGCGCACTTCCAACCCCGACATCTACGCGGTGGGCGACTGCGCCGAGTCCACCGACCTTGTCAGCGGCAAACCCTGCTTCATCCCGATGGGCTCGACGGCCAACAAGCAGGGCCGCGTCGCGGCCATTAACATCTGCGGCGGGCATGACGAGTTTCCCGGCGTAGTGGGCAGCACCGTCTGCCGCGTCTTCGATTTCTGCGTGGCCCGCACCGGCCTCACCGAGGCTGCCGCCCGGCAACTGGGCTATGACACGATCACCGTGATGGTCCCGGACACCGACCGGCCTCACTATATGCCCGAGGCCAAAGCCGTGATCATCAAGCTGGTAGTGGACAAGCCCACGCGCAGGCTGCTCGGCGCCCAGGCCGTCGGCCCCGGCGAGGGCGACAAGCGCATGGATGTGGCTGCCATCGCGATCACCGCCGGCATGACTGTGGATCAGCTATCCAAGGTGGACTTGTGCTACGCCCCGCCCTACTCGCCGGCCGTGGACAACCTCATCACCGCCGCCAACGTGGCCCGCAACAAGCTCGACGGCCAGATGACCGGCCTCACCTCCAGCGAACTCAAGCAGCGCATGGACGCCAAGGCGGACTTCCTGCTGCTGGACGTCCGCAGCCCGGCGGAATACAAGCAGGAACGGCTGGAGGGTTCGACCCTCATCCCCCTGGGCGCGCTGCGCTCGCGCCTGGGCGAGCTGCCCCGCGACAAGGAAATCGTCACCTTCTGCAAGGCATCCCTGCGCGGCTATGAAGCCGCCAAAATCCTGCAAGGCGCCGGCTTCAGCAAGGTCCGTGTCCTGGATGGCGGCATCGCCGCGTGGCCCTTCGAGAAGGTCCACGGGTAAGGCTCCCCCGGGCGCGTCTCCCTGCCTTGCCCTTGCGCGTCACGACCTCGGGTTCAGGCAGTATCATCCTCACGAAGCTAACCTAGCAAATGCCGACGACGGCTTAAATCTCTCCGCTGCCCCCATTTCGTCCGGACCTCCAACCATCAAAGGAAGGGAGGGCGAGCGTCCCCGCCAGCCCTAGCTGCGGCTCCAGAGCTTCATCGTTTCTTTCAGTGGCAGCGGGATTGAGTTTTCCCGGGTGTCAGAACAGGTTCCCCTGGTTTCGGGCTGGGTCGCGGCTTGTGATAAAGGCGTCACGCAGGGTGGCGAGCTTTTCTGGCGTATAGTTGGGTCGAACCTTCACGATTTCGGCAGCGGCAAGCTGGTCGCATCGTTCGTTATCCGGGTGCCCGATATGGCCTTTGAGCCAGTGCCAGGTGACCCGGGGGCGGGTGGTGGCCTCTTCGAGTTGCCGCCATAGATCATCGTTCTTCACGGCCTTTCGGTCGGCAGTGCGCCAGTGGTTGGCTTTCCACCGCGGCAACCATTCGGTGAGAGGTGCCGCGCAGCCCAGAGCGCAGCCCGAGTCCATCGCTTCAACCTATCAGCCGCAATTGAACTCATCGCCAAAGGCGACCGGAGCCAATAAAATCGGGGGAGATGAACAAGACGACCTCCTTGGAAAGGATTCACCCAACGGGTGAAGACCTGGGCGGTTGCTCACTGAACACTT
>DATKNZ010000531.1:0-3519 GCA_035541055.1 Candidatus Acidiferrum sp. | reverse complement strand
GCGCCGGTGTAGTCGTTGCTGAACAGCTCCAGGTTGGCGGGGCCGGTGGCTTGGAAATAAACCAGCCGGAAGGGATAATAACCGGCATTGGTGATGGCGAACCCGGCCGCGAGCGTGTCGGCAGCCGTGCGCGTGCCGTCAAAGAAGGATATTTGGTAAGGGAACTCCTCATACGGATTGGGCGAGGTGGTCAGGCGGAAACCGTCGTCGCTGTTGACGCCCAGGACGTAGTAGCCCACAGGCAGGTACAGGTAGGTGACCGCTTGCAAAGCAAAGGTGTTCGTGCTCCCGGCGACGCCGGGGATGCCAGGGAACGATTGGTCGCCATTGGTAAAGTCGCCGGTCAGTCCCGGCTGGAGGTTGTAATTGATCACGTTGGCCTGGGCGTAGTTGTAGCTGCCGTCCGTGTTGGCCCTGGCCTTGTTGGGATAGGGGTTGCCCCGAGGGTCAACCAGCTCCCCGGCGAGCATGGTCTCGGCGTTGGCAATGGTGGAAGGCGTAGGCTGGTCGGTCTGAAACACCTTCTGCTGGAAGCCGGGCTTGCTGGTGTCCACCGCGCCGGCACTGATGGCGTAGCTGGCGGGAAGCGCCGGATAGGTGGCGGCGTTGAAGGTGAATTGGTTGGTCTGGCTGAGGGGCGACGGCTCGTTGTCGGCAAACCAGACCACCACGCTGTTGGTCGAGCCTGACGCCCAGTTGCCTTTGTATTGCACGGTGGTGACGCCGCCGGTCTTCGTGATGGTGGGTGTGACGGCCGCGCCATTGAGAGTCAGATGTATCGTGTTGGTGTTGACCTGGACGCCGACGCCGTCCTGCACTTGCACCACGATAGGCTTGTCGGGCCGGTTGCCCGTGCCCGAGGGCGAGCCGACAATGAAGTAGGGGAGCGCGGTTGTGGCCACGGCGTAGGCGGGAATGCCGCCATCGGCAGTGTCGTTGATGAGGACTTTGGTGCCGTCGGGGTTAACCGAGAACCACTCCAGGCTGGCGGCGCCGGTCCCCTGGAAGTACACGAGGCGGAACGGATAGTACCCGGGCTGGCTGACCGCAAAGTAGAAGATCGTGTCGGCCGCGCCACGGCCCGCATCAAAGACGCCCACGGTCTTGTCCAGGCAAGTGAGCCGGAACCCGTCGTCGCTGTTGACGCCGAAGGTGTAAATGCCCGGCGTCAGCGACAGATAGGTAATGGCCTCCATAGCGAAGTTGACGATGCTGCCGTTGGTGCCAGGCATGGCGGGATATTGGACGTCGCCCGGGAAATCGCCCGCCTCAGTGGTATTGGTGGGATAGTAAATGTTGTAGTTCAGCACGTTGGGCTCCACAAAGGTTGCCGTGCCATCGGCGTTGGTTTCGGCGGTGTTGGGGAAAAGTGTGCCGTTGGCGGTATTGTAGTACAAGCCGGCCAGCATGGTGTCGGCGGTCTCGGCGCTGGCGACCGTGGCGGTGCCGCCCTGGAAGAAGCGTTCCCGGAAGCCCTGTTGGCTTATGTCAGCCGTGGCGGCATAGCCGGCGGGAAGGGTGGGATAGTTAATGACGACGAAGCTGAACTGGGCGTTTGTGTGGAGCACCGGGCTGCCGTTGTCAGCGAAGGTCAGCACGACGGCATTGGTAGAGCCGGAAGGCAGGCCGGGCACGGCGTAAGTGTTGGTAGTGAAGGGGGGGACATACGTAGTGGTCGGGGTGACCACCGTGCCGTTAAGCGTCATCTGAATCGAGCTCTGGTTCACCTGCGCGCTGCTGCCATCGCACAACACCACGCTGATGGTCGGTTGGGGCTGAACCCCGCTTCCGGTGGGCGCCTCGGACACCACGACGGGCCGGAGGACGGGGGTGGTGGTGATGCTGAGGTTATCCAGCCAGCAATTCTCGTCATCGGCGCCGCAGCGGGCGCCCAGGCCAAAGCCGACCATCGGCACAAAACCCGGCAGGGCTAGATTGGTGTAGATAACGCTGTTGCCGTAGCTCACGTAGAGCGTGGCGTTAGTCTTGAGCTGTATCACCACGTTTGTGTAGGTCCCGGTGACCAACTGGGCCAAGGGCATCAGGTTGGTTGCCAGGAGGGCGCCCTTCCAGACCACATGAATGCCAATGCCGCTGGTGGCGTTGGTGAACGTGTGGAACTCGACGGTGAGGCCGGTGCTCGGAGCGCCGGTCTCATCCATGACGTAGCTGGGGATGTCGTTGGCGAAATTGAAGCTGAACCCGTCGGCAGGGGGGCTGGTGCCGCCGCCAAGATAGAGCTGGAAGGTGGCGGTGAAGCCGTTGATCGCCCCCCCGTTGTCAAAGTTGTTAATGACAAACCCCGCCGTCTGGCTGATGACCGCGGTGGTCATCTTGAGGCAGCCGCTGTTGTCGGGTCCGCCGCTCGAATCCACATAGGCGCTGCCGTACACGCTGGTGTTGGGCGGCTGGCCAGAATTGAAGTCGGTGCTAAACGTGCCCGCAGAGGCGGTGACAGCGGTCGTGAGGGCGATGAGAAAGCAGGGGCTCAGGGTTGTTCTCATGCGAGCAGGTTAACAGGGGAGACCCCTCTGTCAAGGACCCCGGGTAGGGTCAACCTCATTGTAACCAACCTGTCACCAGAATTTGTCCCTCGGTGCTTGCCGCCAGTGGGGAGCGCGTGCTACACTGGCTGGCATCGGTTCCCGACCCTATAACTATGCGAACATCCCCGCGAACCACTCAACCATGGCTATCAATATGACCCCACGCACCTACAAACCGGTAAGATCGATCCTCATTACAATCAGCCTGCTACCCTGCTTCCTGGCAAGCCAGGTCCAGGCGGCTGTCACCTACTGGGACCCGGAGGGGACCTTCACGCCCACCGCTCCCAGCGTGGCCTACACCGGCCAACCCAGCAGTCAAACGCCTCCCGTCCCCGGCACGCTGCAAGGGACCTGGGAAAACGCGAACTGGAGCACAGCGAGCGGCGGGCAGGCAACCCCAGTCGCCTGGGTCGAGAGCACCGCTGCCTGCTTCGCCGTCGGTGGCGGGTCCACCAATAACCCCAACGGCGTTCCCGATTCCACCGTCACGTTCGCAGTCACCATGAATACAAACCACACCGTGGCGGGCATGTTCAACGGATCTCTCGCCCCGAACTCCACCCACGTCACGATCCAAGGCGCCGGCACCATCACCTGGGTGGCTGGCAACCTCAACGCAATGAGCATGGGAACGTCTAGCGACGGCTCAACGGCGTCCATAACGATCAATGTGCCGATGATCGGCGGCACCACCGCAGGCATCTGCGCGGAACAAGCCGGCGATTTCTACCTGAATGGCGACAGCAGCGGCTTCGCCGGGGGAACCTATCTTGGCTACAATGGCTCCGCTTTCGCCTCCGGCGTGTGGCACTTTAACAATAACCTCGCCTTTGGCACCAGCCCGATCATCCTCTTAAATTGCATCGGAGGCGCGTTGGTGACTGAATCGAGCGGGATCACTATCACCAATGCGGTGGACATTTATAATAAGTATAGTCCCAGTGTCAGCGTCATTGGCAGTACCCAGACG
>DATKNZ010000530.1:0-5299 GCA_035541055.1 Candidatus Acidiferrum sp. | reverse complement strand
TTGCCCGCCCGCTTGCCGAAGAATAGCGCCGGCACGAAGCAAATGAGCAGAGTGGCCAGGACGATCACCCAGTCAATGAGCTGTAAATGCATACCAGAGTTCTTCTGACGATAGGCGGGTTAGGCGCCGATAGGCCCGGACCTTAAAAGGGTTCGGCAGTGGAAACAAGCCTTATACAACCGCCTGCCGGCCCCAGGCTTCCGACCGCCACCGGCTTATGCGTCGGTAATGAGCCGCCGCCCCAGGTTCACGACCGCGTCTTGCGTGTAGCCGAGCCGGCGATAGAACTCGAGGACCTCCGCGTTGGACGACCGCACCATCAGGTTGATCTTCGGGCACCCCCGCTCGGTCAAAAGCCGCTCCGCCTCGCGCATCAGCGCCCGTCCATACGATTTGCGCCGATGCCGCGGCGACACGCCCAGGTAGTAAACCCAGCCGCGGTGGCCGTCATAGCCCACCATCGCCGTGGCCACCAGTTCTTCCCCCACCGTTCCCACCAGGAACAACTCCGGCTGCTCTGTCAGCTTCCGCGCGATGTCGGCGTGGGGGTCATTCCACGGGCGAGTCAGCTTGCACTCGTGCCAGAGCGCGATGACCGCCGCTTCATCCGCCGCCTGGTAAGGCCGGATTCTCATCGGCTCGGGCCGGCGCGAAGAAGACCTGCTCCACGATCCAGCAATCGTAGGTTTGGCGGCCGCGGTGCTCATGCTCGAGCCTCTCTTTTACACGGCGCCGCACGCGCGCGTCAACGCTTCACCCGCGTGGTGCAAGGCCCCTCCTCGGAAATTGCCTCTTGGTTTGCCGCAACTTTACGCTAACCTAGGTGTCTAAGAGACGCAGCACGCCGCGTATGCCGCAGTTTTCGTATAAAGCACGCCGCCGGACGGGAGAAGTCGTGGAGGGCATGTTGGAGGTCGCCGACCGCTCGGCGGCCCTCGTGCAGATTGAACGCCTGGGCCTCTTTCCGGTTGCGGTGGATGCGGCGAAAGCCAGCGCCATCGCGGCGGCGGCCGACCGCGCGGCCGGGCGCAAGGCCGATTGGCGCGGCCTCCTGCCGCCCACGCTGCGCGCGGCCATGGCGCGCAAGCGCAAGCCCAAGCTGCAGGAGCTGAGCACCTTCACCCAGCAGTTGGCCAACCTGCTCAACTCTGGCATGCCGCTCACCGTCGCGCTCAACAGCATGACGCACCTCGAGTCCAAGGGCATCCCCGCCGACGTCAGCCGCGACCTTAAACAGGACGTCATGGAGGGCCGCAGCCTGTCCGACGCGATGGCCAAGCAGCCGCGCATCTTTTCCGATCTCTACGTGAACATGGTTCGCGCCGGCGAGTCCAGCGGCGCGCTGGTCGAAGTGCTGCGGCGCATGGCCGACCACTTCGAGCGCTTCGCCCAGGTGCAATCCAAGTTCACCTCGGCGCTGGTCTATCCCGCCTTCGTGACGGTGGTGGGCATCGGCATCATGTTCTTCTTCATGAGCTACATGCTCCCCAAGTTCCTCTCGATCTTTCAGGGGATGAATGTGCCGCTGCCGATAATGACGCAGATGCTCGTGAAGCTCAGCCATCTGTTCTCGGGCTACTGGTGGCTCATGCTCGGCGTGGTGGTCGCCGCGGTCATCCTGTTCAAGCGCTTCCAGGCCACCGCGGAGGGCAAGCGCAAGATTGACGAGTGGCGCATGAAGGCCCCGGTCTTCGGCAAGGTCATCAAGCTGAACCTCTTCGGCCAGTTCGCCCGCACGCTTTCGACCCTGCTCGAAAACGGCGTGCCGGTGCTGACCGCCCTCAAGATCACCGAGCAGATCATCCCCAACGTCATCGTCAAAGACGCCATCGCCAAAACCCGCGAGGAAGTCACCGACGGCAAGACCATCGCCCAGCCCCTGGCCCGCAGCAAAATATTCCCCCAGCTCATGGTGGACCTGGTGAAGATCGGAGAGGACACGGGCGACGTGCCCGGCGCGCTGAAGAACGTGGCCGACACTTACGAGAACGAATTGGGCATCCAGTTGCGCGTCATGACCAACATGATCGAGCCCGTGCTCATCATCGTCATGGCCATTGGCGTCGGCTTCCTGCTGCTGAGCGTGCTCTCGGCCATGTTCGCCATCACGGCCAATATTGCCCGGTGATGCTCCGTTCGCGGTCCAGAGTGCGCAGCCCGGGGCGGGGCGCGCGGCAGCACGCTCGACGGTGTCCTTCCCAGGGATTCACTCTCATCGAGATCATGATCGTCGTAGCCATCATGGCCATTGTCATGACCATGAGCATCCCGATCGTTTACAAGGTCTGGCACAAGGCGCCCATGCGGCAGGCCGTGAGCGACCTCGTCGAGGTCTGCAGCAATGCCCGCGCGCGCGCGATTATGGGCAACCAGATGACCCAGGTGGTGTTCCATAGCGATGATGGAAGCTTCTCGGTCGTCGGGGGCGGCGGCCCCTCCCCGCGCAAGGGGGCGATCGCGGCCCCGATGGCGGGCATGCCGACCGGTTCGGGGCTCTCCGGACACCTGCCCGAGAACGTCGCCATCGCCTCGCTCAAGATCAATGGCGTGCGCTACGTCCCGCGCGAAGACATTGATGTGCACGAAGCCCGGGTGCGGTTCTTCCCCAACGGCACGTGCGACGAAATGCGGCTGGTCTTCATGTCGGATAAAGGCGAGTTCGAAGGAGTCTTCCTCGAGATCACCACGGCCCTCTCGAACGTCGAGTCGGACCGCTACAAGCTGCAGGCGGAGTTAAGGTGAGGCGATGAGACTCAGGCTCGCACGCAACCGCCGCCGCGCTTTCTCGCTGCTCGAGGTGATGATCGCCTGCGGCATCTTCTTCATGGCCATCTTCGCCATCCTGGCCATGGTATCCAGCGTCCTGCGCAACGCCCGCGCGCTGCGGCGGGTGGACGTGGACGCCGGGATGGTCGCCGCCCAGCTCTACAAGACCAACAAGCTTTACGAAGGCTTCGAGTCCGGCGATTTCGGCAACCTCGCGCCCGACTATTCGTACGACACCGAGATCATCCAGGCCGCAACCAACGGCCTGTTCCAGGTCAACATCACGGTGCACCGCCGGGGGCTCGCCAATCCCGTTGACCAGATGAGCATCTTTGTCTATGCGCCGGATTCGCCGCAAAACGGGGGCTTCGGCGCACCCACGTTCCGCTGATGCAGGCGCGCTTCCCATATCCAGCCCGAGTATTGGTAGGGACACCTCGCCGAGGCGTCGGCCGCCGCCAGGACACGGACCCCTCGTGGAGGCGTCCCTACCTGGCCCGCGCCGCGTTCACCTTGATCGAGATTATGATCGCCATCGGGATCTTCTCGCTGGTGCTGGCGTCCATCTACTCGAGCTGGACAGCGATCCTGCGCGCCTCCAAGACCGGCCTGGAGGTCGCCGCCTCGGTGCAGCGCATGCGCATCGCCGTGCGAATGCTGGAGGACTCGCTGGGCTCGGCGCAATCGTACGCGGCTAACCTGCCTTATTATTACTTCATGGCCCAAAGCGGCAACCAGGGCGCCTTGAGCTTCGTGGCCCGGCTCTCGAAGACCTTCCCCCGCAGCGGCAAGTTCGGCGACCTCGATGTGCGGCGGGTGACGTTCTCAGTCGAGCCGGGCCAGGACGGCACGCGCGACCTGGTCTTGCGGCAGATGCCGATCGTGATGGATGAGCCGGACCCCGAGGAAAAGGCCAACCCGCTGGTGCTGGTCAAAAACGTGAAGTCGT
The DNA here is from genome assembly GCA_035541055.1 of Candidatus Acidiferrum sp. Classification (GTDB taxonomy): domain Bacteria; phylum Verrucomicrobiota; class Verrucomicrobiia; order Limisphaerales; family UBA8199; genus JAPLUA01. The sequence goes on along the minus strand of DATKNZ010000530.1, from coordinate 1,584 downwards.
TCGAGCTGCAGTTCCTCGATTCCAACAAGAACCCGCCCGAGTGGGTGGACGAATGGACCGAGGACAAGACCAACCAATTGCCGAAGATGGTGCTGATCAACCTGACGGTCGCGAACAATCCGAAGAACCCGCAGGCGCTCGACCAGATCATCCACCTGGTCAGTATTCCCTCCGTCACCGTGCAGCGCATGTGGCAGTTGCCCATCAACGCGGGCCGGCCCGGCATGCCCGGGTCCATGCCCGGCCAGCCCGGGTTCCAGCCGCCGCCTGGCTTCAACCCGAATCAGCCGCCCAACCCCAACGCGGTCCGGCCCATGCGATGAGACCCCACGTTGCCCCCCTCTCTCGCGCTGCGCAGCAAGGCATCGCGCTCATCGTCGTGATGATCTCCATCTTCGTCCTCTCCATGCTCGCAGGCGGCTTCGCCTACTCGATGAAGGTCGAGACCAAGCTCGCCCGCAACGGGAACAGCGAGGAGGAGTTGCAATGGCTGGGGCGCTCCGGCGTCGAATACGCCCGCTGGATCCTCGCCCAGCAAATGATGATCGCCCAGGAACCCTACGACGGGCTGGACCAGGTATGGGCGGGCGGCCCGGGCGGCATCGGCACCTCCAACAGCCCGTTGGCCGACGTGCAAAAGGAGGTGCAGCTCGCCGACGGCTCCTTCACCTGGGAGATCAAGGACCTCGAACGCAAATGGAATGTCAATGCCATGCTCGCCCCGGGTGGGGACACCATCCTGCAGAACGCCTTCGCGCCGATGAACATGGATGCCGGCGACGTCACCCCCGTCGTCAACTCCATCCTGGACTGGATGGACGGCGGCAAGCGCATCCAGGGCGCCGATGCCGCGGAGTACGAGCGGTTGAACCCGCCTTACTCCGCCAAGAACGGGCCGATTGACGACATCTCGGAACTGCTGCTCGTCAAGGGCGTGACCGACCTCATGTACTGGGGCACCTCGTCACCCGACCACCCCATCAGCACCTTCATCCCGCCCCAGAACCGTTCCCACATGCCGGATGTCATCCCCGACTTCAAAGGCCTGGTGGACCTTTTCACAGCCGTTTCCGACGGCAAGATCAACATCAACACGGCTCCGGTGGAAGTGCTCCAGATGATCCCGAATATAACGCCTGAGGCCGCCCAGGCCATCGTCAGCGGCCGAGAGGGCCTGGACGACGGCAGCGGCCTCACCGGCCCTTACCGCAACCTGGGCCAGGTCTCGCGCATGCCCGAGATCACCCCCGAAATGGGGCGTATTATCGCCCAATACGGCGACGTGCGCAGCCGCACCTTCCAGGTCAACGTCACCGCCACCGTCAACGGCTACACCCGCTACTTCACCGCCATCCTCGGCCGCAACAACCCGCGTGACGTCCAGGTTCTCAGCTTCTACTGGAGCGATCCGGAAGACCAAAAGCACTGAGGAACCGTCCCATTTCAGGACAATTCCCCGCCCTCTGCCCCGTCCCAGCCGGCCATCCGCGTTCTCCCTCTTCCGGTGCCAATCCCTAGCGTCCCCATATCCCCTCCAGTACCTCGCCCTCGCTCCTCTGCTAACTTAGCAGAGGAGCGACGGTG
>DATKNZ010000529.1:0-6843 GCA_035541055.1 Candidatus Acidiferrum sp. | reverse complement strand
TGGCCTCAACCTGACCGCTTACGCCGTGCGCGGCCCAACGGGTTTATTCGTGACGCTGATCAACAAGGAACACGGCGCCGCTGGACGTGAAGCGGCGGTTAAGCTGACAGCTCCCGGCGATGCCAAGAGCGCGGTCGTGGTCTTCCTCAAAGCGGCAAGCGGGGAGGCCGCCGCCCGCACGGGCATCACCCTGGGCGGCTCGCCCATAACCGCTGATGGACCGTGGCGGGGGTCATGGACTCCGCTCGGCACCAACAGCGCGGGAAACCTTCTCATCACGCTACCCGCCACTTCGGCAGCGGTGGTCCGGATCGAGCACTAATGTCCTGTTGTCCACAACGATTCCCCGCATTAGAATAGTGCCATCGGACGCACGCCGCTCAGCCGGACTTCTGGTTGCGCGGACAACAGATCACATCAGCCGGAGCCATTATGAGCCAACAAGATTCAGCCAAAGCCTTCAACGCCGACCGCCGGGAGTTCATCAAGACGGGCGGTGCAGCCGTCGCCGCCTTGCTCGCGCAAGCGGCGCTGCCCTCCTCGGCGGGCGCGACGCCTTCGACCCCCTCGCCCTCGAACCCGGCGACCGCCGAGGCCATGCCCACCCGCAACCTGGGCAAGACCGGCTACCGCGTCGGCATCTTCAGCCTCGGCGGGCAAGCGGCCCTCGAGAACGGGCACAACGAAGCCGTGGCCGTGCCCGTAATCGAGAAAGCCCTCGACCTGGGCGTCAATTACATTGATACCTCCTCGATCTACGGCGGCCCCGAACGCTGGAGCGAGCGCTACGTCGGCGAGGTGATGAAGCGCCGGCGCAAGGAAGCCTTCCTGGCCAGCAAAACCAAAGAGCGCACCCGCGACGGTTCCCTGCGCATGCTGGAGCAGTCGCTCAAGCTGCTGAATACGGACCACCTCGACCTCTGGCAGCTCCACGACGTCGGCACGATGACCGACGTCGAGGAGATCTTCGCCCCCGACGGCGCCATGGCCGCCCTTCAGCAAGCCCGCGAGCAAAAGCTCGTGCGCTACCTCGGCATCACCGGCCACCACCGCCCTGAGGCGTTGATGGAACTCATCCGCCGGTTTCCCTTTGACACCATCCTGCTGGCCTTGAACGCGGCGGACCCGCACCACTTCAGCTTCGAATCGGAGCTGCTGCCCCTGGCGATCGAGAAGCAAATGGGCATCATTGGAATGAAAATCCCCGCTCGCGGCCGGCTCCTATCGGCCTGGACCCCGCCGCCGATCGAGCGGCAGGAGCACTCCTGGGAAGGCCAGGGCGCCATCGCGAAATCCCCCGGCACGCTGACCATGCGCGAGGCGATGTATTACACTCTTTCCCTGCCGGTGAGCACCGTCATCATCGGCTGCGGCTCCGTCGCCCAGGTGGAGGAGAACATTGGCCTCGCCCGTGAGTTCACGCCCTTGAGCCAGGCGCAGATGGCTGCGTTGACGAAGAAGGCGGAGCCCGTCTCCAAACAAGCCCTGTTCTTCCGCTTCCTGAAGCGCGCCTAGACGGTCACGCGTTCAAGGTCAACCCGGACCGAGCGCCCCTTCGCGAGTCCTTGCCAGGGTAAGGACGCCTCGCCGAGGCGCCCGCGCCTTGCCCAGCCAAGGCAGCCGAGGCTGCCCATCCGGCCCCGCAGCCGAGTTCCGGCGCAACATCCCTCCAAAGAGGGATGACAGAAATATTAAAACCCTCTAATACTGGAGCCTAATAGACGTCGCCACCCATGATCCAAAGCCAGTAAATGACCAGGTTTCAGGCCTCACCAAACTGATCCGACTTGGACGTAACCACGTTCCGACATCACATGAAACACATTAAAACTCATCCATCCTTGGTTCGCCATTCAGCCCTTATCTGCATGGCCGTTGTTCTCACCTGCCTGCTGTCCGGGAACCTGGCGCAGGCGGAACCAGTCAACCTGTTGAAAGTTCCCTTCACCAACGCGCCGGGCAGCAACGTCATGCCGAGCGACCCCGGCCTCGGCGGTGCGAGTATAAGTCTGACCATGTATAACGCCTCGGGTGTGGCTTCGGACTTTCATGGCCTCGCCGGTTCAGGCGTGAATGGCGCCGCCAGTGGCGCCCGGGCACTGTGTTTGACCAACGGAGCCTTTACCACTCAACCGGGGCAGCCCTTCGAGCCGGCCAATGCGACGGGTGGTGGCACCGCCGCCAACGCAGGCGATTATGTTCTAGATAGTAGTGATGCCGCCCTCGGCTTTAACGACATTACCAATTTCGTTGTAACAATGTGGGTCAACCAATTCGGAATACTGGGCGCTACGACACCCGTTGGCCCGCGACTCTTTATTCTCAATGCCGGCGCGCCCGCCGGAGATACCGGAGCGGCCAATTCCATCGGCGTGAAGTACCAGGCAAACAATCAGTTGTATTTCGGATTGAATGCCAACGCCTCTTTGGGGGCGGCGCAGACCAGCAATTTCCCGTCGAATAAATGGCAGTTCTTTGCCTGGGCCTATGACGGCACCAACCTTTACGAGTATGTTGGCTCGGACGGGGCACCCGCCCAGTTGGTTAGCACGGCCGCCGATGCCAACCAGACGGTCTCTCTCGGCTCCAGCGCGTCGCTCATCATTGGCAACCGAACGACCAGCCACAGTCGCGGATTCGATGGCTGGATCCAGGACTTTCGCCTCTACAATGGCGTCTCCACCAACAACGTTAGCTTTGTGGAGAATATTCGGAAGGAATTGGCTCCCAAAGTGCCGGTCTTCGTCGGCATGAGTCCGGATGGCACGGCGCTCCAGAATGCCACCAACACTTTCAGGTTCACTGCCCTTTCGTCCAGCGGGCTCAATCTTACCAACATTGGCCTGGCGTTAAATGGGGTAAATGTGTCAGCGAGTTTGGCCTTTGTCACCAATGGCACGGCGGGCACTTCGACGAATGTAAGTGTGACCTACGTGGGCCTGCCACAGCAGCAGGTCAGCAACGTACTCGTCATGACCGCCCAGGATGCCCTCGGCCTTGTCGGCAGCGCCACCCTCACTTTCGACACCTTCAGCCCTGCCAATTTCATGATCAAAGCGGAGGAGTTTGACCACGACGGCGGCCAGTTTATTGATAATCCGGATTACACGGACGGCAATCCGCCGGATGCCAACAGCTATTATGGATTGAACAGCGTAGAGGAAGTGGACACCCACAAAGGCCCTTCGGTGGGCGATAATCAGCTCACTGCCTATCGCTACGACGACGGATCGGGCACGCAAACGCAAACCCCGCTCGCCACCGGCGAACTGGCGGTGCCGAGAATCGTCAATGCCCCGCTGGACGGAAGCGGCAATCCCCAGCAGAACCACATGATCAGCTTTTGGAGCAGCGGCGAGTGGCAGAACTACACCAAGACATTCCCGTCCGGCAATTACAACGTTTGGGCCCGCTTGCTGACGTCCAGCGGTTCGACCATCAACTTCGACCAGGTGACTGGCGGTCGGGGCACCACCAGCCAAACGACCAAACGTTTGGGCCAGTTCACGCTCAGCGGCTCCGGCTGGCAGTGGGTGGAGTTGATGCAAAACGGCAGCCCCGCGGTGGTCAACCTGGGCGGGCAGAATACGGTGCGCATGACGACCGGCGGCGGCGCCTCGGCCAACCTGTATATGTTCGTGCCCGCCAGCGGCAATCTGCCGGTTATTAGCAACGTCAATCCGAACGGCGCATACCTTTTCCAATACCCGAGCGGCGGCAAACTGACCTTCACGGTCAGCTCGTCAACGACGACGATCAACACGGCCAATATCGTGGTAACGCTGAACGGCAACAATGTCTCTTCCAGCGTGACTTACACCGGCGGCTCCTCGAGCTGGAATGGCACCTACAGCGGATTGCTGCCCAACCAGACGTACGCCACCACGATTCACGTGACCGACGACAACGGCGGCACAGCGAATGCCACGCTTAGTATTGACACATGGCAACCCATCGTGCAATTCGAGGCGGAAGACTTTGACTTTGACCCCAACTCCAGCCCGGTTCCCGCCGGCAACGGATTGCGTTATATCAACAATCCCGTCCCCACCTCTGTCCCGACGCCGCTCGGCACCTACCAGGTCACAGCGGCCAACAGCTATGAAGGCCAAACCGGCGATGAGAATATTGACCAATCCGGCGTGGGCGCCGGCACCAGACCCTACCGGCCGGGAGATGTAGCTACCGCCGTCGTAGTTGACACCCCGCGGGCGCAGTTCGCCCATAATCAGGATTTCAACGTTGGATTCCTCGGGCCGGGCATGTGGCAGCAGTACACCCGGTCATGGCCCACCGGCACGTTCAATCTTTACGCCCGCATGGCCTCCGGCGCCAATTTGGGCACCCTTTACTCGTCGGTGTCCCAGGTCATCGGCGGGTGGGGCACGGCCAACCAGATAACCCGGCACGTGGGTTCCTTTGCCATTCCTTCATCCGGCGGCTATTCCTCCTATTTCTACACACCGCTGATTGACCAGTTCGGCAATTACGCGCAGTTGACCCTGGGCGGCACCAATACCTTCCGGGACACCCACCTGGTATATAACCAGACGGAAAGAGCTAACGCAGCTACCTACGGACTCAACATCAACTTCTACATGTTTGTCGCTGCCAGAACCGACCTTTGCCGCATTGATCCCATTTATCCTGACGGGACCATGCAAATGCAGCCGACCAACACCTTCTCCTTCCTTGCCAGCAGCCCGACTTACGGCATCAATACCACCAACATTCACCTGACGTTGAACGGGACGGATGTTTCCAGCCTGTTGGTATTCAGCGGTTCCTCTGCCAGTTGGAACGTGAGTTATCCCGGCCTGCAGCCTGACACATACTATACCGCCGTCATAACGGCAACTGACGCCAACAATCAAACGCATACCACGACCGTGTCTTTCGACACATTCAACCCCAGTAACTTCACATGGGAAGCGGAAGACTATGATTTTGATCCAACGGTAAGCCCAGTTCCCAATGGCAGCGGGCTGCGCTATATTGACAATCCGGCGCTGACCTCAAGCGCCGCGACCAACAGTTACTTCGCCCAGGAAGGCGACGGCGGCCAGCTCAGCGGGAACGCGATTGATTACTCCGCGCTGTTTGGGTTGACCCACCCCGGCACCTATACCTATCGCTGGCTGGATTATGTCTCTGCGGAAGTCACAACCGACACGTTAAGGCAGAAATACCTCGACGCCCAACTCGCGAATGGCAACCCGGCCATTGCTGACTACGACGTGAACTACTGGGCCACGAACGGCTGGATCAACTACACCCGCACCTTCCCCGCGGGCAAGTATTACCTCTACGCCCGCCTGTCGGCTGACACCGCCTTCAACCTCCAGGCGGCACTAGTGACCAGCGGAGCCGGCACCCCCACCCAGACAACCCAGTCTCTGGGCAGCTTCATCGGTTCCGGCACGAGCTTCGCCAACTTCCAATATGTGCCTCTGGTTGACACCAATACGAACCACGTCGTCCTTAGCCTTGGCGGAGTAGCGACACTGCAGTTCACGGGCGACTACAATGAGAATGTGAACTACTTTGAACTCGTGCCGGTGACGGCGCCGGCCCTGACAGCCTCGGCCGGCGGATCGAGCATCCTCCTTTCATTCCCGACCCGGACTGGGTTTAAATACACGGCCTATTACAAGAATAATGTGACTGATCCCGGCTGGACGGCCCTGGGCGCTTCCGTGCAGGGGGATGGGACGGCCAAAGCGCTGTCCGATGGGATCGTAAGTGGAAGCAGACGTTTTTACCGGTTGGGGGCTGAATAGGGCATTGCATACGATGGGCTTGGTTTGCTGTCGCCATGGGGTGGCAGCAAACCAGTGTAGATTGAGTGCCGATTGGAAAAGACACCATTAACGTGAGCGTAAAGCGAGCAAGGACGGCAGGGTGGTCTGGATTCACCCTCATCGAGCTGCTGGTCGTCATAGCGATCATCGCCATTCTCGCGGCCCTATTGTTGCCGGCCCTGGCCAAGGCCAAGGAAAAGGCCAAGAGAATCCAATGCCTGAACAATCTAAAGCAGATCGGGATAGGCATGACAATGTATGCGGGCGATAATGGAGACCGAGTCGTTCAAGCACGGCCGCAAAGTTCAGAGGTTCCTGGCAGCCCTGCATGGGTGCAACTGGCCTTGAATCTACCGGATGCATCCGCGGCCAGCATGGTCGGCCTCAACGTGCAGTCGAACAGATTATCCATCTGGACTTGTCCCACCCGCCCCACCCTGCCAAACTACGACGCTACCTACGGCCAGTGGAATATCGGCTACCAGTACTTCGGGGGTATCACCACCTGGGTGAATCCAATTTATCCTGGTGGAACTCCAAGCTTCAGCCCGGTGAAACTCGGCATGTCCAAATCCTGGTGGTGCCTTGCCGCGGATGCCGTAGTTGAAGTGGAGACGGGCTGGGGTGGCACAACCAGCACCGATCCGGACCTCTACGTGAACCTGCCGCCACATCGGAATGGAGGCTCAATGTTTCCCGCGGGCGCCAATGAAGTGTTCGCGGACGGCTCTGCCCAATGGTTCAAAACCGCTCAACTGCGCTTCTTCACGACCTGGTCCACTTCTACGCGAAAGTGCTATTTCTACCAGTCATCTCAGGACTTTCCTGGCCCCGGCCAGCCGGGCGGCAATCTGCTCAGCCAGTTAAATGCTCCATTCATGATTCCGCAGCCTTGACGCGGCTTTGACTGCCCCACTCCGCGACTCTATCGTGCCCTTGCCGGGTCGTTGTCGCAGTGCGCGGCTTGGGGGCGTTGAGGCTCCCGCCAACGGAGCCGTTTCGCCAGATGCGCGGCAAGCCATTGGGCCGCAGTGGGTTGCGC
>DATKNZ010000528.1:0-6742 GCA_035541055.1 Candidatus Acidiferrum sp. | reverse complement strand
TATTGGACCATCTGGCCGGGCCGGTAGATGGCGCGGTCCGTGAAGAAGATAGTCTGGGCTGCGGGGCGCTGCGTCTGCCGGTTCCACCAGTCGTAGGACCAGATGTCGCCCGCGGTAGCCAGCTCCTGGCCATTGTGGCGCGCCCGGAAGAGGTAGCCTCGGTTCGCGGCCGGCTTAATGGAGAAGAACCCGTTCTCGTCGGTGCTCAAGGTGGGATCGGCCACTCGGTTCGCGTTGTTATCCAGGTGCCACACGGCCACCTCGGCGCCCATGACGGGCTCGCCCGAGTCGGCCTGCAGCACGAAGCCTTCAATCCTGCCCTCGCGCGTCCGCGTCACCAGAGCCAGGCCGCTGACCCACACATCGGTCATGAAGATGACGTTGCCCGTTTCGCTGAAGCTGGGGTCCGGGCTCGCGGCGATGAAGTAATAGCCCGGCTTAAGCGTGTCCGGCGCAGGCAGCTCGAACGTCCGCTCCTTGTAGTCGTCGGTGGGCGGCAGTTTGGCCGACCACTCCAGTGCCGGCTTCCGGCCCAGAATCTCACGCCGCTCCTGCTCGCTCAGGTTCTCCGGCCGGTGGTGCCGCTTGTCCAGGAACATCTCCCAATCCACCGCAAGCGCGCGGAAATGGACCTCAGTGATATTGCGGTAGTGGACGCTCAACGCCCGGCAGGCGTCCTGCCTGTCCTTCCCCGCGGACCCGTCCGCGCTGCAATTCCACACGCGCTCGGTCGTGAGGCTCGCCGACCTGGCTTCAATGTCCGTCACCACGTTGCGGCACAGCCGGCCTCCCGGCGATTGCGGGAACAATTGCACCCCGCGCAGCGCGAGCTTCCGCGCCTCCACCAGGTCGCCTTCCTGCTGGACCAACCGCGCCTCCTGCTCGATGGCCCGGGCCGAGATTTCCACATCCGCGTATGTGCGGATAAACGCCTCCAGGGCCGCCCGGTAGCGCACATCCTTGTCCTCGCCGAATGCGGTGTTCCAAGCCCACATCAGTCGCTGCAGGTCCGCGTCGGCAAAAGCCAATCGCGGCGGAGGGTCGCCCTTGTGGAACCGCAGCACGTCCTGGAAGAGACGGATGGCCTTCAGCTTGGGCGACTCGGTGTCCGCCGTCTCGGGCTTCCACGCCACGAACTTCTCCGCGCCATCCAGGACCGGGCTGTCGGCAGACAGTTCGAACGCGTCCTCCGGCTTGGCCCCCGCCTGCTCGGCGGACGTGTAAAAGCTCAGCGCCTCGTGGGCGATGAAGTCATAGAGCGTGGGCCGGTAGCTATCCGGCATCGTCCCCTTCTGCAGCAGGTCGCTCCAGGCCGCGATAGGGATGGTCTTGAGCGTCGGCTCGGCAGCCAGCGCCTTCTGGAAGTCCTGGCCTATTTCTCCGAACAGTCGCGGCAGGTCCCACGTGGTGAAATCCTTCCCTGGCTGCGCGCCGGTAGCTGTGCGCTGCATGAAGCGCCAGTTGTTCTGCAGGTAATACTGCCAATACCACTCCGCCAGCAGCGTATCCATCAATGGCACCATCTCCTTCGGCACCCGGGCGATCTCCGCCTGCAGCCGCGTGATCTTCTCCTCCGGCTTGTTGCCCTGGATGTTGCCTTCCAGCGCGAGCTTCTCCCCGATCGCCTTCACCGCTTCCGCATAGGCCTTATCCTTGAGCGCGCCCTGGATAATGGGCTCCAGGTTGGTAATGGCAGTCTCGGGCAAACCCTTCCTGATGGCCTCCTCGACACGCTTCCACTGGGCGTCGCGCGGGCCGGCATTGGCGGCAAAAGAGAATGCGCTCACTATAAGGACGGCTCCGAGCAACGACAGGCGGTTCATATACGTAAAGCGTTCAAGCACAGTATCCTTCCCGTTAGACGGCGAATCATGATTACTGCTCCGGGCAAGTGTTTGGCCAGCAGGTAATGTGGCGTCGCCGGACGACAAATCTCCCGCCCTGCCCCCGCCCGGGTAGGGACGCCACGCCGAGGCGTCCGTCTTATGGCGACGGCGGACGCCGCAGCGAGGCGTGCCTGCCTCCGCATTCTCCCGCCCGAGTCCGCCGTCCCCGATCGCGGGGCCGTCGCTGCCCTTAGAGGCATAGCATTTGCAAGTTGCGGTATGTGAATAGGTTGCGTACGCCAACCTACTGGCACGGCCTCGGACCGTATCTGGAGCCCGCCCGGAACCCATCCGGATGCACACCGGTACCTCACCGTAGTACCTCTGATAGGCTATCAGAGGTACTACGGTGAGGGACCGGTGTGCATCCGGAGGGGTTCCGGTGCGGGCAAGGGGCTTTGCCGGTTCAAATGCCTGGCGATGGGCGACACTGGCAGGGGCGCCTCGCCGAAGCGGCCGCATTGTGGCGGCGGCGGACGCCTCGGCGAGGCGTCCCTACCCTGCAGGGCACCATGAGGAGAGAGCCCGCCTTAATTCAGCGGCGGCAGCGCGGGGAACTTCGCGTGCGGTTCCTTCTGGTACCAGTAGCCGACGGAGGCTATGTCGTCTTCCTCAGGCAGGTAGGTGCCGTTTTCCTTCCACCCGAGCGCCTGGATGGTCACCTTGAGGTTCTTCTGGAAATGCACCGGGTCGGCAATGTGCCAGCGATAGAGCCCGAATCGCTGGCCCGGCTCGTAGATTTTGTCGGGCGGCAGCACCTGCGCCAGTCCCGTGTAGGGCGTGGAGAAGGTCTGGTACTTCCTCGTCTCGTGGTTCTCGAAGTTGTAGGACCCGCAGAAATAGTCCTCCGTGCCGGTGCCGCAGATGGTGGGGAACTCCTTGTCTCCGTCCATGTAGAACTTGATTTCGCCCTCGCCCCACCAGCCTTTGCTGTGCACCTCCCAGGCCAGGTAGGTGCCGACGTACTGGCCCTGGCCCTCGATGCCGTCCAGGATCGTATAGAGCCCCTTCTGCTGCAGCGGCGCCTCGCGGCGGAATTGGGCGTGGAAATAGCCGGCATCCCTGGGCACCGGCGTCAGGACATAGTTGATTTGGTAGTAGAGCGTCATGTCCTTGGCGTCGGTGTTCTCCATCGTGATGCGGGCCTGCTTGTGGAAGGGCATGGGCCAATAGCAACTGAAGGCGCTGCCCGGGTTGACGCAAACCGGCAGCGAGCTGATTGGGCAGTATTTGCCCCAGCCGCAGGCAAAGAAGTCGCCCACCGGGCACTCGACCGACGGTGTCAGCTCGTCATCCCAGTAGAAGCGGAGGATCGAGTGGCGCCAATTGCCGGTGGGCGTCATCCAGATTTGCTGGATGCACCCCGGCCCCTTGATCTCACCGAGGGTGAACGTGGTGTGGGCCTTGATGCGGACGGACGGCGACACCTTCCATCCTTGCCCGAGGTCGCGGGAGGCGCCTTTGCCTGTGCCATTGGTGGCCATGCCGGCCATGCCTTTTTCGCCGGTGAAGTTCTCGGGGCTTATGGAGCGGGACTGGGCGTTGGAAACGCGGTAGAGGTCACGCAAGCCGAGGCCGAGCCCGCTGGCGTCGTCACCGCCGCGCAGATTGGCAGCGGAAAGCGCGAGCGCGAGCGCAGGGATAACCGTGAGCTGTGCAATTCGTTTCATAGTTTGAGCCTTTGAATTTGTTTCGGATTTCGGACTTCGGGTTTCGGATTCAGACAGTGGTCGCGCTCGGGTACTACTTGAGCCCCGGCGCCGGCACCGAGAAAGCCTCGATTATCGGTCTGGCGACCGCGGGAATAATGCCCCGTTCGCCGGCGTGGTCCATGGTGAAGATCACCAGGACGAACTTCGCGCCATTGGGCAGCTCGACGTAGGCGGCGTCATGGCGGCACTCGCTTGTCCAGCCCGCCTTGGACCAGAGTTTGGATCCTGGCGGCAAGGCCAGGGCAGTGTAGGCATGGCCCTGGTCGTTCTTGTCCCCGGGCGCGGGGGATGGATCGCGGTGGAGAAGTTGCAGCATTTCGGCGCAACGGCTGGGGGATACCGCCTGCCCCGTCGCGATTTCGGTCAGCAGGCGGGCCGTGGCGTCGGTGGTCAGCCAGTTACGATGGTTGGGCTTGTGCATCTGGACGGACTGCATCTCGCGACCGTACGGGCCTTCGCACCAGGGCTTCCGGTTCACGTTGATGTTCGTGTAGCCGAGCGACGCGAAATAGCGGTTAACGGCGTTGCGCTTGTAATACCACTGCTCCATTTCCGGGGGACTCAGCTCGGGGCCACTCGTCGTGTCGGTGAGCAGGTCCACCAGGTAGCCGGTTGCTTCGTTGAGGGAGTCCACGATCATATCGCGCATGGCGCGGCGCAGTTCGGGAGTGTCCTTGAGCTTGCCGTCCTCCAGCCAGCGGTGCACGGCGACCAGGTAGAACAGCTTGATAACGCTGGCCGGGTAGATTTGGTCGTTGCCGCGATAGCTTGCCTGGACGGGCTGGTGCGGGTCGCGCAAGTCCACCAGCGTGACGGCGATTTGATTCGTGCCAAGCTTCTCGTTGGCGAACTTGTCCAGGGCGCCCTTCACTGCGCGATCCACGACTTGCTGCAGAGCCGGCGAGTGCGGGAAGTAAGGGGCCGGGGTTGAAGGAGGTGCAGTGGCGCTGGGCTGGGCAGAGGCGACTTGCATGAGTGCCATGGTTAACAGGGCAATTTGGAGCGATGACATCGCGCGTGTGGGAATGCGGTTACCCGTCCGGCGGCAATGGTTCGCGTGTGGGGATGGGTCGCACCGCCCGCGTAGCCTTCACTGCTTCTTGAACTGATACACGTGCACCTCGAACGGGCCGAACCAATCGGCGAAGGTGCCGTGCTCCGCATCCACTTTTCGGGGCTCTTCAAAGACCACCGTCCCCGCGCCCTTGCCGTTGATCTCCGGCGGCAAGCCGCTAAAGCGCACGCGCTGGGTGGGGCCTTCTTTTTTGCAAGCCAGGACGTAGATGCTGTCGCCCGCTTCGCGGACGAGGCACTCGATCGCGCTGGCATCCCCAAGGACCTTGTCCTGGACGAACTGCTTGGGAGTCGCCGCCTGCGGGTGCTCCTCCTGCTCCTTGCTCGCCACAGCGCGCTTGGGCGGGGCTTCAGGCTTCACCCGTAGTTGGAGCGCGGAGTTGGGCGCGAGCAGGGCCGGCAGGATGGGCGACTTGGGGCCGATCTCTTCCAGCAGGGGCCGCATGACGCGATCGAAGTAGGTCCAGTTGAAGCCGAGCGGTTTGTCGCGCTCGTTCAGCGTCTGCGGCAGGCCGCCCCCGAAGTAGGTGAGGCCGCGGGAGCCGTTAATGATCGCCTCATAGGCCATGAAGCGCTGGTCCGGGAACGTGGGGAAGCGGAGGGTCTGCCCGGGCTTCACGACCCCGGAGAAGGCGATCTGCAGGGTCATCCAGAACGGCTTTTCGCCGGCAATCTCGCGCATCATGCGGGTGAAGTCGCCGACCATGCTGAGATCCTTGTTTGTCTGCTGGGAATGCACACCTGGCGGATAGCTGACCGGGTAGATGTCTATTCCGCCGATGTCCCAGCCCGCGACGTAGCGTTTTTGGGAGGCCACGGTTCCGCGGGGCGCCTGCACCAGCCAGATCGGATGGTTGGGATCGAGTTCGTGCAGCAGCTTGGCTACATAGATTACTTCCTCGGGCGTGGAGTGCTTGGGGTTATGGGAATTGCCCCAGTCCGGTTCATCGGCCCCCTTCCACAGCCCCATGCCCGGTGAGTCCTTAAACGTGGCGACGATCTTTTTGAGCTTGGCCTCTTTAGCACTGTCGCCCGGGTCGAAGTTGGACAGGTCCCATCCGAGCCAGGGGCAGCAGCGCATGCCACCCGCGGCGGCGGCCGCCTGTTTGGCCTGTTCCTGCGCAATCGTCTCGTCGTTCCAGGCCGGGCCGCCCGAGCGCATGAACATGATGCCGCAATCCGCGAACTCCGCATAAGCGGGCCGGCCATTGGGCGCCTTCGCGTCGGGGCCCGGCACGACGGTCAGGTTGATCGGGAAGTGTTTCTCGCCGTCCACCACCAGCACGCCCGCGCTGTCGAGCGTGATCTTTGCGGGTTTGGTCAGGGGCGCGGCCGCTTCCAAACGCGCGGTCATGGTCGCCAAAAGCAAAAGCGCACCCAGGCAAGGACCGGCAAGTGTTCGCACAAGCCTCAATGTGTTCATGAGCGCTATCCTTCACCAAGGCAAAGCGATGTCAAGCGGGCTGTGGTGGTGTGGCTTTGACCTATGGGAACATCCAACATCCAACATCGAACATCCAACATCCAATGGGCGCTGCGGGGTCAGTCATTGGATGTTGGATGTTCGATGTTGGATGTTGGATGTTGCCGGCCCCGGGCTCAGTGGCTTACCGCACGCAAGGGCCCGTTCAGGCGGGTTGGTGGTAGTGTCCAGATGCGTCCAACCCGAGGGGGCATTTGCCCTTTACGGCACTCCTCGCACAAGTATAGTGGCCCCATGAGCGCTCGTGACAACCAGCCTTCCAGGTCCTGGGGCGGCTTAACACCTTCCACTCTCCGACGCACTGCCGGGCTGAGCCGTCCGCCACGATGGCGAACGAGCCGGCGCCTCGTCATGGGCGTCGCCCTCAGCGCTCTCATTCTGAGCACGACCACGCCGGCGTTTGCCTCGGGTGGAGCCGATCCCACTTATGTGGCGGTGGATGTCCTGGTCGCCCGGCCCATATCTTTTGCGGCGACGGTTGTGGGCTCGGCGCTGTTCGTGGTGAGCCTGCCGGTTGCGGCCATATCCCACAGCGTAAAGACCACGAGCAACGTGCTGGTGGTCGCCCCGGCGAAAGACGTGTTCGT
>DATKNZ010000527.1:0-13518 GCA_035541055.1 Candidatus Acidiferrum sp. | reverse complement strand
GTTCGTGGCCGACTGCAAGGTGAAGGGGCCGGTCCAACTCAGCACGCCGCTGGGGTCGAGCGCCAGGATCGGTTGCACGACCAGCACGGCGGTACTGCTCGGCACGTTGTAGGCTGAGTTAGCCACGACCACGATGTAGCTGCCGGCGTCCGAGGCCTGGGTGCCGGAGATCGAGTAGGCGCTGCTCGTCGCGCCGGAAATGCTTAGGCCGTTGAGCGCCCACTGGTAGGCGAGCGGGGCGGCATTGGTGGCTTGCACCGTGAGGGTCACGCTGCTGCCCTGCGGGACAACCTGCGACTGGGGCTGCGCCACGATGACCGGCGGCGAGGCCGGCATGGCGCTGACCTCGGCAGACAGCAAGCCCTCGCCGGCCTTGTTTGTGGCGGTGACGACGTAGTAGTAGGCGGTGCCGTTCGTCACATTTGCGTCCACGTAATTAGTCACTCCCAGGTTGGGCGCGATGACGGAATACCGCCCGCCGCTCACGAGCGCGCGTTTCAGGTTGTAGCCTGTCGCGCCGGTCACGGCGCTCCAAAGCAGGGATACCTGCGAATCGGCGGGCGCTGCGGCCAGGATAGTGGGAGCGCCCTGCGGCGTGACGGCCACGTTGTCGAACGTGGCGCTGTCCAGCACGTTCGTGTTGCGGCTGCAGACCACCAGGCCGACGAAGGCATTGCTGGCCATAGTGAGCATGGTCGAGCCGATCTGCGACCAGCTCGCGCCGTCGCTGGAGATGTAACTCGTGAAGGTGCTGCCGCTTCGCGTGAGCTTCAGCCAATAGGGCACGCTCGCCGCCGGCCCGGTGGAATCGGTGGTGCCGCCGCCGGTCAGCACGCGGTAGAGCCGATGCACGCCGTTGCTGGCCTCGAGCACCGTGGATACGTGGATCGAGCCCGCGGCGAGCGTCTCACGCATCATGATGCCGGCCTTGGCAGCGGGATCGAGGGCCTGCTGGCCCTGGAGGCTTTTCACGCGCGCGATGATCGTGCCGTCCCCGCTGAAGGGCTGGTAGGCGAAATGGAAGGCGTCCGCGCCCGCGGCAATGTCCGCGCCGGAGCCTTCCACATTGAAAGTGGTGCCGCTGTAGCCGGCGGAGCCGGTGATGTTCACGTTGCCGACGTCGGCATCCAGCCAGGGGCTGGGCAAGTTGCCGACGTTGGCGTTCGGCGTGGCATTGACCTGCAACGAGTTGGTGCCCTCCCCGTTCGTGTTTAGCGCCGACACGACGTAGAAATAGGTCGTGCCGTTGGCCAGCGGGGCATCGGTGAAGTCCGGCGAGCCCACGACGCTGGTGATGATGGTGTAGGGACCGCCATTGGTTGTGGAGCGCTTCACGTAATAGGACGTGCCGGTTGGCACGCCGTTCCACTGCAGGGCGACCTGGGCGTTTCCAGGCACGGCGGTGAGGCCGGTGGGCGCGGACGGGGTGCCGTTGACCCGCTGCCAGGTGACGCCGTTCAGGGTGTCCCAGCTCAGGTAACCCTGGTAGAAGTCCTGGCGCGTGCCGCCGCCGAAGGCGAACTCATTGTCGAGCGGCGCGCCGTAAGCGCTCGGGCCGTTGTTGGCGAAGTAGTAGCTCCAGAGGCCGTGCAGGTTGTTGACCTCGAAGGTGCCGTTGGTCGAGACCATGACCGTGAGGTTGGAATGCGAGCCGCCCGCGTAGTCCTGTGCGGCGCCGACCAGGTTCGTATAGACCCACGCCGTGTGGCCGTTGTCGTAAGGGCAGCCCATCGCCGCCTGGCCGAGGCTGTGGAAGTAGGTCTGGATGGAGGCGTTGGCGGTGCCGTTGGAATAGACGCCCTCGAAGCGCTCGACCCGCTGGTAGTCGGGGTAGGACTGCTTGGGGTTGCCCGAAGAATCCACCACGCCGTACCACATGGCTCCGGCGGGGTTGTCGGCCCACTGGAACCAGATGGCGGTCTGCACGTAGGGTGTCGCGTAGATCGTGCTGAAGGCCGTGACGAGGTTGGTGTCCTGGACGGCCGCCGAGACCCCGTTGGCGTTGCTGCTGTTGGTCGTCTGCCACCCGAACTCGGTGATAAAGGTCTTCTTGGGACTGCTGGTGCCCTCGTACTTGATCAACGCCTGGTGCACCCAATCCTCATACTGGCGGAAGGTGTTTAATGCGACCACGCCTCCAATCGTAATGTAAATGTGCTGGCCGACGCCGTCCAGCGGGTAGGCGGCGTAGTTGGATTTGGTGTGGGCGAACGAGCCGCCCTTGGTGACGTTCGTGCCGGTGCTGTAGGTGTCATCCAGGTATTGGCCGCCGGCCGCGCTGTAGCTCGCGCCATAGCTGTTGAGGCCAAACAGCCCCCCTGAGAAGAGGGTGACGTCGGTGATCTGGTGCGTGATGTGCACTGCCTCCCAGCTCCGCGTGAGCAGCCAGCCGAAGTTGGAGGGATACACATACGTGGCGCCGGTATAGACGCCATTGGAGGGGTTCGAGGTCCAGCAGTTCGGTTCGTTCCACAACTCGAACACCTTCACGCGGTCGTGGTAATGCAGGACGATGGGCACGACGGCATTGGTGGCATAACCTTCGATGTAGGGATTGTCGCCATTGCTGCCGTGGTTGTTCTCGTAATTGTTGGCGCACCAGTCGGTCTGGCCGCCGGGCCACGAGCCGCTGTCTATGAGCATGAGCACTTGCAGGCCGGCGTTCTGCGCGTTGTTCACCACCGTGTCGTAGTAGCCGAACATGGTGGCGTCCCAGTTGGTGTGCCCCTTGACCAGCGCCATCTCGACGCGCACCCAGCCGGTTTCACCCTGAACCAACTGGCTGGCCGAGGCGCTGGTGAAGTAGATCTGCCCGGAGCTGTGGTCCACCGTCCAGCCGACGTCCACGCCGTGCGGGCCGGCGGCGAGGGCACAATTCGCGGCCACCAGCAGCGTGAGGAGGAGGCACGAGGCCAGGGCAACCGAGAAAGCTCCACAGCTCTGGCGCTGGTAGGGACGCTTCGCCGAGGCGTCCACGTCGCGGGGGCGGCGGACGCCTCGGGGAGGCGTGCCTGCCCTCCAGTCTGTCGCCATTTCAAGCACGGTGCGAACGATTCGGCTTACGGGCTGGTGACGGTGTAGAACCTCTTCGAGTAATTGGTGGCCTGGGTGTCCGTGTAGCTCACGGGCACGCCGCTGAACGTGCCGCTGCTCAGGTTGGACCACGTGGCGCTGACCGGTGTGAGCGCGGGGTTGGTAGTGGCCCAGACGTGATAGCCGGCGCCATTCTGGCCGGTGAAGCTAAGCTGGTAGTTGCCGTTGCCGAGCCGGAAAGGCAGGGAGCTGAAACGCGGCTGCGGAATCTGGGTGCTGAGGACCTTAAGCGTGCCGTTGGTCAGGCCGGAAGCATCCCAGGCCAGGCCGCCGCCCAGGGACGGCAGGTTCGTGGCGCTGAAGGTGCCGGCGTAGGTCGCGGCGTTATAGAGCTTGAAGGTGTCGCCTGCCTGCACGGAGCCGACCACGGTGACGTTGAGCGTGCCGCCGATGGAAAGCGTGGTGATGCCCTGGATGAGGTCGTTCGCGCTGTGGGTGACTTTCATCGTGTTGGTGCCCGCCAGGTTGAGGACGTTATTAACCGTCAGCGTGCCGATGCTGTTGCCCAGGGCGAGGGTGCCGCCGCTGTTGACGGTCACCGCGCCGCCGATGGTGCCGTAGCCGCCGAGGGTCGCGTTGTTGGCCACGGTGACGCCGCCGGCCAGCGAGCCGTTGACCACCACCGTGCCGCCGTTGACGCTCGTGCTCCCGCTATAGGTGTTGGCGCCGCCCAGGGTGAGTGTGCCCGAGCCGGCATGGGTCAGGTTGCCGGTGCCGGAGATGGCGTTATTGATCGTCACGCTATCCGAATGGTTGAAGGCGAGGGTGCCATTGTTGGTCACGGCGCCCAGGCCGAGGCTGCCGCACGTGCTGCCGCTGCCTAGTTGCAAGGTGCCGCCATTGACAAGGGTTCCGCCGCTATACGTATTGGTGGGGCACGTCAGGATCACTGTGCACGTGACGTGGTTCTGCTTGGTCAGCAGGCCGGCGCCGATGATCTGGCCGGAGATGGTGAAGGAGCCGGTAGTCGAGAACGAACCGACGCTGCTATTGGCCAGCAGGTTAATGGTGCCGCCATAATTGACGACCGTGTTGGCGTCATTGACCTGGAGCGTGCCGGCGCCGCCGTTGCCGTCGCCGCCGTTCAGGTCAATGTTGTTGGTCATGGTGCCGTAGTTGACGCCGCCGCCAAAGGAGAGGTCAGCGCCGGAGGATATGACGGCTTTGCCATAGCCCAGCGCGTGGTTGTTTCGGAGCTGCAGCTCGCCCTGGGTGATGTAGGTGTTGCCGCTGTAAGTGTTGCTCGCACCGGTCGAGAGGACGCCGGTGTTGATGTCGCCCAGGATGATCTGCACGCTGCCGGTCTTGGTCAGGCTGCCGGCGCCGGAAACCTGGTTGGCGAGGAAGAAGACGCCGTTGGTGGAGAGGATCGTGCCGCCGTTGGCGCCCAGGGTCCAGTAGCGGTTGACCGCGCTCGCGGCGGGCCGGGCGCCGCCGAATTGGAAGATGCCGCCGTTGAGGGTGATGTTGGTGCCGGCGCCCAGGGGCGAGGCGCTGCCGTTGGGGTTGAACGTGCTCACGGCCAGGGTGCCGCCGGTGACCGTGACCGGGCCGGTGAAGTCGTTATTGCCGTCCGTGAACGCCAGAATGCCGGTGCCCGATTTGGTAATGCCGGTGCCGCCGGTGATCTTGCCGCTGCCCGAGAACGCATAATTGACAGCGCTGTTGTTCACGGTGACCGTGGCCGGCCGCACCGTGCCAGTGATGTTCACCGCATTGTTGGCGCTGGTGTCGTTGAAGGTGACGCTGTCGGCGTTGTAGAAGTAGTCGCTGTCCGCATCCCAATTGGGGCCGGCGGCAAAGATCAGGTCCCAGGCGGCGCCGTTTCCGCCGCTCCAGACCAGGTTGGCGGCGCTGCCGCTCACGAGCAGGTTCACCTGGTTCGTGGTGCTGTCATCAAGCGTGATGCTATAGCGTGTGTCGGTTTGCGGGGAGACGCTTGTAAACGAATTGAGCTCGGCGCCCTGGTAGTTGAACAGCCGGTAAGTGCCGGGGCTGGTCAGGGGTGTGAGCGCCGTAACGAAGAGCGACGAGCCGTTGGGGTCAATGTCGCCGCCCACGTTGATCAGGTCGTTGACACCGTTGCCGGGAGTCGTAGCGGTGTTCAGCTCGAATGCGCAGGTCATGTTGCCCAGCGAGAGGCTGTTAGAGAACGAGAGCGTGCCGATGCCGTTGGTCGCGCCGGGCACAAGGTAAGCCGTGCTGTTGGCTGCCACATTGCCAAGCACGCTGCCGTTGCCCGCCAGCGCCTGGGACGTGCTGCTCGGCGAAAGATAGAAGCCATTCACGCCGTGCGGGGTATCAAAGACCTGCGAGGCGTCGAGCGTGGCGTTGCTTAGAGTGATGCTGGGCGTGTTGGGGACTGTGACATTGGTGCTTAGCACGAGCGTGCCGCCCTGGATGACCGTCACCCCGGTGTAGCTGTTGTGGTTGGTCAAAGTCCAGGTGCCCGAGTCGGTTTTGGTGAAGGCGAACCCGGCGCCTGCCGTGCCGCCGATGTTCCCGCCGATGATGCCGTTGCCCGCGCCGCCGACCTGAAACGGACGAGTGGAGACACTGAGGCCGATTGGCCCGTTCAGCACCAGGGTTCCGGCATTGGCGAGGATGTAGGCGAGGCCACCGCCGGATTGGATGTAGATGTTGCCCTGGATGACGTTGCTGCCCGCCTCGTTGAAAATCCCGCCCAGGTTCTGGCTGAGATTGAACTGAAGGTTGCTCGGCAGGACGATGCTGCCATTAGTGCCATTCAGGTGCAGGCCTGCGCCGACGAGGTTGTTGGCGATGGTGATGTTCCGCGTGCCGCTGCCTGCGCCTAGGCTCAGGCTGTTATTAATCCACACTGCGCCGCCGTTATCTGTGAATCCCCCCGTGAAGGAGTTCGTTCCCTCCAGGGTGAGGGTGCCGAAGCCGTCCTTGTAAATGCCAGCAGTGGATCCCCCCGAGATAGCGCCGGAAACGTCCAGCGTCTGGCCACTGGCGACCACCCAGGCCTGCGTGTTCCCCAGGGCCACCGGCGTAGTGATCGTGAGGTTCTGGATCGCATTGGACATGGCAATGCCCAACGGGATGTGGTTGGTCGTGTACGTGAACGTCGAAGGTGCCAGAGTCAGCAAGCTGCTGCTGGGGTCGGAGATGCTGACCGGGCCCGGCACGTTGCTCACGAGGATGCCCTGGATGGTGTAGGCCTGGCCGAGAGTGCCGCTCAGGTTGTGCAGGGAGAGGTTGTTAAAGATGGCGACGTCGCCGGTGCCCGGCGGCGTGTTGCCGCTCCAGTTCCCGCCGACAGTCCAATTGCCGCTGAGGGAGCCGATCCAGGTTTCGTCCGCAAGAGCGGGCAGGCCCTGGACGACGATAACGGCGAGCAGCAGGATACGCCGCAAGAGTGAGCTTACTTTCATACGATATAATACGGTCTGTTCTCTGCCCCCGGAGGGCAGGATCCTGATACGATGGCTGGAGGTTCTCCGTTAAATCAGTAAGGAGGATAGACGGTGCGGTAGTAGCGGCTGGTTGCCGCTCCGACGCTTTCGCTGAATTCGAACACACCCACGCCCAGTCCCTGGTCGGTCGTGGGGGCTGTCAGATTGACCTTCTTGGTCCAGGATGGCGGGTTCAGGTCATCCGTGGCTTCGATGGTGTAAGTGACGCCGGGGATGCCGGCAAATTGGACGAGGAAGACGCCGTTGCTCACAACCGGGCCATAGACCACGTTGGGCGAGAAGCTTGTCGAGGACAGTACGCTTACCAGCACGACGTTGGTCGCGAAGCCGCCGCGGCCATCACCGACTACGTAGCTGAACAGGTCCGAGCCGACGTAGCTCGCCACCGGGCTGTAGGTGACGTTCGTGCTGCTGAGAGTCACCGTGCCGCCGTTGGTGCTGGTGGGGCCGGCGGAAGTCACGGCCAGGGGGTCACCGTCCGGATCACTCACCAGGGCCAGCAGGTTCGCGTTGTCCACCGCCAGTGTCTGGCCAGCCATGGTGGAAGCCGTCAGGTTGGTGAGCACAACCGGTGCCCGATCCACCATCACGAGGAAGGAGCAAGTATTGGTGTTGCCGCTGGCGTCGTAGGCGTAAGCGGTGACCGTGTTGGTGCCTGCGAGGAAGAACGACCCGCTGGCCGGCATGGCGACGACCGACGGGCTCGGGTCGCAGTTATCCAGAGCGGTGACGCTGAAGCTGACCGTGGCGCCGGTTGGGTCCATGGTGACCACGGCGATATTTGCCGGGCAGGAGATGGCAGGCGGTGTGGTGTCCACCACATACACCGTCCGCGTGTTGGTCGCCGTGTTGCCGCTCGGGTCGCTGGCCACGTAATCAATAGTATAGACGCCGACGGAATCGGGATTGACCGTGCTGTTCGTGGTGACAGCCACGGCGCCAGCGCAGTTGTCCTCGGCCGTGGCGCCCGGGTCGGCAAAGGGGGCGTGGCATTCATTGGTCAGCGGGTTGTCACCCAGCAGGGTAATCACCGGGGCCGTGGTATCGGCCACGATGACCGTGTTGGTCAGGTTGGTAACGTTGCCCGAAACGTCAAAGGCGCTCAGCACCACCTGGTTGGTGCCCAGAGACATAGCGGTCTCCGCGGGCGGGTTCTGGGTGACGGTGACAGAGCTGCTGCAGGCGTCCACGGCAATGATGTAGTTGGTGCCCGTGAGGTCGGGCAGCAGGGCCTGGCAGTTGGTAGTGGTCGTGCTCAGGGTCAGGTTGGTGAAGCAGTAGATCACTGCCGGTGGCGTGGTATCGGCCACAGTCAGCGTGCCGTTATGGTAGCCGATGCTGTAGTTGGCCAGGCCGCTGCCCTGCGCGGCGCTCGGCACGATGTCGTAGTTGCCGGGGACGGCGCCGCTGGCCGCGCCGGCGCTGGTCAGCGTGACGCTGGTGACCGCGTTGCCATTCACCAACTGGCCAGCGCCGGTAGTGAACTCCGTGCCGGCAAAAGTCAGCGTCTGGCTGCATTCCTTGGTGGCGTTCTTCGCTGTGATGTCCAGCGGGCGGAGGTTCACGGTCAGGGTGGTGCTGCTGTCACTCGCCGGGTTAAGCGTCACATTGCCGCCGTAGGAATAGGTGATCGTGTAGGGAATCGGGGAGTAAGGCAGCATGGATGTGTCGTAGGCAAGGGAGAAGTCGCCCGTGCTGTCGTTGATCACGGTGTTCTGCGCATTCCCGTTGATGGAGATGGTGATTGTCTCACCGCTGGCGGGATAGATCGGCCCGGCGGCGCTGAGCTTGCCGCTGAGCGTGACACTGCCCGTGCCATAGACAATGGACTGGCTGGTGGTCAGGTTGGAG
Organism: Candidatus Acidiferrum sp.; assembly: GCA_035541055.1. GTDB lineage: Bacteria > Verrucomicrobiota > Verrucomicrobiia > Limisphaerales > UBA8199 > JAPLUA01. The sequence goes on along the minus strand of DATKNZ010000527.1, from coordinate 5,134 downwards.
AAGGCCGGACTGGCGGTAATGATGAGGTTGACCGTGCCTCCGCTGACAGAAATGGCGCCGGTCTGGCCCGCGCCAATGGCGGTACCGGTGACGGTGAACGAGCCCGAGCTGGAGATGTTGGCGCTGGCCTGGATGACCGGATACGTGCCTGGCGCCAAGGCTGTGCCATTCACGGTGAAGGGATTGCCGTTGAGGACCAGCGTGCCCTGGGAATTCGTCAAAGCCGGGTGCGAGCCGTCATAGGTTAGGATGATCGGCTGAGAGCCCAGGTTGACCGTGCCGCCGCTGGCGCCCTTGATGGTGGCCGGGGAGGCGGTGCCGCTGGCGCTGAGGCTCTGGCCGGCGGCCAGGGCGTAGCTGGAAATAGCCGAGACGTTAAGCGTCCCTCCGGCGGCGATGCTGATGCCGGACGAGCTGGCAATGCTGGCGCCGCTGCCCAGGGCGAGCGTGCCGGAGCTAATGGTGGTCGTGCCGCTATACGCGTTGTTGGCAGAGCTTAAGGTAACCGTATTGGTGCCCAGCTTTTTGAACCCGCCGGAGCCGATAATGGGGCCGGCAATGTTGAACGTGACGACATTGCCATTGTTGACCGTGCCCGCGCTGCTATCGGCCAGCAGGTTGATTGTGCCGCCGAAGGTGACCGAGGTGCCGCTGTCATTCACCTGCAGCGTCCCGGCGCTGCCGTTGCCGTCCCCGCCGTTGAGGTCAAAGTCGTTGGTGATCGTGCCGTAATTGCCGCTGCCGCCGACCGACAGGTCGGCGCCCGCCGAGACCACCGCCTTGCCGAAGCCGAGGGCGTGGGCGTTGCGGATCTGCAACTCGCCTTGCGTGATGTAGGTGTTGCCCGTGTACGTATTCATCGCATTGGTGAGCACGCCGGCCACGATGTCGCCCAGAATTACCTGCACCGCGCCGGTCTTGGTGAGGCTGCCGGGACCGGAGATCGTGTTCATGATGAAGAATGTGCCGTTGGTGGAGAGGATCGTGCCGCCGTTGGTGCCGAGCGTGAAATAGCGGTTGAACGAGCTCGCGGCGGGCCGGGCGCCGCCGAACTGCAGCGTGCCGCCGTTGAGAGTGATGTTCGTGCCCGCGCCGAGGGTCGAGGTGGAGCCGTTGAGGGCCACGCTGCTGATGCCGATCGTGCCGGCGTTGATCGTCACGGGGCCGGTGTAGTCGCTGCCGGAGGTGGTGATGATGAGCGTGCCGGAGCCCCATTTGGTCAGCCCGGTCGGCCCGGTGATCTTGCCCGAGCCTTGCAATAGGTAGTTTAAGGCCGAGTTGCTGTAGGTGACCGAGGCGGGCTGCAGGGTCCCGGAGAGGGTTGCCGTATTCGTGGCGGCGGTGTCATCGAAGATCACCGGGTCCCAGTTCAGGAACTTGGACGTGTTGCCGTTCCAGTTGGCGGTGGTGTTGAGGTCCCACGTGCTGCTGCTGGTGGTGCCGTTCCAGATCAGGTTGGGGGCAGAGCCGGAGACGGTGACATTGACCTGGTTGGGCACGCTCTCATCCAGCGTGAACGTGTAGTGGGTGTCGGTCAGGACGCTGGGATTGAAGGTGCTGAACTTGGTGCCACCGTAATTGATGAGGCGGTAAGGCGTGCCCGTGGTCGGCGGGCTGAGGAAGGTGACGAAGATGCGGGCGCTCTGCGGATCGAGGTTGCCGGCGATGTTGAGGAGGTCGTTGACGCCGCTGCCCACGGTTGTGGCCGTGTTCAATTCGAAGACATTAGTCGCAGTGCTGGCCATGACGAAGCTGTTGGATAGGGAGAGCGTGCCGGCGACGCCCATGCCGCCGGCGGTCTGGGCGACGTTCAGGCTGCCGGGCTGGACGACAACATTGGAGACGACCGCCACATTGCCGGTGATCGTGCCGCTGCCGGCCAGCACATTGGTATACAGGACGAAGACGTTGGAGCCGTACTGAGCGTTGGTAACAGCCGAGACGTCCAGGAGGGCGTTGGCAAAAACGGTGATATTGGTGGTGGTGCTGAGTTTGGCCGTGGATGTGAGCACCAGCTTGCCGCCCTCAACGGTGGTGTAGCCGTTGTACACGTTGTTGTTGGTCAGCGTCCACGTGCCCGCGTCCACTTTCCGGAAGGGCAGGCCCGTGCTGTTGTTGATATTGCCGTTCAGCGTGCCGTTGCCGGCGCCCCCCAGGGCGAAGGCGCGCGCCGTGGTGTTAAGCGTGACCGTCCCGTTCAATGTGAGTGTGCCACCGTTGACGACTATATAAACGTAGCCGCCGCCACTGGTGACGACGATGTTTCCGCCCAGGGTGTTGTCGCCTGCTTCGTTTATAATCGCGCCGTTCTGCTGGCTGAGGGTGTAGCTGATGCTGCTGCCGATGGTGATGTTGCCGTTAGTGCCGTTCAGGTGGAGGCCAGCGCCGAGGTTGTTGTTGGCCACGGTGACGGTATGCGCACCTGTTCCGCCCAGCGCGGAACTGTTATTGATCCAGACTGCGCCGCCGTTGTCGGTGAAGCCGCCGGTGAAGGTATTTGCGCCGTTGAGGTAGAGCGTGCCCCATGTATCCTTGGTCAGCGTGGAACTGCCCGAGACAACGCCCGACACGAGCAGGCTTTGGTTAGTGGCGACTCCCCAGGTCTGGGCGGCGCTCAAAGCCACCGGCGCATTGATTGTCAACGGCTGCGCGGCATTGGACAGGTTGATGCCGCCCCCGGCGACCGTGAGGGTGCTGCCCGAGATGGAAGCCGGGCTGGGCACGTTGCTGAACTCGATACCTTTAATGCTGTAGGCCGAAGAGAGCCAGTTGCTGAGATTGGCGGTGGAGAAGTTGTTATAGATGACGATGTCCGAAGAGCCCGGCTGGGCGTTGCCGCTCCAGTTGCCGGTAGTACTCCAGAGATTATCGGTTGTGCCTTTCCAGGTCTGATCAGCCAGGGCGGTGAAGTTCAGAGCGGCGGCGGTGATGACGGCGGCGAGGCGCAAGGGCAGGTAAGGTTTCATAGAGGTGGAGCTAAGGCGGACAGTTGCGGTTTGGCTTATGCGGGCACTAGAGGTAAAGCGTGCCCGCGGCTGACCACCCGGTCAAGCCGTCGAGGGCTGTTTGCAGTCGTGGACATGTTTACCGGTGCACTATGCGAGCTATTGCACCAAGTGTGCGGCAGCACAGGGCGAAGGGTAAACCGTACGTTTGTATGGGCAGGCACGCCTGGCGGCGCGTGTCATGTCCCCTGAACCCCGCCTTGAACGCGCCCTCCTCGCGTCTATAATCCCACCCATGAACGAAGGGTCAGCCGTCAAGGTGCTCATAGTCAATGACGACGGGCAGTACCTTTCCGGCACGGCCACCGAATGGGAGTTCACGGATGACCGCACGCGGGCAAAGGTTTTTGACTTCGTGGGCGATCGCGTGGCGGAGCAGATCGAGCTGGTGCGCCGAGTGCATGGGCGGGTGTGGATTGCCGTGAAGCTCGATCCGTTGGAGATCTATGAGTTCTGCGACCGTTGCGGCTGCCGTATGCGGTCATTTCGGGCCTACTACGATGGGAAACAGTTCCTGTGTGCAGATTGCCGGAACGCGGCGCCCGACGCCGCCGGTTCCCCGGGCTAACCGGGCGCGAGCCTTGCGCGGCCCGCAGTGCCTGCAAAGAACCCGCGTGCCACAGCCTGACTCACCAGGTCGCCGGATTGCCCTGATGCCGGTTCGAACCGCACCCGCACGAACATGCGGTTGGCGGGATGCATTGTTCCGGCCAGCATAGGGAAAACTAGATGTCAGCATTCCGTTCCACGGACAAACCTCCAAGGCCGCCGCAAGAGGCTGCCGCTGACTCAACCGTCTCGGATGCGTGCCGGGCAAAGCCCGTCGGCAACATAACCGAGTTTGCGGAATGCCTGGTCAAAGGACACGACGACTGCCGGCACGGGCTTCGTTTCGGCGAGTCCCGGTTTTGCTGGCACCCACGGCGGCAGGAGATCATCGCCCGCACGGCTTCGCTCACCTAGGCCCGGCCGGCCAATGAGACCACTTTCCGAGTGCCGGCTCTATGCCTTCGTAGATACAGCCTACCTGCACGGGCGCACGCCGGCCGCTTTGGCCCGCCAACTGTGCGACGGCGGCGCCGACATTATCCAGCTTCGCGCCAAGGATACTCCGCCCGCTCAAATCCGGCGCATCGCGCAGAGCATCCTGCCCGTAACCCGGAAGGCAGGGGTGCCGCTGGTCATCAACGATTACTACTCCATCGCGCTGGAAACCGGCGCCGAGTTCTGTCACCTGGGGCAGGAGGACTTTTTCGGCGCGGGCCACACGCAGGTTTCCCAGCTTGGCACTTCGGCCGGCCGCAGCGTTCGCATTGGCCTCAGCACCCATTCGCAAGCTCAAGCCGAGCGGGCACTGGCCGCCGGGCCGGACTACATCGGCGTCGGCCCGGTGCATCCCACCCCAACAAAGCCCGAAGCCCAGCCCATCGCGCCCGATTACCTGCGCTGGGTGGCCAAGCACGTGCCGGTGCCCTGGTTTGCCATCGGAGGCATCAACCCCGAGAACCTCGAGGCGGTGCTGGCGGCAGGCGTGCGGCGCATCTGTGTGGTCTCCGCGATCCTGAACGCCCCGGACGTGGCTGCCGCCTGCCAGCAGTTCAAACGGCGGTTGGCGGCTGGGCCCTAAGCCGTCTCTATTCACCAGGAGTTGGGGAGCACGCGCGCCCTCGCGTGTGCTGACCGGCGCCCTCGCCGGTCGGACGGAAGAGGCGTTGGTCACTAATAGGTGAGTGCTTCAGAGAGCGCCGCGTCGTCGGCGAGGGCGCCGCCGACAGCACGCGAGGGCGCGTGCGCTCCCCACGCCAAGTGCATAGATACGGGTAAGCTGACAGTGGGGGCGAGCGCCGCGAACCGGGGACAGCTCGGAATGGCACATAGATAAGGTGTAAGTCTCTCAGGGATAGGTGCTTGCATAGAAGGGGGACTTCTGCATGATTGGGTGCCAGGGAGGATACGGCGGGGTGAGGGAGGGGTTGCGGTGGGCACTCCGGCGATGCCCCGGTGTATCTCCCATGTGGGTCGACCCCACGCGTGTCCGGTTATAAGTCGGGCAGCAGCAACTGTTTAGGGCCAAGCGCAGCTTCATCTTGGGGACCGAGAGCATGAAAGAGCTCTGCCACAGGGGTTTT
>DATKNZ010000526.1:0-15750 GCA_035541055.1 Candidatus Acidiferrum sp. | reverse complement strand
GTGGAGCCCAAGGAAGGGCAGAAGATGGACAAGAAGATCAATACGAAGGAGTTCGAGGCGCACATTGATCCCGTGGCCGAGTGGCGGCAGATCTTCAACGACGCCTGGCGCCTGGAGCGGGATTATTTCTACGATCCGGGGATGCACGGCGTTAACTGGCAGGAAATGCGGCGGCGCTACGGTAAGCTGCTGGACGACTGCGTCACCCGCTGGGACGTAAACTACGTGATTGGCGAGTTGATCTCCGAGCTAAACTCCTCGCACACCTACCGTGTGGGCGGCGACGTCGAGCACGGGCCGACCTTGAGCGTGGGCTACCTGGGCTGCGATTATTCCCTGGAGAATGGCGCCTACCGCATCAAGCACATCGTCCGCGGAGCCGAATGGGATGCCGAGGTGCGCTCGCCGTTGTTGCAGCCGGGCCTGACGAATGTGCACGAGGGCGACTACCTGCTGGCCGTGAACGGCGAGCCGATGGACGTAAAGGAGGACCCGTGGGCCGCTTTCCAGGGTCTGGGCGAGAAGCCGGTGTTCCTGACCGTGAACGATAAGCCGGTGATGGCGGGCGCGCACGAGGTGCTGGTCTTTACGCTGGCGAGCGAGGAGCGCCTGCGGAACCTGGCGTGGATCGAGGACAACCGCAAGCGCGTGGACCGGCTCAGCAACGGACAGCTCGGCTACGTGTACGTGCCTGATACGTCCATCAACGGGCAGGACGAGCTGGTGCGGATGTGGCGGGCGCAGATTACCAAACCGGGGCTGATCATAGACGAACGTTTCAACAGTGGCGGGCAGATCCCGGACCGCTTTATCGCCCTGCTGGATCGCCCCCTGCGCAACTACTGGGCCGTGCGCGACGGCAGGGATTGGACGACGCCTTTCGTCAGCAATTTCGGCCCCAAGGCAATGCTCATTAACGGCTGGAGCGGCTCCGGCGGCGACTGCTTCCCCTACTACTTCCGGCAATCAGGCTTGGGACCATTGATCGGCACGCGCACGTGGGGCGGGCTAATCGGTATCACGGGCTCACCGCCCCTGGTGGATGGCGGAGCCGTTACGGTGCCGGCCTTTGCCATCTACAGCACGAACGGACAGTGGATTATTGAAGGCCACGGCGTGGATCCTGACATTGAGGTGGTGGATGACCCTGCCGTCATGGCGAAGGGCGGCGACCCGCAGCTTGAGCGGGCGGTGGCCGAGTTGGTACGGCAGTTGAAAAAGCGTCCCCCGCACGAAGTCAAGCGGCCTCCGTATCCGAAGCGGCCGGGGGTCTGAGCCGAGCGGGCGCACTGTTTAACACCAAGGTAACGAAGGAAACAAAGGTCCTTGTCGTGCGCCTGCGCGGGGCTGGGGACTCAACGTGCCATACCGCGTAATGCTTGCATGCCATGAGGTGCGCGCGGGCTTGCTGGACAGGTGTTAATCGCGTGCTTCTTGCCTGATCATCCCCTAATCAGCGTTTGATCGCGGGGTGTTCACCCCATAAGGGATTGTTGACGGGAAATAGACTGAGCGCGCAACGGACGGTATGGTCCTACGCATAGCCATGGGAAGTAATCCAATCAGGCGGTGGATCGCCTGCTTTTTGACGGTTGTGGCGGGCTGTGGGGGTGCGCGCGCAGCGGAACCGGTCACCCCGGGCGGCTCCGCCGTTGCCGATGACAACGGAACCAACACCACGGGTGTCCTCTTTGCGCCTCCGGTTCGGGCGGCGTGGCAAAAGCACCTGACGTTGGGGGCGGGCGACGTCCTCACGATTTCAATGGTGGATGTGCCCGAGTCGGGCAGGCCCGATGTGCCCGTCGGCCCGGATGGCCGGATCAGCTACTTGCAGGCCGAGAACGTCATGGCCGCCGGGCTGACGGTTGATGAGCTTCGCTCCGCCCTCGAAGAGCAGCTTAAGAAATACTACCAGAATCCCCGGGCGATCGTGGTGCCCGTGGCCTACCGCAGCAAACACTACATCGTCATGGGCGCGGTCCTGAACAAAGGGGTTTTCATTTTTGACCGGCCTACGACGGTGATCGAGGCCATTGCGCGCGCGGGCGGGCTCGAAACGGGGCTCTTTGCGGCCAAGACGGTCGAGCTGGCCGACCTGTCGCGCAGCTTCCTGGTGCGGCATGGCCAGCGGATGCCGGTGGATTTCCAGCGCCTGTTCCAGCAGGGCGACCTTACGCAGAACATCGCTCTCGATCCGGGCGATTACCTCTATTTTGCCTCCGGTAGCGGCAACGAGATTTATGTGCTTGGCGAAGTGCTCACTCCGGGCGCGGTCAGCTACGTGACCCGGCCCACGGTGCTGAACGCCATTGCCGCGCGCGGCGGGTTCACGTCCGAGTCGTTCCGGACGCGCGTGCTCGTGGCGCGCGGCTCGCTGGACCACCCCCAGACTTTTGTGATCAATACCTCGCGCATTCTGGCGGGTAAGGAGAAGGACTTTCCGCTGGAGCCGCATGATATCGTGTATGTGAGCAAGAGCCCGTGGGTGATTGCGGGGGAGGTGATTGACCTGGCGGCCAAGTCGTTTGTGACGTCGCTCATCCTCGAGGGCTCGACGCTGCGGATTCCGCCGGCCATCAAGTAAGTGCGTTATGAACAGGTTCTTTCTGGCTGTTGGAGGGGTGCTGCTGCTGGCCGTATGTGCCGGATGCCGCAGCACGGGGGAGCACCCCGGCGCGAAGGCGAAGGGACCGCAACGGCCGACGGCGACGCCGGCCATGGTTTCGATCACGAACAGCCTGGATCCGGCGCTGCTGCAGCCCGGCGAGGCTGAATTCACGCTGGGCCCCGGCGACGCCCTCGAAATAGAGATGTGGTCCAACCCGCTGTCCCGCGCGGTGGCGCTGGTGGGGCCGGATGGGAAGATCTATTACAATCTGCTGCCGGGGCTGGACGTGTGGGGCCTGACGCTCGCGCAGACCCAGGCGCGGCTGGAGCAGGAGTTGGGGAAGTATGTGCATTCGGCGCATGTCTCGGTGACGCTGCGCGCGGTGGGCAGCAAGTATGTGTGGGTGCTTGGGCGTCTGAACAAGCCGGGCCTCTACCCGTTGACCGGGCCGACCACGCTGCTGGAGCTGATGGCCGAGGCGGGCGGTCCTTCCCACGCCGTCACCCAGGTGAGCAGTGAGAACCTCGCCGACCTGCGCCACAGCTTCATTGTGCGCGATGGCCAGTTCCTGCCGGTGGATTTCTTCCGCCTGTTTCATGGCGGCGACCCTTCGCAGAACATCTACGTGCGTCCGGGCGATTTCATTTACGTCCCTTCGACGCTGTCGCAGGAGGTCTATGTGCTGGGAGCGGTGCGCATTCCGGCCGCCTTGCCTTATACGGAAGGCATGACGCTAGTCTCGGCCATCGCCGGCGGCAGCGGGCTGGAGCGGTATAGCTGGATTGCAGCCGGGGGATATGATCCCGGCCCCTTCGCCAAGGACGCCTGGCCGTCGCACGTGGCCATCCTGCGCGGGTCGCTGGTCACGCCGCGGATGACCGTGGTGGACTTCAATGCGATCGTGCATGGGCGGGCCCTGGACGTGCCGCTGGAGCCGGGGGATATCATCTACGTGCCCAATTCGCCGTTCACCACGATCAAGCGCTACTTCAATATTATCCTGAACACGTTCGTCACCACGGTGGCGGCGAACGAGGGCATTCGCGCCGGGGGCGGACAAGTTACCGTGGGGGTGAGCGTGCCGCTGGGCACGAGGTAGCAAGGCCAGGGTAGGGTTGCAACCCAGCGCCTGTCGGGGTGCTTACCCATCTTCAGAGACCGCGGGCGCAGACTTACAATATCCCGAGATACATCTATGTCGGGACCCACATCCGAGGCAGTGCCTTGCATTTCCGTCGCCGTGCGGGCGTGGAATGAGGAAGCCGTCATCCGCCGGACGCTCGAATCGCTCATGGCACAGTCCCTGTTCGCCGAGTTGCGCGAGCGGGGGGAGCACTGCGAGGTCATCTGCATCCCCAATGGCTGCACGGACCGGACGGCTGCCGTGGCGGCGGCCTTCTTCGCCGAGCAGCGGCGGCGCCACCCCTTTGCGGACGCCTTCACCTGCCGCGTAGCGGAGATGAAGGAAGCGGGGCGCAACCACACCTGGAACGCCTTCGTGCACACGTTTTCCCATCCGCAGGCGGAGTTCCTCTACCCGATGGACGCCGATATTTGGTTCAGGGAGCCGGGGACCCTCTTTAACATGTACATGGCTCTGCGCAACAATCCACAGGCGCAGATTTCAAGCGACTTCCAGATCAAGGACGTGGCGCTCAAGAAGCGGAAGAGCCTGCTCGATCGCCTGTCGTTGGCGACCTCAGATATGACGCAGCAGATCGAGGGGCGCATTACCGGGCAGCTTTACTGCATTCGCGCGGAGGTCGCACGGCGGCTTTGGCTGCCCAAGGACCTCGGGGCGCCTGACGACGGCTTCATCAAGGCGGTGGTTTGCACGGATTTCTTCACGCGCCCGCTGGACCCCTCGCGGATCACGCCCGCGCCGAACGCGTCGCACCTTTACGAGGCCTATATTTCGCCTTGGGACGTCCTCAAGAATCAGAAGCGGCAGATGATCGGGCAGACGACGGTGCATGTGCTGCTCGAATATGTGCGTTCGCTGCCCAGGCAGGAGCGGCAGGAGCTGGCGGCGCATCTCAAGGCCAAGGAGGCCGAGGACCCTGCCTGGCTGGGGCGGCTGACGGAGCAGCACGCGCGGCAGCGCGGCTTCTGGCGGCTTTTCCCCAACGTGCTGACCTTCCGGTGGCAGCGCTGGTGGAAGCTGGGCGGGCTAAGGCGAGTGACGCATTTTCCGGCGGCGCTGGCCGGCGCCGGCGTCACGCTGATGGCCTGCGCGATGGCACGCCGCCATTTCCTGCGCGGGCAGATCGCCTATTGGCCCAAGGCGAGCCGCACGGTGCTGCGCGAGTCAGCGTTCTCGGCCACGGCGGATCTGGGGAAGGCGGGTCCGGCGGGCGCAACGCGCGCCGCCGGGAGGCAGAGGAATGCGCCGGCGAAGCTGGCGGGGCTTGGGCTGGGTGGGCATTAACGGGATGGAGGATCGCGAACAGCAATGGACTTTGGACACCTGGCACCGGCCAAAGACATCGAGGGGCTGACCCTTCTTGTCCTGGCGGTGCTGGGCGCGGTGACGGTGATGTGCCTGTCGGTGCGGGCGCGGGATGTGGCGCTGTTCGTGATCATAGCGACGCTGGTCATCAACGATCGGACGAGCATTAACTTCTTCAGCAAGTGGTGGTACCGGGGCAGCACGCGCGGGCTGGAGGTCACCTTGCAGGATATCCTGGCCTTCAGCCTCCTGGTCGGCTCGGTGCTGTTTCCCAGGAAAGGCCGCCCGCGCTGGGGCTGGCCGGCTGGGCTGGGGCCGATGCTCCTGTTCTTTCTCTTTGCGTGCGGCGCGACGTGTGCCATCCAGCCGCGGATATTCAGCGTCTTCGAGCTTTCCAAGATAGCGCGCGGGCTGATGTTCTTCGTCGTCTTTGCGCTGGTGGTGCGGTCCGAACGGGAGCTGGGGATCTGCGTGGCCGCGCTGTGCTTGGCGGTGGTCTTCGAGGGAGGGTTGGTGCTGCGGCAACGCTTTCTCTACGCGATGGATCGCGTTGCCGGCTCGCTGGATCACCCCAACAGCCTGTCCATGTACCTGTGCATGGTGTCGCCAGTGCTGGCGGCGGCTCTGAACTCTGCCCTGCCACGGTTCGTGCGCTGGGCTTGCGCGGTGGCGCTGGCCTCGGCGGCGTTGTCTAGCATGCTGACGGTCTCGCGCGCCGGGGTGCCGACTTTTGCGCTGGTGGTGTTCGGCGCCACAGCCTGGACCATGAGCTGGCGGATCACGCCTAAGAAGGTGGTGGTCTTCGGCCTGGTGGCGGCGGGCGTGGCAGGAATGGGCGCCAAGTTCTGGGGTGATCTGAAGGCACGGTTCGAGGATTCCAGCCTGGCCGAGGAATATGAGGACCTGCACACCGTGGACAGCCGCGGCTACTATCTGAGGCTCGCGCGGCTGATCGTGGAGGATCGGTTCTTCGGCGTCGGCTTGAACAACTGGTCTTACGCCGTCAGCAAGAAGTACGGCGCGATGCTGAAGACGCCTTACGCCGATTATGATGAGATTCCGGACGACCTGAACAATGACGAGGACATGGTGCTCGAATTTGCCGCTCCCGCGCACAACCTTGGGGCGTTGACGGCAGGAGAGCTGGGCGTGCCCGGTCTGATCCTATTCGTGGTGGTCTGGATACGGTGGTTTCAGATGGGGTTGAGCTTTTTGTGGCGGCGGAGGCGGACGACGATGCACCTGCTGGGCACCGGGATATGCTTTGGCGTGCTCGGCATTTTTTTGCAGAGCATCACGGAGTGGGTGTTCCGGCAGACGGCGATCTTCCTGACGTTTCACGCGCTGATCGGGATATTGGCCAGCCTTTATGCCGCCCGGCGGCAGGCGCGCCTGGAAAAGGGGCGGCAGCGACAGGCTCCGGCCGTGGCCGGCAGCCTGGCGCTTGTGCCGGGGGGGTGAGGATGCGGACAGCCCAGGTATTGCGAAAGTATGATCCCGCCGAGTGGGGCGGCACCGAATCGGCCGTCACGCGCATGTTGGAGGGCTTGGGCGAGCAGGGAGTGCAGTCGGTGCTGTTTTGTCCACGGCAACGGAACCCGCCATCGCAGCCCCTGCCATTGCCTCATGGCTGCAGCATTCAGTTCTACAGGGCGCGGGTGCCGGTATGGGGGCTGTCAGCGCAGGAGAAGCGTCAGTTCGCGTGCGTTGGGGGCAACCTGTTTTCGTTCGACCTGATGGGAGCGCTGTGGCGCGAGCAGGGGGTGCAACTGATCCATACGCACACGCTGGGGCGGCTGGGGGCCATTGCGGCGCGCGTGGCGCTGCGGCGGCGCGCGCCGTTTGTGGTTAGCATTCACGGGGGTTTCCTGGATCTGCCACGGCGGCTCAAGGAGAGTTTTCAGCGGCCGGAGCGGCATGGTTTCGATTGGGGCAGGCTGTTCGGCTGGCTGCTGGCCTCGCGCCGGATGCTGGAGCGGGCGGATGCCATTTTGACGTGCAATCCTACCGAGGCGGCAAGGCTGCGGGAGATGTTCCCGGCCAAGCGCGTCCAGGTGCAGCCGCACGGGGTAAAGATGGAATGCTACCGGGCAGACGCGCGAAACCTCGCCCTGCAGAAGTGGCCACGGCTCCGGGGCCGGCGGCTCCTCTTGTGCGTGGGGCGCGTGGACGCTGTCAAAAACCAGCTTTGGCTGGTGGAGCGGGTGCCCGAACTCTGCCGCAAGCATCCCGGGTTCATGCTGGTCATTGCCGGCCCTTGCTCGGATGAGGGGTACGCCGAGGCCCTGCAGCGTCGCGTGGACGAACTGGGGATAGCTGAGGCGGTGACTTTTACGGGCGGGCTGCCGCCGGGCGACCCGCGCTTGCCCGGGCTCTATCAGTTGGCCGGGGTGGCGGTGCTCCCTTCGGTGTCGGAAACGTTCGGGCTTGTGCTGCTCGAAGCGTGGGCCGCGGGCGCCGCCGTCATCGCGAGCCGCACGTCCGGCGCCCGGGCGTTGGTCCAGCACGGTGAGAACGGCTGGCTGTTTGATCTCGAAAGGCCGGAGACATTTCACGAAGCGGCAAACGTGGCGCTGAATGGTTGCGGCGCGCGCGAGCAATGTGCAACGCGGGGCCGGGCGATGGTGCAGGCGCAATATGATTTGCCGGTGATCGCGCGGCATACCCGCCAGCTCTACTACCAGCTTATTGAGGCCAAATCATGCGCTACGTAATCTTGCGCGATGATGACACGTGCGCCTTCACCCCCGCGGAATGCCTGGAGCGGCTCTATCGGCCCTTCCTGGAGCGCGGTCTGCCGGTCAACCTGGCGACTATCCCGCTCGTCCGCACCGATGCTGTCCGCCTGGACGCCAAGCCCGAGGAGTTCCTGCTGGGCGCCGCCAATGGCGGGGCGCGGGCGGTGCCCCTCGTCGAGAATGATGCGCTGGTGCGCTACCTTCACCAGGAGGGCGGCTATCGGGTAATCCAGCACGGGTGCCACCACTTACCCAAGGAGTTTGATGCACGCGACGGGGACATACTGGGGGAGCGGCTCGACGTAGGGGCCGAGGCGCTCGCCGGCGCGGGGTTTGCACGGCCTGCGACCTTTGTGGCGCCCTATGACACGTATTCCGGCGCGGGTTTGAGGCAAATTACCCGGCGCTTTGCTGTCTTCTCGACCGGGTGGTTTGAATTGCGCCGCTTGCCGTTCGCTTACTGGCCCCGCTACGCGCTCAAAAAGGCGCTGCGCCGTCCGCATTGGCGAGTGGGCCGCACACTGTTGCTTTCGCACCCGGGATGCCTGCTGTCGCGCTACCGTCCGCCGGAGCAAATCCTGGATCTGGTGCGCCGGGCTGTGGGCGAGGCACAGCTCACCGTGCTCGTGACGCACTGGTGGGAGTATTTCACGGGCGGCGCGCCGGATGAGCCCTTCATACGGGTGCTGCACGAGACCGCGCGATGGCTGGGAAGCCAGGCCGACATTAAGGTGATCGCCTTCAGTGACCTGGTCGGCTTGCCGCGGGCGCAGGTTCCAGCCGGTGGTGAACGGACTCGACTGGGTCCGGCGCCTTCGGCTATTGGTAGTCGGTGCTTTCTAGGCGACTCAAGATAGGCTGCTTCGTGCTGGAGGGGTTGAACTCCTTCGGCACGGTCTATTACTTCTATTACCTCTACTTCCTCACGCAGCGGGAGTATGGGTTCGGTAACGGGGCGAATCTTGCCTTGGCCGCCCTGAACGGGCTGGTCTATGCCTTCATGGCGTGGCAGGGGGGGCGGTTCGCGCAGCGCTTCGGGTACTTCGCCGCGTTGCGGCTGGGCTTCAGCATCATGTTGGTCGCGCTGGGAGTCGGGAGCCAGCTCCATTCGGCGGCGGGCCACGTCGCCGATTCGGTCCTCATCGTAGTCGGCATGTGTTTCACCTGGCCGAGCCTGGAGGCCCTGGTCAGCGAAGGCGAGAGCCGCTGGGGCGTCCAGCGTGTGGTGGGCATCTACAACATGGTCTGGTCCGGCACGGCTGCCGTGGCCTATTTCACCGGGGGGGCGATGTTCGAGAAGCTGGGCTCCCGGAGCATCTTCTATGTCCCCCTGGGCATCGTCTGCGTCCAGTTGGCCCTGACGCTCTGGATGAAGAGCCGCCTGCAGGCGGGTGTCCCCGCTGTCCCGAGCGCGCCGCAGCCGGCGACCGAGCCGGAAACGCCGGGCGCCGGGCCGGTGAGCAGGGTGTTCCTGAGCCTGGCCTGGCTGGCGAACCCGTTTGCTTATGTCGCCATCAACACGCTGATCGCCGTCGTGCCGGGCGTCGCTACCCGACTTGGGCTGTCGCCTATGGCTGCGGGGTTCTGCTGCTCGATTTGGTGCTTCGCGCGGCTGGGGGCGTTTGGGGTGTTGTGGAAATGGGCGGGTTGGCATTACCGGTTCCGGTGGCTGCTCGGGGCCTACATCGCTCTGGTTGGCACGTTCGCGGCGATCGTGATGGCGCCGCACCTGCCGATGCTGATCCTGGGCCAGGTTGGCTTCGGCCTGGCAGTCGGGCTCATCTATTACTCATCGCTTTTCTACTCGATGGACCTCGGGGATACCAAGGGCGAGCACGGGGGCATTCACGAGGCGGCGATTGGCTTGGGCAACTTCGCGGGGCCGGCGGTTGGGGCGGCATCGCTGTACCTGGTTCCGGATTACGGGAACAGCAGCGCGGTAGCCGTGAGCGGGTTGCTGCTGCTCGGGCTTGGCGGACTGGTGGCGATCTGGCGCCGCGGCAGCGGGAGGCCGGGACCGGCAAGCTGAAAGCGTGCATGGCGCCGGCTGGGGGGTTGGCTGGTTGAGCTACCGCTTGCCATTTCGCCTGCTTTGGCCTACTCGTATGCGCACCGATTTAACTTATTGACGCACTCAACCTGTCTAACGGACGTATCGCATGTCATTCTTGGCTGGCAAGCAGGGAATCGTATTCGGGGTCGCTAACAAGCGGTCCATCGCCTGGGCCATTGCGCAGGCCTGGCACAGCGCCGGCGCGAGGCTCGCCTTCACCTACCAGGGCGAGCGGCTCAAGGAGAACGTGGAGGAGCTGGCCGGCACGTTCGGCGGCGACACACTGATCCTGCCCTGCGACGTGACCCGGGACGAGGAGATCGCCGGCGTGTTCCGGACGGTCGGGGAGAAGTTCGGCAAGCTGCACCTGCTGCTGCACTCGGTGGCCTTCGCTCCGAAGGACGCGCTGGAAGGAGAGTTCGTCAACACCAGCCGTGAGGCTTTTCGCATCGCACACGACGTCAGCGCCTACTCGCTGGTGGCCCTGGCGCGAGCCGCCTCGGCCCTGATGCCGGACGGCGGGAGCATCGTCGGGATGAGCTACTACGGGGCCGAGAAGGTTGTGCCTCACTACAATGTGATGGGCGTGGCCAAAGCCTCGCTCGAAGCTTCCACGCGCTACCTGGCCTATGATCTGGGGCCGAAGCGCATCCGGGTGAATTGCATCAGCGCCGGGCCGGTTAATACGCTGGCCGCGCGCGGCATTTCAGGGTTCGGCGAGATGCTCAGGCATTACGAGGCGCACGCTCCGCTCAAGCGCAACGTGCTGCCAGAGGAACTGGGCGCCACCGGCCTTTTCCTGGCCAGCGAGGGGGCGGCAGCCATCACAGGCCAGGTGCTCTACGTGGATTGCGGCTACCAGATCATGGGCATGTAGCCCCTACTGGTGCCTTAAGAGGCGGGCCACGTAAGCTCCATCCGTTCTGTCGTTGAAGGGCAGCAGCTCCCGCTCGCGGGCCAGTGTGAACCAGACCTGCGTTGACAGGAATTTGCTGACGACCTCCGTGTTCTCCTCGGGTTCCAGGCTGCACGTGCTATAGACCAGCACGCCTCCCGGCTTGAGCAGCGCGGCAGCCTGGCGCAGCAGCTCGCCTTGCAGGGCGCTCAGCCGCGCGATTTCCTCGGGCCGGATGCGCCAGCGCAAGTCCACCCGCCGGCGCATGACGCCGGTATTCGAGCACGGGGCATCCACGAGCACTTTATCGTAGAGCGGCGCCGACTGAGCCTGCAGCGCCGTCGGTAAGAGCGCCTGAACGCAGGTGACGCCGAGCCGCGCGCAGTTCTCTTCAACCAACTGCAGGCGCTCGGGCGCGAGATCGTGCGCGGTGATCCGGCCCTGGTTCTGCACCAACTGCGCCATGAAGGTGAGCTTGCCGCCGGGCGCGGCGCAAAGGTCGAGCACGCTTTCCCCCGGCTGGGGACCGAGCTCCCGCACCGCCAGCATCGTGCTGGGATCTTGCACATAGAACAGGCCCTGCTGAAAGCTGGGCAGGCGGGCCAGTGGCGGATGCGCCTTCAACTCGAACACGCTGTGCTCCTCCACCCAATCGTAGCCGGCAAAGTCATACTCCACGTTTTCCTCGCGCCACTGGGGCAGGAGCGCTTCGGCCGTGGCTTTCAGGGTATTGACGCGGCCGTAGGTCTTTGGAGGCGTGTTGTTCCAGGTCATCAGGTCCGCCGAGCGTTCGGGCCCCCAGCGTGCCTGCCAGCGGGTGGCCAGCCATTCGGGGTGCGAATAGCCGATGGCGGGGTGGGTGGTCCGAAGCTCCGCCAGCAGGGCGTGCGTTGCATCGTGCTCACGCGCGTAGCCTCGGAGAACGGCGTTGACGAAGCCTGCCTGCGGGCCGAACCCGCTCTGCTTCGCCAGTTCGACCGTCTCGTGAACCGCCGCGTGGTTGGGAATGCGGTCCAGCCATAAGATCTGGTAGAGCCCCAGCCGGAGCAGGTCTTGCAGAGCGGGCTTTTGCTGCCGGGCTTGGGTCTTGCGGGCGATCAGCCAGTCCAACGTCGCCTGCCAGCGGACCACCCCGAAGACCAACTCCTGGCACAGGCGGCGATCCGGCCCGGAGAGCGGCTGCTCTGCCAGCGCCGCCTCGAACCGGTCTTCGATGTAATCGCCGCCCGGCTGGCGCCGCAGGACGTGCAGTGCAATTTCTCTTGGATTTTGGCCGCGCACGACATTTAATAAATGCATTCGGCTCGCAGGACGCGAGCGCGAAGATGAACTATGAGAGAAGAATTCGAGAAGATGGTTGCCGCAGGCAAGCTGGAGCGCCAACACGTTGAGGCCCTGGTGTTGCTGGCGGACAGCGGCTTCTGCATGCACCGGAGCTGGGGGTTCGGTCGCATCAGGGCCGTGGATACTGTCTTCGCCCGGTTCACCATTGATTTCGACAACAAGGAAGGGCACACGATGGACCTTGCCTTCGCTGCCGAATCGCTGAAGCCTATTCCCAAGACGCACGTCCTGGCGCGCAAGGCCTCCGATCCGGCAGGCCTGCAGCAGATGGCTGCCACCAATCCGGTGGAGCTGGTGAAGCTGGTCATCAGCAGCCTGGGGGGAAAAGCGAACGTCGAGCAGATTCAGCAGGTGCTCGTCCCGCAAGTGGTGCGGGAGGACTGGAAAAAATGGTGGGAGGGCGCCAAGCGGCAGCTCAAGAAGAACGGGCACTTCCAGGTGCCGCTCAAGAAGACCGAGCCCATTATTTACCAGGAGAAGGAGGTCTCGCTGCAGGACCGGTTGATGGAGGAGTTCCGGGCAGCCAAAGGACTCAAAGCGCGGATCGCCGTGGTGGCCGAACTGCTCCGTAACGCGCACGATTTGGCGGACAAGCAGGCGGCCGGCAAGGAGGTCGTGTCGGCCGTGAACGCCGAGCTTGGCAACTACCAGCGCACCCAGCCGGCGGTGGCACTGGAGGCGATCTTTGCGCGGGACGACATCGAAGCCATGGCGGAGCTGGCCCCCGGGCCGGAAGAACTCCAGGCGACAGCGATTTGGGCCCCAGAGACTCAGCTTGGCGCGCTGCTCGAGCAGCTCCCCGCTTCCAAGCACCGCCGTGCCCTGGAGACCTTCAAAGCGGCCAACCCCGAGAACTGGCATAAGGCGCTGCTGTTGGCCTTGAATAACTCCTCCGCCAAGCTCTGCCGCGAATTGGCCGGCTTGCTCGTTCAGGAAGGGAAGTTCGATCAGCTCAAGGAGACTCTCGCCCGCCTTATCAGCCAGCACACGGCCAGCACCGAACTCCTGCTCTGGGTGGCCAAGGACCGCAACGATTCCTTTGCCGACATCCTCGGTCCTGAGGTCTTTCGCGCCATGCTGACGGCCATGGAGCGCGACCAGTTCAACGAGCGTCGCTCCAACCGGCTGCGCGACTACATCCTCGACGACCAGGAGCTGCTGGTCGAATTGATCGGCTCGGCGGACTTCGAGGTCATCAAGGACCTGACCCGGGCTTTGCAGTACTCACCCTGCTTCGATGACATGGACAAGCGGTCGCTGCTGGCTCGCATCGTGAAGAGCTACCCGGCAGTCCAGTCGCTGATCTCGGGAGATCAGCCCAAGCAGGAGAGCGGGCTGGTGGTGTCGTGGGAAAGCCTGGAGCGCCGCAAGAACGAGTACCACGAGCTGGTGGAGAAGAAGATCCCGGCCAACTCGAAGGAGATTGCCATCGCGCGCAGCTATGGGGACCTGCGCGAGAACCACGAGTACAAGGCCGCCAAGGAGATGCAGAAGCTGCTCATGCGCCAGAAAGCGGAGTTGGAAACACAGCTCCTCCGCGCTCGCGGCACGGATTTCACCAACGCCCGCACCGATATTGCCAGCATCGGCACGCTCGTGGCCGCCACCGACCTCCAGACGCAGCAGGCTGAGCGTTTCACCATCGTCGGGGCCTGGGATTCGGACCCGGAGAACCGGCTGGTCAGCTATCTGTCGCCCGTAGCCCAGGCGCTGCTCGGACACAAGATCGGAGACGAAGTCGAATTCGAGATTAATGGCGTCGTTCACCGCCATCGCATTGATTCCATCCAGCCTTACAAGCCGTCGGGAGCCGCCGCCCAGGCACAAGCCTGAACTGTTCGAATCGCGGCGGGGCGGGCGCAGGCGGCCCTCGACGGCTTGGGTAGCCCGCCGGTAAGTTGGCCTGGGGCCGGCTGGCAACCACATGTCGCAACCACTGATTGGAGCTTCCACCCCGGCGCGCCGCCTGGCTCTTGCCCTGGTGATTTGCGGTGCGCTCGGCAGCTTTGGCGCGTTGTGGTGGACGTGCAGCCGCAACCCTGAAGTGTATTTCCTCCCGCGCCTCGCCCCAGCCCAGTGGATCACCTGGGCTGCGGTGCCAAGGGCGACCCTGAACGCGCGGGTGGAGTTGGCCACCGTATTCCGGCGGTCCTTCACGCTGGACCAGGCGCCTCGGGCAGCGACCCTGTCGGTAGCCGGACTGCGCCGGTATGCGCTCGCGGTGAATGGCCGCCCAGCCCCCACCCCCGAGCAGTCTGCACGGACCTGGAAGCAGCCGGACCGGTTTGATGTTCACGGTGAGCTGCAAGCTGGCACGAACGAGGTGGCCGTTACTGTCTGGAACAGCAACGGCCCGCCGGCCTTATGGGCCTCGCTGGATCTCGGCGGCAGGCGCCTCGACAGCGACGAGACCTGGCAGGTGTCGTGCGCCGGCGCCGCCTGGCGGCAGGCCCGGCTGGCCGGCAAGCCCAAACCCGCTCTCGCGGGCAGCGCCGCGTACGGTGGGGAAGAGCCTTGGGCGAGCCTGCGCACCCGCTGGGCCACGCTAGGGCTTTTTGCCGCTCTGTCCGCCGCCGCTTACTGGCTGTTCAACCGCCTTGCAGGCCCCGCGCTCGTCGGTTCGGCCAGTGCGTCCTCCGTTGCGGCGCGTTTGCTTCGCAGTGACTTCCTGCCGGTCTTCGTGCTGGGGCTGGTCTGGGTGGCGCTGTTCGTCAACAACCTTGGCATGCTGCCCAACCTGGTGGGCTACGATGTGGATTCGCACCAGGCCTACGTGCAGTTCATCCAGCAACACCATGCGTTGCCCCGCGCCGACCAGGGATGGGAGATGTTCCAGCCGCCGCTGTACTATGCGCTGAGTGCCGGGCTGCTCGACGTGCTGTCCCTCTCGGCGAGGCAAGATGGCGGCGTGATGGCCCTGCGCGTTCTGGGCATGGTGATCGGCATCGCGCATCTAATGTTGGTCTGGGCTTGCTTGCGGCTCGTGTTTCCCGGGGAACGAGCCGCGCAACGATCGGGGCTGGTGCTGGCCGCAGCCATGCCTCCCCTGCTCTACGTGTCCCAATACGTATCCAATGAAGGCTTGGCTGCCGCGCTGGTCAGCGCGTGCGTGTTCCTGACCCTTCGTATGATCAAACAGGAGCGTCTGTCCTGGACCAGTTGCGCCGGGCTGGGGCTGTGCCTGGGAGCGGCCCTGTTGGCCAAGGCGACCGCGCTGGTCGCCGTTCCGGCGGTGCTTGCCGCTTTGCTATGGAAGGCGTGGGTTGGCACAGCCAAGGCGGCAGGCCCCGGCGCACGGCTCGTCCTGCAACTTGGGGCCATCGTGCTGATCTGCGCCGCCGTTTGCGGGTGGCACTACGGACGGCTCTGGGCACAATACGGCAGCCCGCTGATCGGCGTGTGGGACCCGCGCCTGGGGTTCTCGTGGTGGCAGGACAACGGCTACCGCACCAGCGGATTCTACCTGCGATTCGGCTCCGTCCTGGCGCACCCGTGGTTCAGTTCATTTTCCAGCTTCGCGGACGGCATCTACGGCACGCTCTGGGGTGACGGCCTGCTCGGCGGGGGGGCTGACGCCGTAGCACGCCCACCCTGGAACTATGATCTCATGGCTGTTGGGTATTGGCTTGCGCTGGTGCCCACTCTGGCGTTGTTGGTCGGGGG
>DATKNZ010000525.1:0-12747 GCA_035541055.1 Candidatus Acidiferrum sp. | reverse complement strand
CGTTCCACCGCGTCCCTGTTATCTCGGGAAGATGGGGACGCGGTGGAACGCGTCCCTACCACCCTAAGGCGCCATTTGCAGACGGTAAAACCGCTGCGGGTCAGCAGGCGAAGGGTCCGTCGCGGTGAGGGTGCCATCGGTTCCGGTGATGGGGCTGCCCAGGTTTATCCAGGCGCCGAGAGTGAGATTGGTCGTGTACTGCAACTGGTAGGTGGGCCCGGCCACTGCCGTCCACGAAAGATCAACCAGCCCGCCGGCTTTGCTGATGGAGCTTATCGAGGGCGCGCGCACGGCCGTCACGCTCACGTCGTCGAAGGCGAAATAGTAAGGGTCGTTTCGGAAGCCGAACTGCAACAGGGTGCTGGTGCCCGTGGCGGTCACCAGATAACGCATGTTCAACCATCCATCGGTTCCCATGTTGACCTGGTCGAAGAGAGTCGTGGGACCCCAGGCCGCGAGGAACTCGTTGGGGCCGTCGCCGTTGTAGTTGACGACCCAGAAGCTGACCAGATAAAGCTGCCCTGGCGTCGTCGGCAGGGTTTGCGACAGATAATAGAGCGAACCGTAACACCCGACTTGAGCGCCGTAGTTGCCGGAGTGGACGAAGGCGGGATCAGTAATAACGGTTTCGTATCCATCAATGTTACCCGATTGGGTCCAGCCGGTGAAGTCGCCGGTCTCAAAGCCGCCGTTCTGCACCAGTTGTGGCGGGCTGGCCCGTAACGTGACCGCACGACTCAGGACGTAACCATCGGTCAGGTTGGTGAACCACAAAGTAGCCGGATAGCTGCCGAAGGCCAGATTCGTGGCAGCCGGGCTGAGGCTGAGAGTCACGGTGGCGGCCGGACCGCCCGGCGCCAGCGTGCCGCTCGTCCGGGAAGCGTTCAGCCAGGGCGGCGCGGCTCCCAGCGACCAGTTCAGACCGGCCCCTCCGACGTTGGTGAGGGTGAGACTGATCGCGGCAGGAACAAAGGGGCCTCCCGCGGCGCCCGTAAATAGAAAGCCGCCCGCGGGAGTCACGAGCAGAGAGTCCGGCGAATACACAAACGCAATCGGAGCCGAGGCGTTTCCGTTCGCCGAAACTGCCAGCGAATAGACTCCCACCGGGAGATTGGTCGGCAGGGTGAAGTCCGTGCTGACAACATTGGTGCCGGTCATGATGCTGGTGCCGCTCCAGTTGTAGGTGCGCGCATAATAGACGTCGCCGGACGAATCGGCGAGGCGCACGATAGGATAATCGGTGCTCATTTGTGCGTCGTCGCCGTAAGCAGCTCCTTCGGAGATGCCATTGAACAGCCTACCGGTGAGGTGATACGAGCCTCCGGCGTTCGTGGTGAGCGTGTTGATGACCGGCTGGCCGGCGGCAAGCGGCGAGCCGTCCGGCTGATAGACGTAAAGCTGGGGGCCGTCGGACACAAACAGCACGGTTCCGTCCGGCAGGTCCAGCATACGCATCTCGTAGGAGTTGGAGTAGAAGTTGGTGCCTGCCGGTCCGATCACCTGCGTGAATGAGTCTGCCTCGGCGTCGAACTCATAGAAGGTGGTCGGAAAACCGTTGGTGGGAGTCAGAGCGCATAGGATGTGGCCGTTGACCATCATGGCCGCGGGCGCATCGGCCGTCACCAGGCCATCGGGCATGATCGGGCCGGCCTGCCAGGTACCCATGTTCGTGTTGCCGGAAGGACTGTAGAACAGAGTATTGCCGGTTCCCCCCAGGAAGAAGGCGCGTCCGTCCGCCAGCAAGAAGGCCGCCCCCATCTCAAAGCCGCCATAAATCTCGACCGGCGTGGTGGCGTCATTGATCCATTGGTTGAGGGCCGGAATGTAGCGCTCGGAATTCGTGCCGAAGGGGTCTATGGTCAAAATGCTCGCATCCGGTAGCTTGACCCAGCTCGCTTCGTCCTCGTAGAAATCATTGACCAGGGTCGGGCCGGGCACCCACGCGTTCGAACTGACGTCGTAGATCACCGTGCCACCGTAAGTGGCCGGGGTCACCGGGGCGACCAGCACGTTGCCGTTCGGCAGGGTCTCGGAGATCGAATCGTGGAATCGCACCTGCCCGGCGGGCGGCGGCGGAGTGACCGTCCAGGTGTTGGCCAATGGATCGTAAACCTCCGCGGAATTGGTGCCGGTCCCGTATTCCCCGCCGGCGACGAGCACCCGGCCATCCCGCAGCACCTGGGAAGAATAATAAAGCCGCGTGTAGCTCATGGGCGCCAGCGTGGACCAGGTGCCGTTGACGTAGCTGCCGTTCGAGTCGGGTGTCAGGCGATACCACGCATTGCCGATTCCACCGGCCCCGGGCTCGCCGGAGGCGGCCATGACGGTTCCATCGGAAAGCAGCAGCAAGAGGTCAATGTCATCCGGCGCCTGGTTGACCAGCGGAACCCACGTCCCCGCGCCCTGTACCGGACAAGGCGCCAGTGCCATCCAGAGGACACAGCAACAAAAGACCGGCGCCAGGCGGCACACCCGGTCACGACTTTGCGGAATCAGTCGCCTCAAGCATCGTGTTTGCACTTACCATGCTCGACTTTCCCGAGGAGTCAACAGGCTGACCTACGCCTGGCCGGAGTGCGCCGCTTGATAGCGCAGCCAACGTTGACCCTTATATTCGGGTGAGAAGTAAGACGCCGACTGAAAAGGCGAACGGGCCAACAAACGCGAGCAGGCGGCAAGGAGGCGACGAAACCAACCCATACCCGCCTCGCCAGCCTGACCGCGATGGCCTGACCTTCGGTGCTCATACTCCAACCGTTTAGCTCACCGAGGCGGCCCGGAACCTCGCTCCCACTGGACCGAGAGGCGCGGGCCGCCACTCGGTGCAGCGGCCGGTTCAGCGGGCATTCCTGGAAGCCCGAAAGCCGCTTTCACACCAAATACGCTGAAGCAGATTTACAACACGGCGTTCGCCCTCGCTGTCCCGGCAATCAAGACAGACCGGTTAGAGCCATCTCGCACCCTCGAGGTCGAGGAGGTGCCACGCACAGCAGCCAAGCACTCCGGTTAGCGCAGCAAGACCGAGATTGATCAGGCCTCCTGGCCGGTTACCGGAACGCAGTTGCTTCAAGCCGATGACGCCGAGCGCAGAAAGGCCAAGGACGTACCCAAGAAGCAAGGCCGGATCTAGAACCGGCGCGCCCAAGGGCCTGAGCCTTCCCGGCCTTCCGTAATGAATGACCAGCCATATAAGGCTAAGGGCTACAACCCCGTATAACCGGAGCCCAAGCAGGATTGCCCTCGCCCAGGCGCGGCGGTCGTTCAGGAAAACCGCCACCCGCCCCCACACGTTCAACATTGCGTTCATAATTCGCTCGTTGCCATAGTAGATGACACCCAGCCTCTCGCTTTGTTAGCCGTTTTCACCCAACGGCCCGGCTCAGGCAGGCCGCGGCAATGATGTCCAACTGCCAACAGAGACGCAATCGCGGCCTTGCCTGCAGCCGGTTTGTTGGACCATGTCTTCATGCCGATTACTTGTCCTTGTGCTTCTCAATCAACTGCTCTGCCTCGCGGACAAAACCCTCCGGCGTGCTCTTGTGAACGTGCTCGGGGTCCAACAACTGCCTCATGTCCGCGCCCACCCCGTTGGCCTTCTGAAGAACCGAACGCTCAACCGGCGAGAAAAAGCCATTGGTGTAATTGAACGCCTCCACAATAACGCCCTCCTTTGTGCCAATGACTACCGACTTCGGATTGCGGGATGCGTCGCACTCCAAGCTCACCGAATAGGGGATGCCAGCCTCCGTGGTGAAGCCGGAAGAACCCGGCATGGCAACAAAATCTCCCACCAGAGTGCCTGCCTGATAAAACCGGTGAATCCGAATCTGGACGACTCCTGCCTTGGTCTTGGTATGACGCACCAAATTGGTCTGGCCATCCCTGGTGTAGAACTCCTTGGTGGTAATGCTCTCCGCATTCGTCTTGGCGGTGCTGAAAACTTGAATGCCGCCATCCGCGCCGAGAACCGACGCGCACGATAAAAGGAAAATGATAAATGCTCTCATGGTGTGCGATTTGGTCCAACGACAGAACTGAGCGATGCGGGCGGCCCAGCGCGTCCGAATTGGCAACAGGTGTGGCCCGCCCGCATTCGCTCCAGTGACTTGGTTGGGCGCGATGATACTCACCTCTGTTTCGCCAAAAGCGGCTCTAGCCCGACTGCTCCTGAGACATCGGCGCCCCCGAGGCCAAACTGGAAATCCATCTTGGTCCACACGTCTATCGGTTCCGAAAACTCGGAGGTGGTAACGTACTCGGTGGCGTTCAGCACCGCGGCGGTGAAGTCGCAGTTTGCCAGGCACGTCCGGCGAGGAGGGGGTCGCAACCACGGCATTTCGACTTGAGCAATTGCCGACGCCAGGTACGAGCCTCGGAACGAGGCGTGGTTCAGATCCGCGCCCGTGAAATTAATACATGCGAAAATCGAGTTGGAAAAATCGGCACCGCCTGCGGATAGCCCAACGAAGTTCTGGCGCCGGAAATCCAAACGTTTGCCGGCGTAGGGACGATTCGTGCGAGCGTGATTGAAGCCGGCCACATCGCCTTTGCGCAGGAGATCCATTAATATGCCCATGTCCCTCCCGGAAGCAACTGGCTGGGCCGCTAAATACCGATCAAGTGTTCCTGTAGGCTTACCACAACCGACAAGAGCTACCACCGCTATCGAACACAAGATGCGCCTCATAGCCCAACGATACACCTCAGCCGCCCCGCGCCAAGGACGTCCAGCATGGAACAGAGAGGTCATCGCGGGGTCGGCTGCAGGTGTTGGTTGGGCGGGATGAACCTGACCTCACCGTTGGCCGCGAAGCAAATCACTGTTCCCTTCGGCCGCCCTTCCACGTCGCGCGTCAGCACCACCTGTGGCGACTCCGGGAGAGGCCGAAGAACGTAACGCTCGCCAGCTATGGGCTGTAGCGGGCGCCTCAGATAGTTCGTCAGGTCCGCCTCCGCAACCAGCACAGCACCTGTCTGGTGATGGTCTATCACCCACATCTCAGCCGCGCCGTCGAGCTGGCGGAGGTTGTTCACCATTGCGAGAATTCTCGACTGGCGCGGGCTGTGAGGGAAGTTCGCCGCCACAATGGAAACCAGAAGCGCCAAGAGAACTCCCAGGACCAGAATGCTCCCCGCCCTCATTAGGTGAAGCGAGCCTCGCGGTGGCTTGCTCATAGCGCCCAACGTTCGTGCTGAGGCGCGGCGGGCCAGGGACATCCGGCATGAAACAGAGCGCTCATCCCGCCGTCGCCTCCGGCACGCTTGTTAGCCCTTGGTTTCCCGTGTGCATTCGCGCCCTCCTCCGCCAGATGATGGCCAACGGGATCGCCATCAATAGAACCGGGCTGAGAATATCCGCCAGTAAGTTAGTCCACTGGATGGGAGGAGAAGGGATGAAATCAGTCCAGCGATCACCCTCCAATGCGAAAAAGCCGATTGGCAGCGGCAGACCTTCCCAACGGAAGGTGGCCGAAGGCTGAATTTCACAACGCCCAAGCCGGTAGCCAGCGTAGCCTCCGAGTAACACTATCAGGCCTAGAGTGACCCACCATCCCCAGCCCGCGCTCAAACGCCACATGCGTGATGTGGTCGCCGCGAGCAGCCACCCAGCGAGTCCGATGACCGGAAGTGAAATGAGGAAGCTCACCATAGGGCTAATGCCCGCTCTCACTGGCGCCCGGCCAGTGAGCTTCGATATGGAACCAGAGCGCCGTCCGGGCGTCCAGTGCAGGGCGATCGTTATGTCCTATTTCGTCATCGTTGCCCATACGTGAGGGAACGAAATCACAGCCGTTGCGCCGACCGCGACAATCGCCCAGAACCAGCGCTTAAGCGACCTCATGCGAGCTAACAGCGGCTGAGCGTGCCGTTGGCCAATTGCCCTCACTTCGGGTGAGGTGTGGGCGCTAAGCGCGGACTGCGGTTTACAGTTGAGGTCCCGGAAAAGCAACTGCAATTCCCCTTTTAAAAGTCCCACTCCCGCGGCCCTCAGGTCGACGCAGATGGCCTTGTAGGCTTTCAGAACAGCCAAGCCTCGTAACAGGCCAACCGTGGCACTTGGAACTACCAGCACGCCAACCACCATGGTCCAAAATGCAGTGTCACGCGTCATACGCTAGATGCTGGGACATAACGAAAGAGCTCACCTCAAGTCGCGGGGGGCAAGCTCAGCCTGGGGGCGCGGCTGGCCATTAGCAGAGAGCACAGCCGGCGGGACAGCAGCGACTTGAGGTGCAGCGACTGGTTCTCCGCGCGGGTCGAAGCGGCCAGCACAGGTCCGCGAACAAATCACCAAAGCCGCCGGCTGCTGGCGCCGCAGCGCGCCCGAGTTGCGCATCAACGCGCCAAGCGCCGTTATGCGCAACTCGGGCGCGCTGCGGCTCAGGCTAGCCTCAGACGGCGACTTTGGCCAGCTCAAAAATATCATACCCAACTTCAGTACCCACTAGCGCGGGGAACAGTATGTTTGGCCCGAAGTTCCCAGGAGAAGAGGCCATTCCTCGGTATTCCCCAATTGCATAGGGCCATTCTGCACGGGCGCCGCACTATTGTCAACCCTCCGATGTCAGGTATAACCTGCTATAAACCATGCAGTTAGTAGTAGCTTATGGTTCAGAACAGGAGCTTGAAAGCCGCAGAGCGCCGAGCTGGGCTAGAGACCTCCACTAAAGGTTTGCACCATTAGCCCGTATCTCGCAACCCTCAGCCCATGCAACCACCAGTTCCGGCATCCGGCTTGCCCGCCGAGGGGAGTTGAGGGTTGAAGGTTGAGGGTTGAGTTAAGCTGTTTCCAAGGATCGGCGCAACCCACTGAGCATGCGGCTTTGTTTCTCAGCCGCATGATAGAGTTGGTCGTAGCCTGTCTGGTCAAGGAAGCCTTGATTGCGGCCAATGGTAGCTGGCTACACTACTTCGAAAACACTGCCGGTGGCCGAGCTGGAAGTGTCCTGATTTAGGACAGTGACAACCCGGTTGTCAGGCAGATGCCAGCACCGGGACGCCGCCTAGCATGCCCCCAGCCGCACCGTCACCTGTCCGTCACCACACCGTATACTCCCCGTGACCACACCGTATATTCAAATTGAACATACGGTGTGGTCACGGGGAGTATACGGTGTGGTGACGGACAGGTGACGGTCTTCCCTCGTAGTCCCTCCTGAGCCTCGCCCGCCCTGAAGGGCATACCCGCCGCCGCTTTGGCGAGGCGTCCCTACTTGTGCGAATTCGGGCTGGGGCTTGGCGGAGGGGGAGTGAGGCGGGTGATCTCGGCCTGGTAGGCGTCAGCGTCGGCTTTCTTATCGAGTTTCTGCGCGAGGGGCAGGAGCTTCTGATAAATGGCCAGTTTGTCGGGGTAGGCGGGCGCCTCCTCGAGCAGCTTCCGGTACTGGGCATAGGCCTCGGCCGGCTGGCCCTGGGCGAGCAACTTCTCGCCGAGCGTGAGCCGGAGCCGGATGCGTTGTTGCGGGGAGGGGTTTAGTTCCAGCGCCTGCAGGTATTCGTGGACGGCTGAAGAGGGTTTCCCCTGAGCGGCGTAGAGGTCCGCCAGCTTTTCGGTCAGCACGGGGCTTTTCCTCGTGAGGTCAAGCTGCTCCAGGAGTTCGACGACGCTGGCCATAGGCCGGCCCATGACCAGGTTCAGGTTCACCAGGCGCAGGTAGGACCACTCGAGCAACGGGCTATGGCGCACCGCAAGCTGGCGGTGCAACGAGTCGGCGTCCTTCCCGAAAGGGCGGTAGAGCGGGTCGCCTACCACCGTGGTCTGCCACGAGAGGACGGGCTGCGAGGCGTAGGCGGCTTCGCCGAACGTGAAGCCGTAGAAGATGAAGCGGGCGGCAAACACCGCCACGTCGGGCGTGCCGCCGAGGTAAGGCTCATAGACACACCCCATGCTGCACGTGGCGCCTTTGGCGAGAAGCGGGCCGACCCAATGCTGGTCGGGGGTGCGCAGGGACGCGGCACTGGTCGAATGCAAGTGATAGGCGAAGGCGCCGGGCATGAACTCCACCGTCGGCTGCGTGAACGGTCCTGAGACATCGCCGTCGTACCAGCCCATATAGAGGGCGATGTGGTCCATCGGGAAGCCCGGCGGGAAGGTGGCGGGGTTTTCGTCCACCACGGTCTCGAAGCCCAGGTGCCGGCTGATGTCCGCCGCGCCGCGAATCCAATCGTCCCCCATCTTGAACCCGGGGTCTTTGATATTGCGCAGGTCGAAGTAGGCCCGGCCCCAGAGGCCATTGGACTCAGCTTCGAGCGCTTTGTCCACCAGGCCGCGGGCGATTTCGGGCGTGGGGCCGTCGAGCCGCGCCACCAGGAGGATGCCGTTGGTCGGATTCAGCATGGCGACGTTGGTTGTGGTAAAGACGGGGTTGCGCAGCGGGCCGGCCAACATCGGCTTGGGGTCAATCAGCGGCAGGAGCGCCAGTTCGCTGTCCACGGCGGCCTCGTTGTGCCGCAACTCCGGACGAAGCTGCTCTTCCCCTTCCTCCTTGAGCGCTTCGTCGGCCTGGATGCGCAAGGGCACGCCGTAGCAAAGGACGGCGTAGCGTATCTTCGACTCGGAGACGCGCTTTTGTTTTTGCGCCGGGCGGTTGGTGGTGGCTGGAACGGGGAACGAGCCAATGCGCCAGAGCTTGCCGGCTTCGAGCGCCTTCGCGAGGGGCTTTTCCAGCGTGTCGCGGAACTCCGCCCGTGAGATGTCCTGGTTGGTTGAAAGGGAGAGGCCAAAGACCTGGTTCGCCGGCACGTGCCGCCGCTGGGCATAGTACTCGGCCACGCCCTTGGACTCGGGCATGCGCTTATTATAGACGACGACTGCCTGCTCGCCGGGCTCGGCCGCATGCAATCCCACGGCGCAGCAAGCCGCGGTCAGCGCAACCAGGATTTTCTTAATCCGACGTCCTCCGGCCACCTGTGTCCAATCTGCCTGCCCGGAGCGGTGAGGCGCTCCTCAACGCTACTTCTTTTGGGCGGCGGGCGCCGGGGCTGCAGCGCCGCCAGCCGGTGCGCCCGTGGCCGCGCCAGGCTTGATGTTGTACTTGGCCAGGACCGGCATGTAGTCGGGATGCGTGCGCCCGTAGTCGCTGAGCCTATTCAGGATCTCCTTCATCCACGGGAACTCGTCCTTCTGGTAAATGGCGGCCATTTGACTCACTTGCGGGCGGATGACCTTGAGCTCGTTCACGGTGGTCCGCCATTGCCGCAGCAGGTAAATGCTCAAGGTGCCGCTGACGACCAGCATGAGGATGAGGATGGATACGACCAGGTGGCGCAAGGCCTCGAACTCGGCCGGCAGGTCGGTGGTTTCAGTCTGAACGGTTGTCTTGCTTTCGAGATTGTCCATAGAACCTACTTGGCGGCGGGTTTGGTGGCGGAGGAGGCGGCTTTGACCTGCTTGAGCCGCAGGGATTCGAGAATGGGATCAATGGCCTGGTGGGTCTTGCTGTATTCCAGGGTGTCGTTGACCAGCGAGGTCATAACCTGGCGGTTGTTCATGATGAAGTTGGCCTGGGCCTGCAGGGTGTTGCGTTGGCGCGTGTTGGAGACGTAAAGCCAGCACAGAACCACCGACGCCAGCGCCGAGATCGTCAGCAATCCCAGCAGAATCGTGGTCAGTTGATTATTCTTCATAACAATGGAAGCGACTCTAAAGGCTGACTGCCGGTTATCCAAGCCGTTTTTGCAAGTTTTTTCAAGCCAGGGGGCGGGCCGCAACCGGACCGCGAGTCGTCCCCGGCCCGCAGCGGCTCACTGTGGGTTGTTGCTGCGAGCCGGGGACGGCTCGCGGTGCGGCTACGCTGGGCGCGCGCCGTTGTTGGGCACGGTGCGCGGATGCGCCCAGGGACCCCAAGGCCAGTTCATGAAGGGTAGTAGGGACGCGTTCTACCGCGTCCCTGCTATCTCGGGAAGATGGGGACGCGGTGGAATGCGTCCCTGCCACCCTTGATGAATTGGCGCTGCCGGCGCCAAAAGTTCCTTGATTTTGCCTGGAGCCACGGCAAAGTAGGCGTCAACGGCTCGGCCCATCATAGCCGGACCGCTAAGAACCAGAACCAGCTAACCACCGCAGATGACGAGCAACGCATCGCGATACGACAAAGGTGCCGTGTGGCTAAGGAAGAACCCATTGAACTGATCGGCTCGGTAACCCAGGTGCTGCCCGGCACCATGTTCCGGGTGGCCCTGCCCAACGGCCACGAGGTCCTGGCCCATATCTCCGGCAAAATGCGCAAGAACTTTATCCGCATCAGCGTCGGCGACCAGGTGAATGTGCAGATGTCACCTTACGACCTCGGCAAGGCGCGAATTACCTTCCGCCAAGCATGACATGGCGTTCCGGCCGTTAGGCCGTTCCATTAGCCTCGTAGCGGCGTCTCGGCACAGCGCCGCTGGGAGGTCAGGAGGAAGTTAGCGGCGCTCTGCCGAGACGCCGCTACGCTGGAGTTCATAGCCCAGTGCTGCGGATCGGACAGCCCGCGCTCTGCTGGACATACGGCGCTGCGGCTCTGTCTCGATTCGAGCCAGTCCGCAGGCGACTGCACCGAAATCACACACCGGGCAGGATTGCGCTCCGGAACCAGCCCGCATAACAAGCCATTCTGTGTTGGCTTGTGTTATGCTCGATTAGCGGCGTCGCGTTTGTTGTATGAATGCTAGTCGCAGCCTTTCGAGCCGGTCAGGTTTCACCCTTGTCGAGATGATGATCGTCGTGGCCATTATCGGCCTGCTGGCGTCCATTGCCATCCCGAGCATAGTGCGGGCGCGCGACACCTCACGCCTGAACATCATTTACAGCAACCTGCGGGTGCTGGATGCTGCCAAGGACCAGTGGGCCATGGAGAACAACCAGGCGACCGGCACGCCGGTCCCCGACCTGAGCATCCTTAAGGGCTATATCCGGTTTGACGGCATCCAGAACGTGATCAACGAGACCTATGTGCCGAACGCGGTCGGCACGCCCGCCGAGGCCGACCTGCCAAGCGGGGTCCCATTGGGGCCTTACGGGCCGGGGGGAGTGATCCCCGCGCCGTAGGCCGCACGTTCTATCGCCCCTGCATTACCAGGGGCCTGGTTTATAACGGCAGGCGGCCGCGCAACGCCGCCAGGTATAAAGCCGCGCAACCGGGCGCGCTGTAGAACTCCTTCTCGTCCATTAACCCGCGCACGCCTTTCTCGTACAGCACCAGGCTCACCCCCGGCTCGCCCTGAGGTCTGGGCCCGGTCGCCGGCCTGGCCTGCCCGGCAAAGAAGCAATACATCCGGTTGGTGAAGCGCGCGACGGACGGCGACAGCGTGGCAAGCAGCTCGAACCGCTCCGCTTCGTGGCCTGTTTCCTCGAGCAACTCGCGCCGCGCGGCCTGTTCGGGAGTCTCGCCCGGCTCGACATGCCCGGCGGGGATTTCCAGGGTCTCGGCGCCAGCGGCGGCACGGTACTGGCGCACCAGCAGGATGCGGTTATCGGCGGTGGATGCCACGATGGCCACGAAGTCGCGGGCCTGGATCGTGTAGTGCGGCGCGCCGCCGTCTGCCGCCGGCTCGGCGAACACCTTGAACCAGGGCGTGGCGAAGACGACCGTTCGCTCTTGTTTTGGCGGGTTCATGCGCTGGGGGTCATTCGGAGAACTCGGAGCGGTGCTGCGACACAAAGGCCTCCGCCTGCCGCAGCGAATCAGGCGTGCCAATGTCCAGGAACGGCGCTTGCACGGCGCAGGCCTTGAGCACCACGCCCCGCTCGATGAGCTGGGGAAAGACGTCCTTCTCGAAGCTCAAGGGCGGCGCCCCGTTCAGCTCGCGGACCAGCGAGTCGCGCAGCAGGTAAATGCCGGCGTTGATGACACCTTTGCCGGGCCGTTTCTCGCTGAACCCTTGCAGCTCGCCGCCGTGTCCAATGGCCAGCGTCCCGTAACGCGAGGCGTCAGGCACCTCGCAGCCGACCACCGCGCCCGCGACCCGCGGGTCGTCCAGCGCGGCGGCGACCTTGCCCAGGGCGGCAAAGACCAGCGAGTCGCCGTTGAGCACCAGCCAGGCGGCGGGTGACTCATGGGAGCGCGACACGGCGTAGAGGAAGCCGCCTGCCGTTCCCAGGGGCTGAGTTTCGGCCACACATTCGATGCAGACGCCCGGGACAGGTTGGCTGCGGAAATGGGCTTCGACCACGTTCGCAAGATGGCCCGTGGAGAGGACGGCCTTGCGGATGCCCTGCCGCGCCAGGAAACGCACGACCCATTCCAGGAAAGGCCGCCCCGCCACCGGCACCATCGGTTTGGGCACGCCCGGCAGCAGGTGGGCCACGCGGGTCCCAAAGCCGCCCGCCAGCACGACCGCCACGACCTGGCCGAGTTCCAGGCTCATGCGCTGCCTCAGACGTTCGAGTAGAGCGTGTTCCGCAGGATCGTGTAGCCCTTGATGAGTTCCTCGATGCCGCGGTCGAGGTTCCATTCGGGCTTGAAGCCCGTCGCGGCGACGCGGGCGTTGGAAACGATGTAGTCCCGTTTGTCCGGGTCTTCGCCAATGGGCGCCTCCAGGAAGACGAACTTCGGCAGGTGCTTCCTGATCACCTCGCACAGCTCCAGCTTGGACAGGTTCGCATCGTCCAGCCCCACGTTGTAAGGCCGGCCCTTCATCTGCTCGAACTTGTTCAGCCCATGAACGAACACGCGCACGACGTCGCGCACGTGGATGTAGTTGCGCTTGAAGTGCCCTTCGAAGATCACCACGGCCCGGTCGTTAAAGGCGCGATACACGAAGTCG
>DATKNZ010000524.1:0-12262 GCA_035541055.1 Candidatus Acidiferrum sp. | reverse complement strand
CGCCCGCGCGGTGAACCAACCCAGCCAGGGCAACGCGGTTGCTCTCATAAATTTTGCCCGGGGACAACGCCGCTCCGGGCTTCGTCAGCTCCGAACCTGTGGCGAGCAACCCGACGGCAGGCTGCCTTCCAACGCTGACGCGACTCACCCCGGTTGCGGCCAGCAGGCCGATCCGGCCCGCAGTCAGCGCTTCCCCCGGTTGGGCCACGGTCGTACCGCGCTGCACATCCTCGCCTCTTGGCCGGACATTCTCGCCACCACGGATAGGCTCAAGGAACAGCACCTCGCCATTCGCTGCCGGCTCGACGCGAGTGTCCTCCTGCATAACCACGGCGTTCGCGCCGCGGGGCATTGGAGAACCCGTGAACAGGCGGACGCACGTCCCCCGGGAAACCTTTCCGGCAAACCTTTCCCCTGCGGCGACCTTGCCAATCAAACGCAAGCGGACCGGCGTTTCGGTCCGGGCGGAGGCCACGTCCGAGGCACGGACTGCGTAACCGTCCATGGCTGAGTTATCGAACGATGGCAGGTCAACCCGCGACTTGATCCGCTCGGCACATACCCGTCCATAGGCATCTGCGAGAGGGATGCTCTCGGTCTCAGGCGGGGGGATCGTCTCCAGGATGCGGGCCAGGGCCTGTTCCAGCTCAAGCATGGCAGGGATTAGGTCGGACGGAGGATGGGGCAGCGGAGGCCGGATCGAGCCGGCCACGATCCCGGTCTTGGCGCGAGGCGGACAATACCCCGCGCTCTGGTTCGGAGAACTGAACATTTATCCGGCACGGGGTAAAGGTGGAACAGGTGGCGGCTCTTGCAAGTCGGAACTAATGCGCCGCCGTCATGACGAGCACTTGTTCCAAGGTCGTGGTTCCCTCGCGCACCCGGTCCAGTGCCACCATGCGCAGCGTCCGCATGCCCTGGCCGATAGCGATCTTGCCCATCTCGCGGGTGTTGGCACGCGCGATGATCAGCTTGCGGATTTCGTCCGTCACGGTCATCGCCTCGATGATCGCCATGCGCCCGGAATACCCGGAGCTCTTGCAACGATCACAGCCGCGCCCGCGATACAGCGTCACCCCATCGAAGATGCTTGGGTCAATGTTCAGGTCCTGGAACATCTTGGCCGGGTAGGTCACCGGCTCCTTGCAATGCGAACAGATGCGCCGCATCAAGCGTTGCGCGCAGGCGAGAATCACCGAGGAGGAAATGAGAAAAGGCGCGATGCCCATGTCATCCAGGCGCGCGATGGCGCCTGGCGCGTCGTTGCAGTGCATGGTGCTCAGCACCTGGTGCCCGGTCAGCGCCGCTTCGATGGCGATTTCCGCCGTCTCGGTGTCGCGAATCTCACCGATCATGATGATGTCCGGGTCCTGGCGCAGGATCGAACGCAGCGCATTGGCGAAGGTCAGCCCAATCTCCTTCTTCGTGGGCACCTGGTTGATGCCGGGGACCTGGAACTCGACCGGGTCTTCCACAGTCACGATGTTGTAGATGGGGTTGTTGAGTTCGTTCAGGGCTGAGTAAAGGGTAGTGGTCTTTCCGGAGCCCGTCGGGCCGGTAACCAGGATCAGGCCGTGAGGCGCGTCCACAGCCGCCCGGATCTGCTGCAGGGTAGACGGATCCAGCCCGAGCTTATCAATGCTGGCGGAGAGATTGCTCTTATCCAGCAGACGCAGCACCACCTTCTCCCCGTGCACGGTAGGCATGATCGAGACACGCAAGTCGTAGTCCTTGCCGCCGACGCGGATGCGCATGCGGCCGTCCTGCGGAAGCCGGCGCTCTGCGATGTCCAGGCTGCTCATGATCTTGAAGCGGGAGATCAGGGCCAGTTGCATTTGCTTGGGCGGCGGCGTGGCGTCCAGAAGCACGCCATCAATGCGGTAGCGGAGCCGGAGCGAGCGCTCGAACGGCTCGAGGTGCACGTCGCTGGCCCGGTCCTTGACGGCCTGGACGAGGATTAGGTTCGCGAGCTTCACGACGGGCGCTTCCTCGCTGGACGCAGCCAATTGGTCGAGGTTGACTTCCTCGACCGCCTCCTTGGAGACCTCGACGCTTTCCGCCTCGCCCTCTTGTTCGGCCTTCTGCTGCGATTCCTGGATGATATCCTCCATCCGGCCGCTCTTGGAGGCGTCAATGTGGTTGAGCTTGTCAATGATGGCCTTTTCCGAGGCGATGAGCGTGGAGACCTCCAGCCGGGTGATTCGGCGCACGTCGTCAATGGCCAGCACGTTGAGCGGATCGGCCATCGCCAGGTATAGCTTGTTATCCAGGCGCGAGACGGGGACCACCTTATGGTTATGGGCCAGCTCACGGGGCACGAGGTCGGCTACTTCGAGAGGAATCGTGAGGCGGCTGAGATTGATGGGAGGCGTGTTCAGGACGCGGCCCATGGAGACGGCCATGTCCTGGTCGCTGACCAGCGCCTTCTCCAGCACCAGCTTCAGGAGCCGGGTGCCTTCCTTTTTCTGCTGCTCCAGGAGATCTTCCACCTGCTTGGCCGTGAGCAGGCCGTCCTCCACCAGCGCGTCGGCTATGCGTTCGCCAAAGGTCTTTGCGCGGGGCATGGCTTACCGAAAGGCTTTACGGACAGTGGCGACCAGCTCGATGGGCGGCACGACGTACCAGAGCAGGCGATTGCCGGTGGCTGCCGCCAGTTCTTTGGCGGCCTGCTGATTGAATGGGTTCGCGGTGGCGACGAACACCGACTTGCTCATGCGGTCGAAGGGCAACACGCACCAGCGCTGGCAGGTCGCCACCGGGAACGTCCGCGTCAGGTCCATGTCAATATCGTAGCTCTTCAGCGGGAGAAAGGCCGCGCGCGACCGGTCGCACACCAGCTTTACCGACTTGTCCACGGGCAGGATGCCCTTGTCGGACAGCACCTGGATGAACGGCTCGATCACACCGCCCGGGGGAGCCACGGGATCGGGGGTCGTCCAGCACAGGTCGAAATCCCCCGCGGTGATGATCTTGCTATCCACGAATAGCTTGTACATGGTGGCCCGGCCATCCTCGACTTCCGCCGGAACCGCCTTGCCCGCCGCTTTCGCGGGCTGCTCCTTCCGGGCCGAGGGCTTATCCGCAATTCCCGTGTCGGACGGCATGGCCTCTTCGGGAAAGCTGTTCGCCTCCGCTTCGATCTGCTTCAAGGCTGCCTGGACATCAGGATCGTTAGGATAGCGCTGCAAAATGGTCTCGTATTCGAGTATCGCGGAGGACAACTGGCCCATGGTGACATAGGCCTGGGCGATGCGTTTGGAGGTGGCGACGACGTCCTTCTCCCGGCCCAGCTTCGAGTAGGCCTCCTTCAGGATTTCCAGAGATTGATAATCGTTGGGCTGCGATTGAGTGATGACTTCAAACATCTCAATCGTCTGTCCCAACTGTGCGGCTTCACTTGGATTCAAGGCAGTCGCCATTCGATTCAGCGTTGTCGGTTGCGGTTCGTCCCGGCTGTACAGCATTTTGACGGCCGAGCGGGTACCTTGAAGCAAACTTGCGGCCACTTTCGAAAGATGGCCGAAGGACGGCGCATTCTGGTCTTTGAGGCGATTGGACAGGCTAAAGGACGGACACTTCTGTCCTGTTTTAGAGCGGCCGTGTGCTGCCTCCTCCAGTAATTGGCATTTGGCTTCGGGCCTGGCACATTAGCCGGCAACGCATGAAATACCTGCCTTTTCTTTTGCTCGGCTGCCTGCCCCTGGCCAGTCGGGGCCAGTCCCTTTCCGACCGCTATGCGCCCCTGGGCCAATTGATTGTGACGCAGTTCGTCTCCGCGCCTTTCCCGCATCCCAAGCGCGCCGAGGGGCATAAATACCACGAGGAGTTTTACCCCGCTGATAAGCACTACAACGACAGCACCGTCGCCATCTTCATCCCGCGGGGGTTCAAGCCAGGGCGGCAGGTTGATTTCGTCGTTCATTTTCACGGCTGGCGTAACAACGTGGCGGGTGCGCTCGAGCGCTACAAGCTCATCGAGCAACTGGTCAACAGCAGGCGCAATGCCGTCCTCGTCGTGCCTCAAGGCCCCTTCAATGCGCCTGATTCATTTGGCGGCAAGCTGGAGGACCCGAACGGCTTCCGCCGATTCATGGAGGAGGTGCTGGCCACGCTGAACCGGTGCTCGTCCCTGAAGAACAAGCACTTGGCCGTCGGGCAGATCATCCTGTCCGGGCACAGCGGCGGCTACCAGGTCATCTCCTCGATTGTTGATTGCGGCGGCATGAGCGACCACGTCCGCGAAGTCTGGTTATTCGATGCCCTGTATGCCCGGACGGACAAGTTCCTGGCCTGGTATGACGCGCAGCACGGGCGGTTGCTCGATATCTACACGGAGCACGGGGGCACCAAGGACGAGACGCAGCAACTGATGGCTACGCTCAAGCAACGCGGCACCCCATTCTACACCGCCAACGAGAGCGATGTGAAGCTGCCCGCCCTTGAACAGAACAAGCTCGGGTTCATCTTCACCGATCTCCCCCACGACGAAGTGCCGTATAAGCACCAGACCTTCAGGGAATTCCTGGAGACAAGCTGTCTCCGGGCAAGAACGGGGGATTAACACCGCCGCCGCGCCTGTGCGGTCAGGGAAGGGACGCCTCGCCGAGGCGTCCGCCGCTGCCACCACACGGACGCCTCGGCGAGGCACCCCCACCACTATGAAACACGCGAGCTAAGGCTGGCTGGTGATCCGGGACCACTCCGTATTCTGCGCGGCGGCATAGATGGCGAAGGCCTTTTCGTTCTGGATCAGCACCGCGCGAACGACGCTCGAATCGTCAGCCCGCCCCAGGTTCAGCACGGAATCGGGGATAATCCCGACCTTTTTATGGGCGTAGATCAGTGCGAAGGCGGCCTGGGAGAAGGCGCTGTAGGGCAGGTCTTTGTAAGCGCCTTCGGCCGTGTCCTCGACGGCGTCGGCCAGAAACTCCAGTTGGTCTACCAGGTGCGGAAATAGCGGCTCGTAGATTTGCGTAAACTCCAGCTTCCATTGCGGCAGATGCCGCAGCACCTTCTCCACAATGGCCGGCGTAATGGAGCAGGCCCCCCGGGTTACAAAAGCTGCAATCTCTGGCATGGGGGCAGGCTAACGGGAATCTCGTTCCCAAGGAAAGGGAAAATATGGCAGGTTTTTCCCCCCCGCCCGGTGGCCTGGCGCCAATGCCTTTCGCGGAACCTTGAAAGGCATTGGGGCCAGGGATGCCCACCGGGGGCTTTTCTGTTTCTTACCCCCATCACGTCTCGTAAGCTGCCGCAGGTATGAAATGCTTCGTCACCGGAGCCTCGGGCTTCATTGGCGCGAATCTCGTCCACGAGCTGGTGGCCAACCGGCACCGGGTGAAGGCACTGCTGAGAAAGGGCGCCGACTTGCGCGGCCTGGGCGGCGTCGAGTTCGAGAGAGTGGAGGGTGACCTGGCTGACCGTGCTCTCCTGAAGAACGCGATGCAGGGCTGCGACTGCTGCTTCCACGTCGCGGCCAGCTATCATCTCTGGCTGCGCGACTACGCCCCGATGTATGCGGCCAACGTGGAGGGCACCCGCAACGTGATCGAAGCGGCGGCGGAGGCCGGGTGCCTGCGCATCGTTTATACCAGCACTGTCGGCTGCATCGGTTTGCCAGTGCCCTTCGAGGGCCGGGTCAGCCCTTCGGACGAGACAACGCCGGTTCCCGAGACCCAGATGTGCAATCATTATAAGCGCTCCAAGTGGAAGGCGGAGCTGATAGCCGTCGAACTCGCGCGCCGCGGCCTGCCCGTGATCATCGTGAACCCTTCCACGCCCGTCGGGCCGCGCGACGTTAAACCGACTCCCACCGGCCAGATCATCGTGGATTTCCTGAACCGGCGAATGCCCGCCTACCTCGACACCGGCCTGAACTGGGTCCACGTGCGAGACGTCGCGATCGGGCACATCCTGGCGGCCCGGGACGGCAACATTGGCGAGCGCTACATCCTGGGCAATGCGGAAGGCAACTGGTCCATGAAGGAGGCATTCGCCGTCCTGGCAGGGGTTTCCGGGGTGCCGGCCCCGCGATTGCGCATACCTTACGGGCTCGCCTTCGCCGCGGCTTGCGTGAGCGAAGCGGTCGCGAAGCTCACGGGCCGGCCGCCGCGGGCGCCGCTCGCCGGGGTTCGCATGGCTAAGCACAAGATGTACTTCAGCCCGGCCAAAGCGGTTCGCGAACTGGACCTGCCCCAGACCCCTCCCAAACAGGCGCTGGCCGACGCCGTCCACTGGTTCCGCGCGAACGGATACGTGAATGCCTCGTAGCTGTTCAGGTGGTAGCGTAAGCCTCCGGCTTGCGCCCGTCCCGGCAACTTTCCGGGTTGCCGCCACTCGGACAATCCGGAGGATTGTCCCGACGATCGCAAGCCGGAGACTTACGCTACTAGCATGGACGAGTAATCCAGTGCGTGTGAAAAGGCGGCTGATAATAAGCGCGACCTGGATGGCCATCTGGCATGGGGCGGCAGCTTGCGTATCGGGCGCCGAAACCCCATCTGCCAGCGCGGCGGCGCCCATCTACGCGCGTGCCACGAACGAGTTCGCGGCGGCGATTTTCCTCAAACCTGCCGGGACTACGAACTCGGACCTGCCTTACCAACTCGCGCCGCTGATTTTGCAGGAAGTGCCGGGCGACACCCCTCATCCTCGTCCTCCTCCTCGTTCTCGTTCTCGTCCATCGAAAGCCGAGCACGACAACGAGCAAGAGGACGCCGAGTGCCGTGACATCCCGGCGCCGTTGCTCCCAGCTCAACAGGCAGCACCCCCACTCCCGCCGCCTGAGGCGTTGCCAACGGTATTCTATTCCGCGGACAGCGTGGAACTGAACCGCCATCCCCATGCGCGCTTCGCCTATGCGTGGTGTTATCCATCCGGCGCACCGGGCGTGAAGGCGCTGGCCCTGCCCACGCAAGGAGTCCGCCTCACCCTAAATTCGCACGGCCAGCCTGTGCTGTGGGAAGTCCTCGCGGACACCTCAGGGCTGCGTCTGATCTTCGTGTCGCGGAGCCTGGAGGACGCGGCGGCGGCCGAGTTCGGCAGCCCCCTGCCGGGACGGCGATACGCCATCGAGCGCAGCCTGCAGCAGACCCCGGGGGTCGTCGTGCCTCGTGTGATTGAGGACGGGCCCACGGCTATGGGGCCGATCTTGCACTTGAGCCAGGGCACCCGGGACGTGAGCACCTTGATATGCCGTTGCATGCCTGCCCAGGCGAAGCGCCTGCTGGGCACCCGCGTCTTTGATTTGGTTCCGCTGAATGGAGCTGTGGTGGATGCCTGCCTCAGAGCGGCGGGAACCAACTTAAACGCGCCGCCTGCGCTCTGGGGAGCGGAAGACCGTCCCCAAGATCGCCTGGACCGTTGCCTGCGCCTGCCGAGCGGGTTCTGAGTCTTGAGTCTAAGGTCTAAAGTCTTGAGTCGGCTCGGCCCGATGCTCGTCCTCCCGCTCGTCCTCGGTGAACCCGATTACGATGACGAGCACGAGCACGAGGACGGGTGGAGAGGACTCAAGACTTTAGACCTTAGACTCAAGACTACTCCCCCTTCTTCGGCCAACCGAGGCTCCGGCGCAGGAAGTCAAAGGTCCCCACACCGTGAATGGTGTGCCCGCCATTGAAGAACTCGATCTCCGTGCGCTCGCCTATATCGAGACGGTCATACAGCCGGCGGACTTTGGCGTATTCACCGGCTACCCATTCATCCTGGCCTACGGTGTCGCTGTGGCCGCGCTCGACCATGAAGGGCCGCGGGGCGATCAGGGCGGCCATCTCCGCGTGGCCGAAGGTCTCGCCCAGGTTGAAGTCCGGCATCTCGTATTCGCCCAGGAACATGTAGCTGCCCGGGTCCTCGGTGGAAGCGACCTTGCGCGTCCAGTCGTTGAAAGCGGCCGAGCAGATTGAGCAGGCGTAACGGTCCAACACTGCCGGCACGCGCATCGCGCTCACGCCGCCGTAGGAGAGGCCATAGAAGCCGATCCGCCCGGCGTCCACGAACGGCAGCGTCGCCAGCCAGTCCAGGATACAGTTGTGCTGCGCGATGATGATCGAGAAGAGCGAGCCCCCCAGCGGGTTCGCCTTGCGTTGCAACTGGCGGAACTTCTCCCCCCCGCGATAGGGATTGTGCGGCGCGAACACCACGAACCCACTCTCGGCCAGCCGCGCCGCGTAGCCCTGGTAATAGTGGAACGCCGGGTCCGACGCATCCCGGGTGATGACATCGGCAGGAAGTCCTTCCAGCCCATGCTGGCAAACAACGACCGGCCTGCGCTCCCCAGGCTTCAGGTCCGCGGGCACGAGCAGGATGCCCCAGGCAAACACATCGCTATAAACGTCCAGCACTACCTCGTAGCTCGTCCAGGATCGTGAGGCGGGCGGGCCCGCCTCGGCCACATGGGATTGGTTCGTGGAGCCAATACTGGCCGGCTGCCATCGGCGCGTGCGCGGGTTGGGGGGCAGGGCAGGGGACTCGAACCGGCCGGTGATGTCCGTCGAGAGCATCTGCCGGAACGGCAAGCAGGAGGTCTCATACGCCTGGACCGAATCCATATGCAACTGCCGCCAGAAGAACCTATCGCGCTGCCGGTCTGACTCGCGCAGCAGGCGTTGCGTAAAATCCTCCAATTCTCTGACCTGGCGCTGCTGGCGCTCGGCGGGATCAAACCTGGGCCGCAATTCTTTGGGCTCCGGCCCCGGCGGCTTTAGCTCCTCGGTTGGAACGTTCAGGCCGTTCAGCAGCGCCACCAGCGCGCGGTCAGAGCCAGGCCCGGTAGCCACGCCCTCGTTGCCGCAGATCAACGTAAACCGGTCGAAGAGCTTCGGCTCGCCACGTTGCACGAGCGCCCGCGCCCGCTCCAACTCGGCCTCCACATCGGAGTAATCGGGCGTGGTGATCTTGCCGGGCGCAGCCTCCTGCCGCTTCAGTTGCGGCCGCGGCGGCCCCTCGACCTGTGGGGCCTTGCTGTATTCCACGATGAGCGCCCGCGGGGATACCAGGCTCGCGACCTCCGCGTCGCCGAACTCGCGCAACAATCCAAATACATTCCGGTAGATCGGCTCCTCCCACAGGTGCTGGCGGGGTTCAAAATATCCGCTGACCAGCGCCGCGCCGATCCGCTCATCCAGCGCCGCGGCATACAGCGCCAACAGGCCTCCCTCCCCATAGCCGGCCACCCCGATTCTCCCAGGGACGCCGTGGACCCGGCCCGTGCTGCTCTGGAAGAAATCCACCGCCGCGGCTACCTTCTGCACCTCGTACCCGATGATGTGCCGGCCCAGCGGGTAGGCCTGGCGGTAAATCCACTCGCGGTGGGGCAGGTTCGTCGTCCGGTGCAGCCGGCGGTTGCCTGAGGCCGCATCGTCGCGGCTTATGGTGACCGGCACAAGGACGCAGCAGCCGTTCTCAGCCAGACGCCGCGTCCACTGGCGTTCCGGCGCCAGCCCGGGCGCCAGGCCGGCCAACATCTCCGGTGTCTGATCGGCATCGGGAATAGCCACGACACACGCGATAGGCGCCGCCTTCGGTTCAAGCAAGAGGCCTTCCCCGAACACGCCCTCGAAGACCGGCCAGCGCACGGCCTGCGCGGTGAACAATGCCGTCTCGCCGACCTTGGCCGGACTGGCCGTGCTG
Source organism: Candidatus Acidiferrum sp. (assembly GCA_035541055.1). GTDB lineage: Bacteria > Verrucomicrobiota > Verrucomicrobiia > Limisphaerales > UBA8199 > JAPLUA01. Next base: position 2,635 of record DATKNZ010000524.1, on the reverse strand, counting down.
CTGACAAACTCGAGCGCGGTGACCGGCAAACGCTCGTCCACCGCTCCGATGATCCGCCGCAAATGCTGGCGATTGGTCTGAACAGAGACGCTGTATGCCTGCGCGGAGGAGAAATCGCGGTGCCAGAACTTCTCGCGTCCGGCGAGCGACTGCTCCGCTTCGCGCGTAAGGAACTTGTCAATGCCGGCCACCATCGCCACCGAGAGATCGCCCTGCAGCGTGAGCGGCTGACTACCCGGCAGAACCTCCTGTGCCGAAGCTGCAAGGCAGGCCACAAGGGACGCCGTCACGAGCACGCAGCCGCGAGAGAAAGGAGCCATACGATCGGCGGCATGGTCGTTCGCCTCGGTCCTGGTGTCAATCGAGGCTTGCTTCGCGCCCCTCTTTGCCCTAGGACTCTGCCCGTGGGTTCACAACGGGGTCCCAAGACCGGAATACTATGAGCTACACGGTGCAATACCTGCAGTCCGAGGTCGCCGCCCAGGGCATCGAGGTCATCGTCCTGGTCAACTGCCTGGTGCAGGACGCAATTCGACTGGGTGCCAGCGATTTGCATATCGAGCCCTGGGAGAATGCCATCGCCGTGCGCGCGCGGGTCAACGGCGTGCTGACCGAAGTCGCCCATCTGCCGCTCGAGTTGCTGGACAAGATCTCCACTCGTTTCAAGGTCATGGCCAACCTCGTCACCTACCAGGCGGGCATGCCACAGGACGGAGCGGCCGTCGGCGGCCCCGAGGTGGACAACGTGCAACTGCGGGTCTCCATCTTCCCCACCGTGCGCGGTGAGAAGATCGTCATCCGGCTCTTCGACCCGCGCGACCGGCGCTTTGACCTGAGCACGCTGCGTTTCGAGGACGACACCTACGCCGGGCTGGTAAAACTGCTGCAGCGGTCCAGCGGGCTGCTCCTCTTCACCGGGCCGACCGGCTCCGGCAAGACCAGCACCATGTATTCGTCGCTGTGCCACATCATCCAGCGGGACGGCAGCAGCGTCAGCGTCAGCACGGTCGAAGACCCCGTCGAGTTCAACCTCCCGATGGTCAGCCAGACGCAGATTAATGCCGCGCAGGAGTTCACCTACGCCGTCGCCTTGCGCAGCATCATGCGGCAAGACCCGCAGGTGATCATGGTCGGGGAAATCCGGGACCCGGAGACGGCGGGCATAGCCGTGCAAGCCGGCCTGACGGGGCACCTGGTCATCAGCACCATCCATTCCGGCGCGTCGGCGGGGGCTTTCACGCGGCTGATCAACATGGAAATCGAGCCGTTCATGCTGGCGTCGAGCATTTTGGGCGTGATGGGGCTGCGGCTGTTGCGCGCCAACTGCCCGCATTGCGCGCAAGCTTACGAGCCGCCGGCCAGCCAGCTCAAGGTCATTCCCGAGGCGCTGCTGCCGCAAGCCCAGTTCCGCCGCGGCGCCGGCTGCGAGCACTGCAACCAGACCGGCTACTCCGGGCGCGTGCCCGCCAGCGAACTCCTGGTGGTGAGCGAACCCTTCCGCGAGGCGGTGCTCCGGAAGGTGCCCACGTCCGCCCTCGAGGAGATTGCCATCCAGCAGGGCATGCGCACGCTGTGGCAGAACGGCTTGCACCGCGCCATCATGGGCCAGACCACCTTGGAGGAAACCATCCGCGTTGTGGCGACGGGCCTGGCCTGACCTGGGTAGGGACGCCCCGCCGGGGCGTCCGTGTTCTGGCCGCTGCGGACGCCTCGGCGAGGCGTCCCTACCAGGACGAAATGTTCGGGCTACTCGGCCCGCTTGGACTTCGCGCTTTGCAGGAACGGCAGCTTCACCGTCTTCCGCCACATTCCCAGGAAGGACTTCTTCTGCTTCTTCTCCCCGCCAATGGGCGTGCACGGATGGCTGCAGATCGGGCAGAGCTTAAGCACCTTCCCGCCCCGACGCCGCAGCCGATGCACGCAGGCGTCGCACAGAACCTCGCGACAATGCGTGCATTGGTGCGTCGCCTGGGCCTTGGGATGACGCGGGCAGATGAGGGAGCCGTCGGAAAGCACCACCGGCGGGGCAGGGCGGGGCACTTCGAACGTGGGAATGGCGATCACCACGTCGGTTGTCTCGACCAACAGCTCCACGTCGCCCAGCCGGAGCGTTTGGCCCGGCGAAAGGTCGGCATCCCGGATGCGTTCCCCGTCCACATAGGTGCCGTTGGTTGAGCCGCAGTCATGCACGCTCAGCCGGCCCTCGGAGAGCGCCAGCTCGCAATGCAGGCCCGAGATGGTAGGGTCCTCCACCTGAAAATGGTTATCTGAACTGCGTCCCAGGCGGTTCAGCCCGAGATGCAGGTCGAAGACCCGGCCCTCGTGCTCTGCTCCCTTGCCCACAAGTCTCGCCATATAATTACCTTCAACTGGATTGTTTTATAGCCGCTTCAGGGCGCAGTGTCCACACTTATTTGCTTGCGGAACCGTCGCCGGTCCTTCGCGTCCCTTTGGCCTCGAACCCAGCCTTTTCCCCACACCCTCGCCCGACCCGGTGGCCGCCGCTGCCCATCCCCCTGGTATGTCCGCAACATCGCCGGGACCTCCCCGTATGCACACCGTTACCTCGCCGTAGAACCTCTAACTTCAAGTTAGAGGTTCTACGGCGAGGTAACGGTGTGCATACGGGGAGGTC
>DATKNZ010000523.1:0-2781 GCA_035541055.1 Candidatus Acidiferrum sp. | reverse complement strand
GCCTTGGGATCGGTCAGCGCTTCGTCCGTTGAACCTGGGGCTGTCTTGTATTGGAGGTGTTCGCCGTTGATTTCGAGGCCCAGGACCGTCGGCGAAGCCGGGTGGGTGCTGACGAAGTCCACAACCAGCCGGTAGAAGCCGGACGCCGGCTGCGCGAGCTGGAAGCGGATCTTGAAGGCGTGGGACTTGCGCCCCGCCCACGCATCCGCCGGCCCGGGCAGAATATAGGGCCAGTCTCGGCTGGGGTCGCTTTGGCCCACGACAAAATCAACGTCGTTGGGAAAGCGCGCCGGATAGTCGGCGTGTTGTCTGGCGAGGGCAAATTCGCCGTAATCGCCATCCGGGGCGCCGATTTGAAAGACTACGGACGGCTTGTCCTGACCGAGCGCCGAGCCGAGCAGGAGACAGCAGAGCAGACCGGGATGGAACAGCCTTCGCAATGTGAGCATGCTCTATTATAGGAACAAACCAGCCAGGGCTGTCCATCTGTAACGAGCCACGCTGGCGCGGCACCGACGAGGTTTATGGCGTTTTGTCGAACATCAAAGCCGAGAGCACGGCGGTCGAACCGCTCTTGCGGTTGCTGACGCGCACCTGGATGCTGCCGGAGAATCTCCAGCGCAGCCATTTGCCGGTCTCGAAACTGCTCACCGTGCAAGCCGGGGCCAGCGCATGGCCCCTCGGGTCCAGAAGTTCAATGGTTTGTTCGCGCCCGGCCTTGTCGAAATCACAGACATAGAGCGCCAGTTGGTGCGGCTGAGCATCGTTTACGTGGAGCGTGAGCGCGTCGGAGCCGGAGGTTTCCAGCGCGCCCAGGTAGCGCGCGCAGTAGGCGATGGGGCTGGTGAGCAGCGAGGTGCCTGTCGAGGTGTTGTAGGTCGAGAACTGCCGGTTGGTGAAGCTGCCGCAGTCCACGGCGCAGAGGTAATCAGGCCAGGCCTGGCAGTCGCGGCCGAAGAAGTAGCGCGGCATGAAGAAGCCGTCGGAGCCGTATCGGGCGGGCCAATCGCCTTTGGTGGTGTCGTCAATTCCCAGGAAGGTCGCCACGGAGGTTTGCGTGGTGCGTCCGGTGGTTGCCGCGACCAGTTCCGAGAGCGGCCCGGCAGCCCCGGAAAGGCCTACGGCCGCCACTCGGTAGTAATAGGTAGTGGAGGGCTTTACCCGCAAATCGCTGAAGTGGCTGGCATTGCTCCGGCCAAGCCGAACCGGGCGCGAAAAGTCCGGCTGCTCACTCCGTTCGACCTGGTAATAGTTGACCTGGTCAGCCATCCGCGCCGCGGCCCATCGCAACTCGACGCGGCAAGCGCCGAGCGGCGTAGCGTTTAGCTTGCGGACTGGCCGCGGCGCCTGGACCGACGCCCTGTCCTCGTAGCTGTACACCCAGTAGTAGAACTCGTTGATTTCGGACCTGCCGCCGCCGGCATTTTGCACCCGCAGGCGCAGGTGGCGTTTGCCTTGAGTATAGGCTGCGGGGATTTCGAAGTCCGCGTCGAACCAGCCCTGGTAAGCGGGAGCGGAGGAGAGGGTGCAGACGTCCCACGGGCGTTCGTTCACGCGGACGCCATCCACATACACCCATGCTCGCTGCTGGCCATTGCCGGAGCGAAAGAGGCGGCGTCGGAGTCTGACGCCGTGGTTGGCGGGCGAGATGGCGACGGTAAACTCGCTATAACCGTCGAAGGCACGGCCATCGTCCTGGCAGCAATCATATTCGTAGTCGCGCTCGTAGCCGTCATAACCACTGCGCCGGGTTCTGGCCCAGGTTTGGCCCGTGAGCGAGTAGTGATGGGCCGTTTCGGCCGCCGGGTCCCCGACATCGAGCTGGTCAGTGAGCACCAGGTGGCCGGCCACGGCCCCCTTGTAGTAATAGACCACCGCATCCGTCTCGCCGCCGTAATCGTGTCCCCCCTCGCGGGAGAATTCGTAGTTGATCTTGAGGTGCTGGTTGAAGATGTAGGGATCATTGAAGTAGAGGCGGTAGGCTGATTGATAGCCGTTGACCAGCCCGCCCCAGAGCGGCTTCTGATAAGCGGACCCGCCGTAGCCCTGGTTGTGATCGTCTTCTGTGCCGTCGCCGTGAATCTGCGGCGTGCGACTGCCGTCGAGGTAGGTGAACTCATCGCCATCCATCGCGAACTTGGTTGAATAGAAGGAAAGCCCCACCACGTGACCCCGGCCGCTGTCTTCGAAGGCGGTGTTGAAGAGGTCGCGCCCCGCATCCCGAGCCATCGTGCGCCTCGCGCAAAAGTAGCCGGCCTGGCCGGGTGGGTAAGCCAGAACGGCCGCCGGCTTGTATTGGAGCACACAAGAGACTTTCTGCAGGTCCACGCCGGTCTCGTTAGCGAGCACCAGCCGCGCCGAACGCCAGTAGGGCATGGGCCAATAGCAGTAAAACTCGTGGTTGGTCCCATCGAACCCATAGAAGAGCGTGCGCAGCGCCATCTCCGGCACGCGCCTGCAATTCGCGTAGGTTTCGCCGCCACCTCCGAAGAACAGGCCCAGCGGCATCTCCACCGCCGGGGCTTTAGCTCCATCCCAGTAGAGGCGCAAAGTGGTGTGGTAAAACTGCGCTCGCCCGTATGGCTCGAGCCGCAGCTTTAGGCTGGCAATCGAACCTGCGCCGCGCAGCTCCGCCAACATGGCGCTCTTGCCCTTCGGGATGCTGACCGTATTGGAGAGGGTGACATTGCCGTCCGCGGGCTTGGGGTCGAGCCCTAAATGGGTCCATTGCGACCGTACCAGCGGGCTGTCTTCCTGCGGCCCCGCCCAGGTCGTCACGTG
>DATKNZ010000522.1:0-8494 GCA_035541055.1 Candidatus Acidiferrum sp. | reverse complement strand
GGCTGAGCTTGTCGCATTCGAGGCCGCGGCCCGGCTCGGGCGCCGGATGGTTATCCTTGCCGGTGGGCGTGTGGCCCAGGCGCAAAAGGGTCCACTTCCCGGCAGGCACATCCCAGTCCAGGCGACCGGTCGCATCGAGCCGTCCTTGCAGCGCGGTGACCCTATTGCGCGCCACCGCTTGCTCAGCGGGAACCGATGCGAAGCTGGCCTGTGGCGGAATAAAGGTCGGTGTGAACGCTGCCTTGCCCTGGATGCCATCTATGCTCGCCTTGCCCTCGGGCGTCGGGAAAGCCAGCACGACAATGTCCTGGTAGAAATTCGCGACGGCCTTCGGCTGCGCCAGCGTGGCCGAGAAATGCATCGGCCCCTGCACGTTCGTCTCCGTCCAGACCACCTTCTGCATTGCCAGGTCGGGAGTAATCCACGGCCCGCCGCTGCCGCACCACCCGGCGTCATTGTTCATATTGACCTCCAGGCCGAGGCGGCGGGCCTCGCCCGTCACGTGCTTGAACAGCTCGCGCCATCCCGGCTGCCCGAAGGCGGCCGGTCCCTTCGGCGCGCCCTGGTCCACTTCCATGATGAGCACCCCGCCAACGCCCACGCGCTGCATGGCCTCCAGGTCGGCGGTGATGCCATTGCTGGTGATATTCCCGTTCAGCCAGAACCAATACACCCAGGGCCGCGCCGAGGCCGGAGGTTGGGCAAACCCACGCTCCAACGTCGGAAACCGATCAGCCGCCTGACTCAGGCAGGCCAGTGAAAGGAGCAGCGAGGACAGGAGAATAGCTTTCAAGTTAGGTTTCATCATGTTCGAATTGCATGGCCGGGCACACACTATGGGCACCCGTTTGCAGCCGGAGCTTAGGCCCGGCCCCGCGGCGCCTGCAAGCCCAGACGCCGCCCGGGTGTTTCAGTCTCAGGACTAATCGGCGGCGCCTTCGGGTTTCGGAGTTCGGCCTTCTTTCCGGGCTCGGCCTTCCGCTTTGGGATTTGAATGGTGGCCTGTAGCCCGGTGTTCACGCCAGGTTCGACATGCCTGCCTGAGCGCGTAAACTGTAGCAGGCAAGCAGCGATGCCCACGGAACAAACACTGGCAGCACCCCCGAAAGCCGACATGCCGAGTGGCGCGGTGACGCGATTCACGATCAACGGCATGACGTGCGGCAATTGCGCCCGGCACGTGACCGAGGCCATCCAGGGAGTGCCCGGGGTGCGGAGCGCCGCCGTGAACCTGGAGGCGAACCAGGCCACTGTGCGCTGGGCAGCCGGCGCGGCCCCTGACACTTCTGCCGTGATCCATTCGGTAGAGGAGGCGGGCTACGGGGCCGGCGTGGTCGAGGCGGAGGCAGTGGATGCGGGGCGGCAGACCCTGGCCGGCTGGCAGTTGAACCTCTGGCTGGGAGCGCTCATCACCACGCTGCTCATGGCCGGCGAATGGCTGCTGGACCTGAACTCGTTCCGCTGGTTCGGCTGGCTCTCCTTCGCCCTCGCCGGTGTCGTTCAGGTCTTTGCCGGCGCCCGCTTCTACCGCGGCGCGTGGACGCAGCTCAAGGCAGGCCGCTCGAACATGGATACGCTCGTGGCGCTGGGCTCGACCACCGCCTTTGCCTACAGCACCTGGGCGCTATTCAGCGGCTGGGGCGGCCATCTCTATTTCATGGAAGCCGCCGCCATCATCACGCTCATCAGCATTGGGCATTGGATGGAATCCCGCGTGAGCGTCCGTGCCTCCAGCGCCTTGCGCCGCCTGTTGGACCTCGCCCCTCAGCTTGCCAGGCGGCGCAATCCCGACGGAACTGAGACGGAGGTCCCGGCCTCACAGCTTAACCCGGGCGACCTCGCCGCCCTGCGCCCCGGCGACCGGGTGCCGACGGACGGCGAAGTCGTCGAAGGCCATTCGGCCATGGACGAGGCGATGCTTACAGGCGAGTCCATGCCCGTGGACAAGGCGCCGGGCAGCCCTCTTTACGCCGGCACGGTCAATGTGAATGGCCGTCTCGTCATGCGCGTGACCGCCACCGGCGAGGCGACGGCCCTGGCGCACATCATTGCCGCCGTGCAGCGCGCCCAAAGCAGTCGCGCCCGCATCCAGCGCCTGGGCGACCGCGTCAGCGACGTCTTTGTGCCGGTCATTGTGGCCGTGGCGCTGGCCGCCGGCCTGTGGTGGGGCCTGGCGCCCGCGTCGGCTGCCCGGGTCCATGCGTGGCTCGCGAACTTCCTCTGGACGGGACACGTTCCGGCCACGCCCCTCGCCGCCGGCACGATTATCGCCGCGGCCGTGCTGATCATCGCCTGCCCGTGCGCGATGGGGCTGGCCACGCCGGCGGCGATCATGGCCGGATCAAATGCCGCCGCCCAGCGCGGCATCCTCATCCGCGACGGGGTTGCCCTTGAGAAGGCGGGCCACGTCACTGCAGTCGTCTTTGACAAGACGGGCACGCTCACCGTCGGCACGGCCCAGGTCGCGGAAGTCTGGCGCGGGCCCAAGGGTGCAGATCTTCACGCGCAGCCCCGAGCCGAAGAGGCCGTGGAGTTGGCGGCGGCTTTGGGACGGCACTCGACGCATCCCATCAGCCAGGCCGTCGCGCGGCTGGCGTCCGACGCCGTTGAAGTGCGGAACTGGGAGGAAGTCCGCGGCTCAGGCGTGCAAGGGACCCGCGCCGTCGTCTCGGGCGTGAACGAACTGCCCGGCGCTGTTCCCGAGGGCCGCCGCCCATCTCTCCTGAGGCTCGGCTCATTGCGCTGGCTCGAAAACTCCGGGGTGGACTTGAGCCCTGGCCGCACCTTCATCGAGACCTGGGCGGCCCAAGGCGCGACCCTGGTCGGCCTGGCCGAGGGCGACTCCCTCGCGGCACTCTTTGCCGTCAGGGACGCGCTCAAGCCCGGCGCGGCCGCCGTCGTCCGGCAGCTCCAGGCGCAGGGCCTGAGCACCTATCTGCTCACCGGCGATAACGCCCTCACCGCCCGCAGCATCGCCGCGACGGTTGGCATCCCGCCGGGCAGCATCTTTGCCGAAGTCCGCCCCGAGCAGAAGGCGGACTTCGTGCGGAAGCTGCAAGGCGAAGGCCGGCGCGTAGCCTTCGTCGGCGACGGCATCAACGACGCCCCTGCCCTCGAGCAGGCGGACCTGGGCGTGGCCGTCAGCCGCGCCAGCGACGTGGCCCGTGAGGCGGCGGACATCATCCTGCTGCGGTCGGAGATCGAGGCCGTGCCCGAAGCGCTCGGATTGGCGCGCGCCACCTTGCGCACCATCAAGCAGAACCTGTTCTGGGCCTTTTTCTACAATGCGATCGGCGTGCCCCTCGCCGCACTCGGGTTTATGAGCCCCATCCTGTGCGCGGCGGCGATGGCGGCTTCCGACCTCCTCGTCATCGGCAACGCGCTTCGGCTCCGGAGCTGGTCCAGGCCGGGGCCTTCCTAGCTGCTAGCCGGTCGTGCCGTTTCCCAGGCGCTCCTCCAGCCACGGCGCAGAAATTGTGTAATCCCTCTCCGGAGCCGGCGCGAAGCTGGCGATGCGCGTGCCATGCGGTCCGGCCAGCCGCGCGGCGGCCTGGCGCGCCCGTTCGGTTGGGTCGGCGAACACGAATTCGGTGCGGCCGGCCAGGATGCGGTCGTCGTGGTGGAGCCGATCCGCAAAGACGCGGTTCCCCCCGACCCAGGTGCCGTTGCGCGAGTTCAGGTCTTTGATGAGGAAGTGTTCCCCATCGCGCACGATGAGGAAGTGCTGCCGCGATACGCCGTCATCTTCGATGTTCACCTGGGCGCGCCCGCTGCGGCCCACGAGAACCGGCGCGTGGTTGATCTCGCAGCGCGCCTGCCGGGAGCCGTCCTGGCCGATTTGGTATAACGTTGCCATGCTCATGTTTGCTCTCGAAGGGCTGCGCCGATACGGTGCGGTGTAGCAACCCCTTCAGTATTATATTAACCAAACTCCCCAAAAGGTTTCATGGATTCCGCAGGCGAAGGCCGAAGGCCGAAATCCGAAGGCCGAAAGAAGGCCGAAATCCGAAGCTCGAAGCGGTTGGATGGGGTCCTTCGGGTTTCGGCCTTCGGCCTTCTCTCGGAATTCGGATTTCGGGCTTCGGAATTAAGCCGCCCCGCCCCTGCCCGCTGGGAACCTCGTGCTCCCTCTCAGCCCTGGCGCGGGTTCAGCACGGCAATGCGTTTGCGGATGGCTTCCACCACCGCGTCGGCTTCCGTTTGGTCCAGGCGGCGCAGGACGCATTCCCACCGGTAGGCGAAGCTGCCGCGGGCGTCGTAGGGGCAATGCTTGAAGAGGGTGTCGAAGGCGCGGCGGCGTTTGCGGTAGTCGCCCTGGATGTGGAGGAACTGCTCGCGGAAAGCAGCGAGGTAGGCATTGGCGAAATCCTGCGAGGCCGGCACCCATTTGTCCCGCGAATTGATGGGCCGGGCGTAATGAGCGGCAAACGTATCTAACGGCAGCTTGTATTCGCCGAAAGCGCCGCTGTGATCGCCGACCAGGATGACGGCGGGCAAGCCGTCGGGGGATTCCTGGACGACCTCATCGCCGTCGTCAAAGACCGGGTGCTGGCCCTGGTCGAGGGCGCGGCCGACGATCAGGCTGGCGACGGCGGCCTGGCCCAGCAGGGCGGCCAGCCGGAGCGCGTAGCCGGGGTGAGCGTATTTTTCGGTGGGCAGCTTGTCGGTGGCGATGCCGGGCAGGTATTCGCGCTCGAAGTAGGTGGTGCGGATGAGTTCGCCGCGGTAGCAGGAATTGGCGCCGTTGTAGGTCTCGCTTAGGCGGCGCATCGAGACGCGGCGGGTGAGATTCATGCCCAGTTGCCGGCAGCCCAGCCGCCGATCCAGGCAGTAGTCCGTGTAGTCGTCGCTCTCCTTGATGGACTGGAGCAGGTCCTTCCCCTCGTCCAGGTGTTCCCAGACGCCCCACTTCTGCAGGCGCATGAAGCGCTTGACCAACGCCCGTTCGCTGCGGGCATGGAACTCGGCGAGGAACACGCCCCGGCGGCCTTGCTGGAGGGGCCGCTCCAGCGAGAGCGACTCCGGGATCCGGCCCATGTTGATGTATTCCACGTCCCCGAACTCGCGGATGAAGTTGAAGATGATCCCCTTGGCACGCGGGTCGCAGAGCCGCTGCAGCTCGGCATCCTCGGGGTGCGCGGCGGCTTCGTCGAAGATCGAGTCGAACAGGAACTCGCCTTCCTCGATGCGCCCGCCCGGCAGCCACTCGATTTGCAGGAAGAACTCGGGGCTGAGCCCGCCCAGGAGCTGCTCGCTCTGTGCCTCGTTGCCTTCGAGGAATAAGGTCGAGAGCATCCGCTCGCACCAGGCCTTGTTCTGGCAATCGTCGGTCCGGAAGGCCTCGTGGACGGCCGAGCGGAAATGCTGGAGCAGCTCGTCGTATTTGGCGCGCAATGCCTCGTGGCCGAGTTGGGCAAACGCAATGCCGGCGAACTGGCGCGCCCCGAACCGCCGCAGGTCGGCGGCGAAGAAGTCCACCTCGGGGCGGCACAGCCGGTTGCGGAGCAGGGCGTGATCGGCGATCTCCTGCAAATGACGGCCCAGGGCGGCGTCGTCCAGCTTGTCGAGGTTCGCAAATTCCTGGCAGGTGAGCCAGCGCGTGCCGGTCAGGCGGTTGTAGAAGTAGATGGGCAGCCCGCTAATGCCTACCTTCGAGCTGAACAGCAGGTGCTCTTTGGCGTCGCGGGTCTTGGGTATCGCATTCAGGCGCCAGCACTCGCCGCGGCGTTTGATGGCTTCGCGCACCCGCGAGTCCGCCACCGAGAGGAACTTGACCTGGCGCTTGGACACCAGGGTTTGCAGCAGCTCATCGGCCGCACAGGCCAGGTCCATCTGCTCGGGCTGGGGGCGGATGAGGATGTGGTCCGGCTCGAAGATCAGGTCCACCGCCCTCTCCGCGATCTTGTCCTCCTCCTCCAGCGTGAGCGGCCGGGCCCCTTTGGCGGCGCGATCAGCGTTGAGGCGTTCGATGAAGCCGACGCGCTGCAACGCATGCACGCCGGGCGGCTGTGTCCAGAGCGTGCCGAAGGACGGGAAGAGCGTGCCGATGCGCGTGAGTTGGCGGCCCTGTTCATCCTTTGCGAAGGGGTGCGGTCCGATTAATTCGAGTTGCATGGTGTCCCGGCCCTCAGTTACGCGAACACCATGCCTTACTCCGGGCCGGAAGGCCAGCCGAAACCGTGCCTATTCAGGTAGCGTAAGCCTCCGGCTTGCGCCCGTCCCGGCAACCCTCTGGGTTGCCGCACATGACCAAGGACGCCGACCATCCAGAGGATGGTCGGGACTATCGCAAGCCGGAGGCTTGCGCTACGCGCCTTTTCGTCCGTGCAATCGGGCCGTGTCATCTGTAAAAGGAGCGCGATGCATGTCGTTGGCATTATCCCCGCGCGCTACGCCTCGACGCGCTTTCCGGGCAAGCCGCTGGCGTTGATCGCCGGCAAGCCGCTCATCCGGCACGTGGTCGAGCGCTGCCAGCGTGCCCGCTCGCTTGCCGAGATCATCGTGGCCACGGACGACACCCGTATCTGGGAGGTCGTGCAGGATTTCTGCCGGGCGGAAATGACCGGGCCGGAGCATCCCAGCGGTTCGGACCGGATTGCCGAGGTGGCGGCGCGGTGCCCGTGTGACGCGGTGGTGAACATTCAGGGCGACGAACCGCTGATTGACCCGGCGGTGATTGATGCCGTGGCCGAAGCCCTGGCCCACACGGAGATGTCCACAGCGGCGACTCCCATCCGCAGCCCGGAGGAGTATGAGAGCCCCAACGTGGTGAAAGTCGTTGTCAGCGCGGCAGGCCGGGCGCTATACTTTTCCCGGCGCACGATTCCGTATTTGCGTGATGCCGCCGGCCGTTCGGTGGGCGAACAGTTGGCGGCGTTTCCATTTTTAAAGCACCTGGGCATTTATGGATACCGGCGGGAAACGCTGCTGCGGCTGGTCCGGTTTCCGGTTTCGCCGCTGGAGCGGGCCGAGAAGCTGGAGCAGTTGCGAGCGCTCGAAAACGGGATCCCCATCGCCGTGGTGCCGGCAGAGCATGACAGCGTGGGAGTGGACGTCCCGGCCGATTTGCGGCGCGTCGAGCGGATGTTGAACCAGTAAGCATTTAGTTCAAACCACAGATGGACACAGATAAACACAGATGTGAAGGGCCAGGATCGCGGTTTTGGGGAGCGCTGCTGGCTTCACCGGACCGTGGCCCGAACTCGACGGCAGCCGGGTCAGGGTTTGGTGCAGTGCATCTGTGTCCATCTGTGTCCATCTGTGGTTTCCTTCTGCACAGGACCCGCTAAGCAATGAAATACATCTTTGTTACCGGCGGTGTAATCAGCTCCCTGGGCAAGGGGCTGACGGCCGCTTCGTTGGGCACCTTGCTCGAAAACCGCGGCCTCAAGGTGTCCCTGCAGAAGTTCGACCCCTACCTGAACGTGGACCCGGGCACGATGAACCCCTACCAGCACGGCGAGGTTTATGTGCTGGATGACGGCGCCGAAACGGACCTCGACCTTGGGCATTACGAGCGCTTCACCAATGTGCAGCTCACCCGCCTCAACAACCTGACGAGCGGCCAGGTTTACCAGACCGTCCTCAACAACGAGCGCGAGGGCAAATACCTGGGCAAAACCGTGCAGGTGATTCCGCACGTGACCGATGAGATCAAGAAGCGCATGCACGTGCTGGCTGAGCACTCCGGGGCCGACGTGATCATCACCGAGATCGGCGGCACGACCGGCGACATCGAAGGGCTGCCCTTCCTGGAGGCCATCCGCGAGTTCGCCCTCGAAGTGGGCTACAACAACGCCATTTTCGTCCACGTCACGCTCGTGCCGTTCATCAAGGCGGCGGGCGAGCTCAAAACCAAGCCGACGCAGCAGTCGGTGGCCAAGCTGCGCGAGATCGGCATTGCCCCGCATATTGTCGTGTGCCGCTGCGAGCGGCCGCTGGACAAGGACGTGCGCCAGAAGATTTCGCTGTTCTGCAACGTGCCCTTCGAGGCCGTGGTGGAGGAGCAGGACGTGGATCATTCCATTTACGAGGTGCCCCTGATGCTGCAGCGCGAGCGCGTGGACGACCTTGTCTGCAACCTGCTGCGCCTGGATGCGCCGCCGGCGAAAATGTCCCATTGGCAGGAGATCATCCGCAAGCTCATCGCCCCGCAGAACCGGGTGCGCATCGGCGTGGTCGGAAAATACATCGGCCTGCAGGATGCGTATAAGTCGGTTTATGAGGCCATCAGCCACGGCGGCATCGCCAATGATTGCGGGGTGGAGATTGAGCGCGTGGATTCGGAGGAGATTGAGCGCGAGGGAGCGGAGAAGCATCTCAAGGGGCTGAGCGGGGTGCTGGTGCCGGGCGGGTTCGGCGAGCGGGGGATCGAGGGCAAAATCCAGGCGGCGCGCTACGCCCGCGAAAACCAGGTGCCCTACCTGGGCCTGTGCCTGGGCATGCAAATCGCCACGATCGAATTCGCCCGCAATGTGCTGAAGCTGCCCAAGGC
>DATKNZ010000521.1:0-2619 GCA_035541055.1 Candidatus Acidiferrum sp. | reverse complement strand
CGGGACGGTCTCGTCCCACCGCGACGCCTTGGTGGGCAGCAGCCGCGCCATGCAGACTCTCTACAAGGAGATCGGGCGCGTCGCCCCGACGCTCGCCACCGTGCTGATCCAGGGTGAGACCGGCACGGGCAAGGAGTTGGTCGCCCGCGCCATCTACCACCACAGCAACCGGAGCCAGCAGCCGTTCCTGGCCGTGAACTGCGCGGCCATCCCCGAGCAATTGCTGGAAAGCGAACTCTTCGGCCATGAGCGCGGCGCCTTCACCGGCGCGGCCACGCAGCGCATCGGCAAGTTCGAGCAGTGCAACCACGGCACGCTGTTCCTGGACGAAATCGGCGACATGACGCCCGCCACGCAGACGAAGATCCTGCGCGTGCTGCAATCCGGCACCTTCGAGCGCGTGGGCGGCAACTCCCCCATCAGCGTGGACGTCCGGATCATCGCCGCCACGAACCGTCCCCTCGAGCAGGCCGTCGCCGCCCGCCAGTTCCGGGAAGACCTGTTCTACCGGCTCAACGTCGTGCGCATCCACCTGCCGCCGTTGCGCGAGCGGCGCGACGACATCCGCCTGCTCGTGAATTACTTCCTGCAAGCCTTCGCCAAAGAGCAGGAGCGCGCGCCCAAGTCCATCGCTCCCGGGGTCGTTCGCGCGCTGGAGAAATACCATTGGCCGGGCAACGTGCGGGAGCTGGAGAACATCATCCGCCGCGCCCTGGTGGTAGCCAAGGGCGACGCCATCCTGCTCAGTGATCTGCCGCCGGAGATTACCGGCCAGGGAGGGGCAGGCGGTGTTCCCTCGCCAACCACAGCGGCGGCGGGAGACATGGTCGAAGACGTCGTGCGGCTGGCGCGGCAGCTCTTCGCCTGGGCGCGGCGCGACCCCAAGCTGAAGCTTATCCCGGCCATCGAGCGCGAGCTGGTCATCCAGGCGCTCAAAGAGACCCAGGGCAACCAGGTGCACGCGGCCAAGCTGCTGGGCATTACGCGCGCCACCCTGCGCAAGCGCATTGAGAAGTTCCAGATCGAGCGGGGGCTGAGCATCAAGTGAGCGGTCCCATGACCGAGCCCAGCCTGCTGCTCCTGATACCTGCCTACAACGAGGAAAAGCGCATCGAGCCGGTGCTGCGGGACTATGGCCGCTATTTCCAGGAGCACTACCACGGCAAGTTCCAACTCGTCGTCGTCCTGAACGGCTGCACGGACGACACCATCGGCGTGGTGCGGCGCGTAGCCGCCGATTACCCCGCCATCCGGGAACTCGAGTTCCACGAGGCCATCGGCAAGGGCGGGGCGTTGATCGAGGGGCTGAAGCTCGCCCCGCTGGCGGACCTCATCGGCTACGTGGACGCCGACGGAGCGACCCCCCCCCACGCCTTCCTCGAGCTCGTCCGGCACATCTCCGGGGCGGACGCCGTGATCGGTTCACGCTGGCTGCCGGGTGCCGTCCTGCATGTCGAGCAGAGCGGCAGGCGCCAGTTCGTCAGCCGGGGCTTCCATCTCATCGTGCAGGCCCTGTTTCGGATGAACCTCCACGATACCCAATGCGGGGCCAAGGTGATGCGCCGCGAGGCCGTCGAGAAGGTGCACTCCTCGTTGCGCATTGCCGACATGGCCTTCGATATCAACCTGCTCTATTCCCTCAAGCGGGCCGGCTACCGTATCCGGGAGGTGCCGACCGAGTGGACGGACCAGATCGGCACGAAGGTGATGCTGTTCCGGACGTCGCTGGTCATGTTTCTGTCCGTTGTGCGCATTTGGCTCATCTACTCGCCGCGGCTCTACCGCCTCTTGCGCCCGCTCCGCCCTCTGGAAGCCTGGGTCTATCGCAAACTCCGCGCACCCCCGCCCAGACGAGGACCGCCCGACCAAACCTGAGGGGTCGGCGCAGATCGCCGAAGGCGCGAGCGTAGGAAGTTGAGCCGCAGCAACTTACAGCGAAACGGCTAATTAGCAGATCCGAAACCCGAAGCCCGAAGGCCGAAAGAAGGCCGAAATCCGAACGCCGAAGATGCCAGTGCGGTGTCTTCGGCCTTCGGAATTCGGGTTTCTTTCGGATTTCGGCCTTCGGCCTTCGGATTTGAGTAGCCTGGCCCGCCTCGCCCAGCCCGCAAACCGCCACGGCGGCGAGCCGCACCTCATTCACAAATACCTGTGTCTGTGGCACTTGCGTCCTCCAGCCTGCCGGCACCTTACCCGACCCCGTCCATAGCCCCGGCAGACCCACACCAGTACCTCACCGTCGTACCTCTGCAAGGTTTGCAGA
The DNA here is from genome assembly GCA_035541055.1 of Candidatus Acidiferrum sp. Classification (GTDB taxonomy): domain Bacteria; phylum Verrucomicrobiota; class Verrucomicrobiia; order Limisphaerales; family UBA8199; genus JAPLUA01. The sequence goes on along the minus strand of DATKNZ010000521.1, from coordinate 356 downwards.
GGTACGACGGTGAGGTACTGGTGTGGGTCTACCGGGGCTATGGACGGGGTAGCCAGGCAGGCCCTGGATGTTTGCCGGAAAAGCTGGACCTTTACTCGTGCTACAGGCCAGAATTCTATAGCAAACCGCGCTTGCTTCGGGTATTTGTAACGCAGAGACCGAATGAGCGCTAGGAAACTATCCGATGGCAGTACCGCCATGACGAGAGATTTTTTAGTCGCCAACAAGCTGGGCATTCATGCCCGGCCGGCTGCCATGTTCGTGAAGACCGCCAATCAGTTCTCCTGCGACATCTTCGTGGAAAAGGACGGTGAGAAGGTCAATGGCAAGAGCATTATGGGTCTCATGATGCTGGC
>DATKNZ010000520.1:0-14449 GCA_035541055.1 Candidatus Acidiferrum sp. | reverse complement strand
GTGTAGCCCAGGCGGGCGAGAGGGTAAGCCGCGCGCAAGAGTCCGTTGACCAGCTTCATGCCGAGATAATTGCGGATGCGCTTGCGGCTTTCCTTGGGGTTGCGTTTGTCGGCGGACTTGCACAGGCCGAAATAGCAGTTGTTGAGCGGCAGCAGTTGAATCTGCCAAGCATGGGCAAGTCGTTGCGTTTCAGTGCTGACGTCCTTGGCGAGTAGCACCACGTCCGCCGCAGGCGCGACCTGCCGCAGCGACCTGGCGAACAGATCCAGGTCTCCGATTTGCAGGTTCCACGCCATCCCAAGCACCAGGTTGTGGCGCGGGGGCGCGGTCGAGGCGGTCGAGACGGCCATTTCGCGCGAAAGCAAACCGCCCGCTGCAGGCAGAAGCAAATCAATTCTCGGCGCGAGTCCTTGGCAGGGAAGCCTCGCCGAGGCGTCCGGTCGAGTGCCGTTGAGCGGTCGAGCGAGGGATTGGAAATCCCGGCAGGCCAAAGCCATACCATATATAGTATGGAGGCCATGAACAGAGGCCATGAGAAGAGCCACCACGGGTAGTGCCCTCACGCGCGTTCTTGCCGTTCCGAGCATGGGATTGCAACGGTTGGGCTTGGGGCCGGGTTTCTGGCCAACAGTTAGAATGGCGCCGGGGAAGACGCGTTCCGCTCTGGGTATCGGACCGCCAGCCGTCCCCGGCTCGCAGCAACAGCCGACATACAGCCGCTGCGAGCCGGGGACGCCTCGCTGGCCGGCAGGATTTGCTTCCGCCGGGAAGGACTTGGCCGCAGCATCCGCGGCTCTATGACGAACTCGCATTCGGTGGTGCTGAGCGATTTGCTGTCGCCGGAGACCATCATGGTGGATTTGCAGAGCGCGGACCGGGAGGCCGTTCCTTCTTCTGAATGTGGGGGGTTGCGGGGCCGGGGTCCAACGCAACCAGGTGCCACTCGAAGGGGGGGAGGCTCCCCCACATCTTGAGGCTCACCCCATCGAGGTCTCGTGCGTCCATACGGTGCAACCACTCTGGCCAGGGCTCCTTGACCCGATTGGTTACCAGCAGCAGATACTTCAGCCCCTGCCGCCGGATTTCTTCAGCCGAGTCGTTCACGCTGACATGAAGGATGCGCCGTGAGCCGAACGGCTTCCACAGCGCCGTCTCGGGAAAGTCATACGCATAAAAGCCCAGCACCCGTGCATCGGCTGGCAAGCGCCCAATCACAGCCGCAAACACGTCCGCCCGCTGGGCCTTGGCCTGGTAAGCGTTCATCGCCATCGAGCCCAGTCGGCTGGCCTGGAGGCGAGCGCCGTAATGCTCAATGAACCATCCGGCAGGCCACAGTGGTCGCGCCGGCGAAATGAGCAGCAGGCCCGCTGCCATGACGCAGGAGAACAGCGCCCAGCCGCGCCACCAGCCGCGCCTTACCAATGCTCCTTGGGCCGGGCCCAGCAGCAGGCCCATAACCAGCAGAGGGTAGAACGGAGCCACGTATCGGGGCAGGCAACTGATACTCAGCTTCGCCATAAGCACCAGCAGGCTGATCCAGGGCGCCCAGCAGACCCACCGCGTTGCGGGCGCAACCGAACCGGCGGCGCCTTTATCCCGGCTCCCCCGCCCACAAAAGACCGCCAGCAGGCTCAGGCCTAACAGAAGCGTGATGCCGAATCCCAATCCTGCTTGCTCCTCCACCTGCAACTCAGGCAGGTGCCAGTTGGCGGCCGCGGGCTCGAAGCCGTATTTCGCTACCATCGCGGCGATACGGTGAGGAGTTACGGCATCCGCCAGGCTGTTCCAGGCCGAAGCTGGAGGAAACACCGGGGGCGCCAGGTTTCCGAGGACACAGGTGATGCCATTGGCCATGAGGTTCAGCCACACGGGCCCGGCGCCCATCGTGAAATGCTCGACCTTCGCCCCGGTCCAATCGCCGCCATACAACGCGTTTAGGATGGCCATCGGCAGGAAGGACGCGCCGAACGCCACCGGCACGGTGGCTCCCGTGATCAGCGGATGCGCCAGCCAGAGCCGCCACGTCGGAGCCAGCGCCACCGCCCAGGGCAGCAGCAGGGGCAGATTGCTGGTCTTGGTCCCCGTCAGCAGCGCCGCCGACAAAACGGAGAGGCACGCCTCCGACATCCGTTTCGATTCTTGCGCCCGCAGCGCAAAGTCAACCGCCGCCAGAGCGTACACCGCGCTGAACATGTCGTTCGAGATGCTGCCGGCTTGCAGCAGGAAGCAATAGCCGGTCGGCAGCAGCCACATCCAGTGCCAGGCCACTCGCGGCCCAACCCCGACGCGCCGGAATACGCTGAAGATCAGTCCCGGCAACAACAGGAACGACACCGCGTTAATGAGAAACAGCGTGCGGTCGGTCCGGGTGAAGGCGATCAGCGGTGCGGAAAGCCACTCCATTCCGCAGGCTCGTGTGTTCACGCGCCCGAAATCGGTGTGGAGCCAGTGCCAGCGCCCTGCAGCAAGCCAGTGTAGCACGCGGGGGATGCGGTAGGCCATTGCATCGTAGTTGCTCGGCGGATAGAGGGCGCCGCCCAGGATCGCCAGCGTCGCCAGGATCAGGAAAGCCAGCGGGAACGCGCGGCGGAATCGCCGGTTCTGTTTGCGCAGGTTCCAGCGCCCGGAGTTCCCTGCAAAGAGTTGCTTCCGCAGCAGCCAGGCCGCTACCAGGCCCGCCGCGAATGCCACCGCGTAACCCGCCGCATTAAGCTGGTGAACGGCGGATAACACCCAGCCCGCGCAGCTACAAAACGCGCAGACGCAAATCCACAGTACCGGAAGCGCCTGTACGCCGGGCGGCTGTCTAATCACACTGCGCAAGCTAGCGGTCACGTTAGGTGCGATCAAACAGAAAATCCGGCGCATGAGGGCAAGGCTCGCACGTAAGGGCCGGCGCCGAGCACCTAAATCGAAAACCCGAAGGGCGAAAGAAGGCCGAAGCCCGAAGCCGAAGGCGTTGGGCGCAGGAGAGTGGACTATTCTCAACGCAGAGATGCAGAGGTACGCAGAAGGCGAAAGGAAGGAGTGCTTCTTCTCTGCGAATCTCTCTGCGTTGGAAGAGGTGCTGGCCGGCGGCTTCGGATTTCGGGTTTCTGCCGCTGGGGGCTGCCCTCCTTTTCGCACTGGTCTGCCCCGCTCTGCCTGCTTAACCTGCGCCCGTCCGTGAGCGATCACTGCGAACTGAGCGTTGTCATGCCTTGCCTGAACGAGGCCGACACCCTCGCAACGTGTATCCGCAAGGCCCAAACTGGCCTGAAAGCTGCCGGGGTGATCGGCGAGATTGTGGTCGCGGACAACGGCAGCACGGACAGTTCGGTCCAGATCGCCAAGCAAATGGGCGCGCGCGTGGTGACCGTCACAGAAAAGGGCTACGGCAACGCGCTGAAGGGCGGCATTCGAGCAGCCCGAGGCAAGTGGATCATCATGGGCGACGCGGACGACAGCTATGACTTCTCGGAAATCGCCCCGTTCGTGCAGAAGCTGCGCGAAGGCTATCAGATGGTGATGGGCTGCCGGCTTCCCGGGGGCGGCGGCAGGATCATGCCAGGCGCCATGCCCTTCTCCCATCGGCACCTGGGAAACCCTATGTTCACGCTGATGGCCCAGCGCATGTTCTCTTCCCCGATCCACGACATTTACTGCGGGCTGCGCGGCTTTTCCAAGGACCTGTACGAGCACCTGGACTTGCGCTGCCAAGGCATGGAGTTTGCCACCGAGATGATCATCAAGGCCAGCCTCAACCGGGCGAAGATTACCGAGGTGCCCATCACGCTGCACCGGGATGGCCGGCTGGCGCACGCGCCCCACCTCAAAACGGTGCGTGACGGCTGGCGCACGCTGCGGTTCTTTCTCGTTCTGAGTCCGCGTTGGCTGTTCATGATTCCGGGCCTGCTCCTGATGTTTCTGGGCCTGGCCGGCTACGGGCTGGCCCTCCCCGCCGTGAAGCTTGGCCGGGCCACCTTCGACGCCCACACACTCCTGTTCTCCAGCCTGTTCATCCTGCTGGGCTACCAGTCCCTCCTCTTCGCCATTTTCGCCAAGACCTTCGCCATCAACGAAGGCATCCTGCCCGAGGACCCTTTCCTGACGCGCTTCTATGACGTGATGGATCTCGAACGCGGCCTGCTCATCGGGGCCGGCGCGTTGCTGGTGGGCCTGGTTTTGCTGGCTATGGCCGTCGAGCAATGGTGGGCCGTGCACTTCGGCCATCTTGATTACGCCCACACGATGCGCTGGGTGGTCCCGGGCGTGACGCTCACGGCCCTGGGCTTCCAGACTATCCTGTCGAGCTTCTTTGTCAGCATCCTCGGGATGAAGAAGCCGAGATGAATCAGCCGGAGTTCGATCCCCGTACTTTCGACGCCTACGCCGCCCAATATGATGCGGCGTTGCAGCAGGGCCTGGCCGTTTCGGGCGAAGGAAAGGAGTACTTCGCCCAGGGGCGGATCAACTGGCTAACCAAGCTGCTGGCCGGGCTGCGGGAAGAGCCCCAGTCAGTGCTGGATTTCGGCTGCGGCACCGGGACCAGCGCCCGCCTGTTCCGCGACCGCTTTCCGCGCGCTGAAATCCTTGGCGTGGACGTATCGGCGAAGTCTCTGGAGATTGCCCGGGAGCTTCACGGCAGCCGGCAAATCGGGTTCGCCTCCCTGACCGAGTATCAGCCCGAGGAGCGATTCGCGTTGGCATTCTGCAATGGCGTCTTCCACCACATCTCCCTGCCGGACCGCGCAGGCGCCGTTAACTACGTTTTCCGCTGCCTGCGCCTGGGTGGCCTGTTCGCCTTTTGGGAGAACAATCCCTGGAACCCGGGCGCCCGGTTGGTCATGAAACGGATACCCTTTGATCGTGATGCCATCCCGCTGTCGCCGCTCAATGCGGCTCGCCTGTTGCGCGCTGGCGGCTTCCAGATACTCCGGACCGACTTCCAGTTCATCTTCCCGCGCGTGCTGAAATGCCTGCGCGGGTTCGAGCCGATCCTTTCCAGGCTCCCCCTCGGCGCTCAATATCAGGTCCTCTGCCGGAAACCCGAGGGGGCGACCGTCAGGTAAAACGGCAGGATTTGCTTCCGCCGGTAAGGACTTGGCCGTAGCATCCGCGGCGCTATGACGAACTCGCATTCCGTGGTGCTGAGTGATTTGCTGTCGCCGGAAACCATCAAGCTGGATTTGCAGAGCGCGGACCGGGACGCCGTGCTGGCCGAGCTGGTCAACGAGGTTCCGCAGCTCGCGGACGACCCGTCCGGGCGCCGAACGCTCCTCAGGGCGCTGCACGAGCGCGAGAGCCTGCACAGCACCGGCATCGGCGACGGCGTCGCGCTGCCTCATTCCCGCAATGCCCTCGTGGGACTGGTGGACCGCCCGATCATCGTCTTTGGCCGCCATGCCAGTGGCATCCCTTACGATTCCATTGACGGTGTGCCGGCGCGGCTGTTCTTCCTGCTGCTGGCGCCGACGGTCACGCAGCACCTGGGCATCCTGGCCCGCCTCGGCCGGCTGCTGCAGGATCCCAAGCTGCGGCAGGGGCTGCTGGCGGCCCGGAGCCCGCAAGAGGTGATCGCGGTGTTGCGGGAAGCGGAGAGCGAAGGTTGAGGGTTGAGGGTCGAGGAGAGAAGGGCGAAAATCAAAGGGGCGGAACATCCAACAACCAACATCCAACATCCAACATCCAACATCCAACATCCAACATCCAACATCCAACATCCAACATCCAACATCCAACATCCAACATCCAATGGACGCTGCAGAGAAGGGCAAAGGGCAAAGGCCGAAGGGACGGGAACATCCAATAGCCATTAGGTAATAGCCAATTGGCAATAGCCAATAGCCAATGAACGCCGCAGGCCCGGTTATTGGATGTTGGATGTTGGATGTTGGATGTTGGATGTTTCCCCCCTCTCGGCCCGCAGTTCTCCGCCAAAGCCCTGCTGTCTCAGCGCCTCGAACAGCACCAGGGCCACGCAGTTGGACAGGTTCAGCGAGCGCGCACTCGCGTTGAACATGGGGATGCGCAACCACCGCTCGCGGTTCGCGGCCAGCAACGCCTTGGGCAGGCCGGCGGTTTCGCGCCCGAAGACGAGGTAATCGCCCGGGGCGAAGTCGGCCTCGGTGTAGAGCCGCGGGCCGTTGGATTCCACGAACCACAGGCGGGCATCGGCGCGCAGGCTGCCGCGGAAGGCCTGCCAATCCGGCCAGCGATGCCACTCGACGTGCTGCCAGTAATCCATGCCCGCGCGCTTGAGTTGCGCATCTCCCAGCTTGAAGCCGAGCGGCTCGACCAGGTGCAGCGCGGTGTGGGTGGCGGCACAAAGGCGCGCCACATTTCCCGTATTGGGCGGGATTTCGGGCTCAACCAGCACTACGTGCATGCTTTCTTAGCCCGAGTCTTTCACACCGCGCCTGAAACGGCAACCGGCTGCCGGGTAGGGACGCCTCGGCGAGGCGTCCGCCGCCACAGAACGGACGCCTCGGCGAGGCGTCCCTACCTCCGCGCATAGAAGACTTTCCACAGCACCAGCCCATGCGCGGGGGCGCTCATGCCGGCCACGCGCCGGTCCTTGCGGGCCAGCATCTCTTTGATCCCGGCGGCGGGGAACCGGCCCAGCCCCACCTGCACCAGCGTGCCGACGATGCCGCGGCACATTTTGTAGAGGAACCCGTCGCCTTCGATCACCACGGTTAGCAGCCGCCCGCTCCGGCGCACGTCGCAGCGCGTGAGGGTCCGCACGGTGGACTCCCGGGCATAGCCGGGGTTGGCGGCAAAGGAGCGGAAGTCATGACGGCCCAGGAACAGCGCCGCGGCGGTCCGCATGGCCTGGAGGTTGAGCGGGCGCGGCACGTGCCAGGCGGTGTGCCGGAGCAAGGGATTCATGGCCGGGTGGTTCCAGACGTAATAGCGGTATTGCTTGCCCGTGGCGCCAAAGCGGGCATGGAAGCCGGCCCGGGCGCGGGCAGCGGCCAGCACGCGGATATCCGGCGGCAGCCAGGCGTTGATGGCTAGCGCGAGCTTGCGCGGCGTCATCCGGCACTCGGTAGCGGGCGCCTCAAAATGCGCCACCATGCCCAGGGCGTGGACGCCCGCATCGGTGCGGCTGGAGCTGTGGAGGCGCGGGCGGCTCGGGAAAAGCCGCGCCAGGGCCGCCTCGATCTTCTCCTGCACGCCGGTGCCGATCTTCTGCACCTGCCAGCCTTCGTAGCCGGTGCCGTCGTAGGCGATGGTCAATTTGAACTTCAAGGGCGCCGCGCGGGGCGCTCACAGGGATAGACTATCCAGGTAGCTCTGCAAGAGAATCGCCGCGGCGGTCTGGTCCACCTTCTGCTTGCGTTTGTCGCGGCGCACGCCCCCGGCTATCAGCGCCCGGTTGGCCTGGGCCGAGGTCAGCCGCTCATCCCAGGTCTTGATGGGCACCGACATGGCGCTGCGCAGGGTCTCCACGAACTCCTGCGTCTTCTGCGCCGCCGGGCCATAGGTGCCGTCCATATTGCGCGGCATGCCCACCAGGATCAGTTCCACCTCTTTTTCGCGCAGCAATTCGTGCAGGCGCTTCACGACGCCGGCAGGCGGTTCCGCCGGGATAAATTCCAGCGGCTGGGCAATGACCTTCAGCTCATCACTCAAGGCGATGCCGATGCGCCGCGTGCCGTAGTCAATGGCGAGGATTCTCACGGGTTAAGGATTTGAACAGAAGGTAACAAAGGGAACGAAGGACTCTCGCCCTCCCCAGCCTGAAAACATCCAACATCCAACATCGAACATCCAACATCCAATGGCTGGTGCAGCGGCACTCATTGGATGTTGGATGTTGGATGTTGGATGTTGGATGTTGGATGTTCCCACACCTTTCGCACAGTTCTCACCTAAGCCGCGCCGGCCGGCACGCCGAGCATCCCCTCGAGCCCCGCCTTCTGGATCTGCGCCTTCTGCTCCTCTTCCGCGGCGCCGGGCTTGGGCAGCGTAAAATAGAACGTCGAACCCTGCCCGGGCCGGGACTCGACCCAAATCCTGCCCCCATGCTGCTCGACGACCTTCTTGCAGATGGTCAGCCCGATGCCCGAGCCGGGATGCGTCTTACGCGTGTGCAGCCGCTGGAACACCTGGAAGATGCGCTGGAAGTACTGCGGGTCTATGCCAATGCCGTTGTCCCGCACGGAAAAGACCCACTCGCCGGGCTCCTCGCGCGCGCCGACGTGCACCTCGGGCGGGTTTTCGCCGCGGAACTTCAGGGCATTGCCCACGAGGTTCTGGAAGACCTGCGTCACCTGCACCGAGTCCACGGGCAACGTCGGCATGGGGTCGCTGGTCACCTTGGCTTTGGCCGTGCGCACCGAGAACTGCAAGTGCTGGAGCGCCTGCTTGAGCGGCTCGGCCAGGTCGATCGGCGCCAACCTCAGGCCCCCGCCGCCGACGCGGGAGAGCGTGAGCAAATCCAGGATTTCCTGCTCCATGCGCACCGCGCCCTCGCACGCGCCCTGGATGTATTCCTGCGCCTTGGCGTCCACCTTGTCCGGAAACCGCCGTTGCAGCAGGCGGACATAGCCGGCCACGGCGCGCAATGGCTCCTGGAGGTCGTGCGAAGCCACGTAGGCGAACTGCTCGAGCTCCGCGTTCGAGCGCTTGAGTTCGGCCGCCGTGTGCCTGAGGGCGAGTTCAGCGGCCTGGCGTTGCGTGATCTCCTGGCGCAGGCGCTCGACGGCCGCCTCCAGCGCCGCGGTGCGCTGCTTCACCAGCACCTCGAGCTGGTCGCGGAACTTCTGCAGCTCAGCGGTGCGCCCGGCCACGCGCGCCTCCAGCTCCTCGTTGGCCCGGCGCAATTCGGCCTGCGCGTGCAAGCGCAAGAGCGCTCCGCTCACGTGGGCCCCCAGCGCCTGCAAGGTCTTCAAGTCTTCCTCGTCATAAGCCTCGCGCGTGTAGCTCTGAATGGACAGCACGCCCGAGGCCTGGCCGTCCTGCACGATCGGGACGAACATCAGCGAGCGCGAGGCGCGCGAAGTGTCCCCGAAGCGCAGCGTGTCCGGGCTCTCGTCCGCGGCCTTGCGGCGCAGGACCAGGTGCGGGCCTTCCCGCAGCACGTGCGCCAGCATCGGCGTCGGCGGGCGCCCCTCCAGGAGGGGCTCGACCGCCCGGCGCTCGCCCTGGATGGTATCCATGTTCAGCAGGTGGGAGAGGGTGTTGGCGGCGGGGTTGTACAAGGCCACGTAGCAGGCGTCCCAGCCGCACAGCTCCTGTGCGGCGTCGGCGACGGCCCGCGCCGCCGCCTTGGGGTCGAGGGCCAGGTTGAGCGCCATGCCCAGCCGCGCCAGCGCGTCCGTGCGAGCCTCCGCCTTCTTCCGCTCCGTAATATCCAGCAGGGCCGAGTGATACTCGAGCAGATGGGCCCGCGGCGTCTCGCAGGCAACCGACACCATCTGCACGCAAACCGGCCGCGCGCCGCTGCCGATGAGTTCGAGCTCGACGGTGGAATGCGACTGCCCGCGGCGCAGCCGGTGCAGGTGGCGGAAGAAGCGGCGCCGGGAGGGCTTTGTCAGCATCACCATGAGCGGGTGGCCGACCAGTTTTTCGCGGGACATGCCAAGCAGTTGGCTTGCCGTCTGGTTGAGGCGGCGAATCAGGCCATTGCGGTCGAGCACGAGGTGGCCGAACGGCCCGTATTCGTAGAGGGTCGCGTAATTCTGGAGGGAAACCTCATGGCCCCCTTCGCTCGGACGCGGGCGGTCCCGGACGCCGCGCCCGCCGCGCTGGTAGGGACGCCTCGCCGAGGCGTCCGTGCTGCTGCTGCGGCTGACGCCTCGGCGAGGCGTCCCTACCCGGCGCGGCGCGCCGCCTTTGCTGTCTGCTGGGCGCTTGGCGTTCCTGGCCGGCATAGCTGCTAAGACAGTTGAAATCCGAAAGCCGAAGGCCGAAGCCCGAAGGAAGGGCGAACTCCGAAATCCGCTGGCCGATTCGGCCTTCGGGCTTCGGGCTTCTTTCGGATTTCGGCCTTCGGCCTTCGGCCCTGCTGCGCGCTGGCGCCCCGGCCCCTCACCGCTCTTCCCCCTGCTCCATGCTCTCCACCATCAGAAGCGTCAGCTCCTTATCGGGGCCGCTGAGTTCCAGCCGCCGCGCGCTCAGGCGCAACCGCTGCCGGCCCACGCCCGGGAAATCATGCTCCAGCTCGAAGCCCGGCACGTTGTTCTCCCGCGGCAGCACATCCTCCAGCAGCGCGCGCAGCGCCGGGATGTTCCAATGCCCGTCGGCCACGTCGAACAGCCGCAGGTGCAGGGCCTGCTCGGCCTTGAGCTGGAACGCCTGGCAGAAGGCCGAATTCAGGAACTGCACGACCAGGTTTTTGTCCAGCGCCACGATCGGCTGGCGCACCATGTTCAGCACGGACTCGGCGAAGGCCCGGCCCTGGTCGGCCAGCCGCACGTTGCTCTTCAGCGCGTCAATGTCATGCACCGCGATCACCAGCCCGTCTATCTTGTTGTCGGTCGTCTTGTAAGGCCGGATGCGCACCTGCCACCACTGTCCGCTGTTGGATTTGACCTCCAGCTCCTTGGTGGCGAGGTTATCCAGGACCTCCGTCAGGTGCGTGCCGAGGTCGGGGATGTTCAGCGGGAGATTGAGATCGGTGATGGGCCGGCCAATGTCGCCCGGGAGGAGGTTGAAGGTGCGCTCCGCCATCAGGGTAAAACGGCGGATGCGCAGGTTCAGGCTGAGGATGATGATCGGGATGTTGGCGCTGGTCAGCAGGTTGTGCAGATCGTTGTTCACGGTCTGCAGCTCGGAGTTGCGGCTCTCCAGCTCGTCATTGAGCGTGGTCAGCTCCTCGTTGGTGGATTGCAGCTCCTCCTTGGCGGTCTCCAGCTCCTCGTTCGTGCTCTGGAGTTCCTCGTTGCTGGACATGACCTCCTCGTTGGCGGAGCGCAGCTCTTCGTTGGTGGCCTCTTGCTCCTCGATGATGGCCTGCAAGGAGTCCCGCGTGGCGGCCAGTTCCTCCTCCAGCCGGGCCTGCTCGGACGCTTTGGGCTCGGAAGTTCGACTCTTCGCAGGCTTGGGCTTGGGAACCCTCTCCGACCGCGGCGCGGCAGCGGGCTGGAACAGCACCAGGAAGAACTTCTCGGGGGCGGGCGGCGCCGCGAAGGGGATCACCTCCACCCGTACCTCGAGCATGTTCCCGTTCTGCCGGACGCGGGCGTTTTCGAGCACCACGCGGATCCCTTGCTTCATCGCGCGGGTGATGGTCGCGCGCAAGTCCCCCGCCAGGCCCTCGCGCGCCATCTTCAGCAGGTTCAGGTTGGCCTCGCCGTGCGGGTGCTCCAGGAACGGCCCGGTGTGGCCCCGGAACTGCAGCACCTCCATGTGCCGGTTGATCAGCACGCCCGCCGGGGTGAAATGCGTCAGCAGGACGCGATCGGCCTGCCGCTGCAAATCGTACAGGCTCGGAGCGATTCCCGGGCGCGCCGGCTCCCGGGCTGCCGCCACCGGCTCGGCGGCCCGTACCGTGCCAAAGCTGACCGCCGGCCGCACCCCCGTGCCCTTCCTGGCATAGACCTTGGCCTTCTTGTCCACGAGCCAGAACAGGTCGGCGAAGCCGCCCACCGTCTCGGATACCCCCAGCACCAGGAAGCCATCGTTGAGCAGGGCATAGTGGAACAGGGGCAGGACCTTGCGCTGCAATGGCGCGCCAAGGTAGATCAGCACGTTGCGACAACTGATCAGGTCCAGTTTGGAGAACGGCGGGTCCACGACCACGTTTTGCCGGGCGAAAAGGCACATCTCCCGCAACGACTTGTTGATGCGGTAACCCCCCGGGGCCTTGGCGAAGAAGCGCCGCAGGCGCTCGGGGGAGACGTCCATCTGGATGGCCTCGGGGTAGAGCCCCGCGCGCGCCTTCTCCAGCGCCTGGTCGTTAATGTCGGTCGCGAAGATCTGCACCGGATTGTGCAACTTGTGTTCGGCCAGGAACTCGACCACGCTGATCCCCAGGGAATACGCTTCCTCGCCCGTCGAGCAGCCCGGCACCCAGATGCGCACCGGGTCGTCCGCCGTTTTGCCCTTCAGGATACGCGGAAAGACTTTCTTCTTCAGGAACTGGAACACGTTCGCGTCGCGGAAGAAACCGGTAACGTGGATGAGGATGTCATTGTACAGCTCCTTGGCTTCGGTGGGATGGGCGCGCAGGTACTCCTTGTATTTGCCGAGCGATTCGAGCTTGTGCAGGGCCATGCGGCGGTGGATCCGGCGCCGGAGCGTCGCGTGTTTGTACTGGGTGAAGTCCACGTGCATGCGCTGGCGCAGCAGGAGCAGGATGGGGTCGAGCGCGCGGTCCAGCGCCGGGCGTTCCGGCTCCTCCGCTTCATGCGCCGGGCCGATGTAGGGATGGCCCGCCAGCCGCGCCAGCTCCCGCGCGATGCGGTCGGGCGGCAGGACGAAATCTACGCAGCCGGCGGTGATGGCGTTGCCGGGCATGGCGGGGTAGCGGCAGGTCTTTTCCTCCTGGGCGAACGTAATGCCGCCCGCGGCTTTGATGGCCAGGCAGCCCTGCGTGCCGTCGGAGCCGTTGCCTGAGAGAACGACGCCGATGGCGCGGTTGCCCTCGCATTCCGCCAGCGTGCGGAAGAAGTTGTCCACCGCCAACACGGCGTCCGTGTCCTCCCGCGGCGAGAGCTTGAGCCGCCCCTCCGAGATGCGCATGAGCTTGTTGGGCGGGATGACGTACACGTTGTTGGGGGCCAGGCGCATGTTGTGCCGGGCCTCGGACACGGGCATGGAGGTGGCGCGGGCGAGGATCACGGTCAAAGCGCTTTCGTGCGTCGGGTCCAGGTGCTGCACCAGCACCAGGGCCAGGCCGGTCCGGGGCGGCAGGGCCTTGAGCAACTGCGTCACCGCCTCCAGGCCGCCCGCCGAGGCGCCGATGCCTACCACCGGGAAAGCATCGGTCTGGGGCGGAGTTTCCTGCGAAGGTTCCCCGGCACGCGCCGGGCGTGGCCTGCGTTTGGGAGTTTTGTTCTTGGGCATACGAGTGGGAGAGGAGGGACACAGGGTTGGGATGGATGGCGTAAGCAACGCAGCGCCCCCGTCCCCGGGCGCAGCAACGTACGAGGGTGGCCGCGCGGGCAGCCACTCTGGCCTTGCTGCGCCCGAGGACGGGCGCGCTCCGGTGGGAGCTGGGGCTGCGGGGGATCGTTTTCGGCCGTCGCCCGGACTCAGCCGGGGCGCTGTGCAGAGAAAGTCGAAGTGCGCGTGGAATCGGCCACGCGCTACATGGCTGAGAATCCGCGTTCATAGCTCCGTTTATCAGAAACCCTTTCCAAGGCCCTGCCTCCCGCAGCCTGCGTGGCGGCCCGACGGGTACCATCTAAGAACCGATCATAGGCCCCAGCCCGCGTGCTCGCAAGCGGTTAATACCGCGCCGGAGCGCGCCGGGTGCAAGACAGAACGACTTTGCCGGGGTCAAGCCGATGAAGGGCGGCGCAAGATTGGCTGTGAAGACATTGAGCAGTCGTACCGCAGAGAGTCCTCTGGGCAGAAGGAAGCAGCATTGTGGGCACGGTTAAGCACCATTGTGGGCACAGTTAAGCAGCATTGTCGGCATGGTTAAGCAGCATCGTGTGCACGGTTAACCAGCATTGTCGGCATGGTTGGAGACGCCAAAGGCGTCATTCATACCAGCCCAGGGCATACGCCCTGGGTTCGTGGCGCGCAACAGCATCTGAAGCGCTGAGGGCGCGACTCATCTCCCCTGGCCGTACGGATTGCGGTACTCGTGCTGGGAGGCGGGTATGAGGCAGGCCCTTGGCCTGCACTACTACGACGGCGCCATGAACCCAGGGCGTATGCCCTGGGCTGTTATGAAACAGGCCTTTGGCCTGGCAGCAGGCCCGGCTATTCCGGCGTTGCTGCACCCGACGACAGACGCGCTCTGGGCCCCCCACTCGGCTCGTAAATCGTAAATGGTAAATCCTAAATCCTCACTGAGGTAGGGACGCCTCGCCGAGGCGTCCGGGCTGCGGCGCGAGCAGGAGCGGACGTCTCGGCGAGACGTCCCTACCAAATCCAGCTCGTAAATCGTAAATCGTAAATCGTAAATCCTCACTGGCTGGGAATGGTCGCGTTAGCCCACGGCATGACGCCCACCCTGGCCTCGCGGGGCAGCCCCGGGACCGCTGCGGCCAGCGCCGCCTCCAGGCTCGGATACGGCTCCAGCAGCAACTGGCGCACGAACTCGGGCCGCATCTCCGTCACCATCAGCACCCGGCGCGGCGCGGCGTCGCGGGCGATTTGGAAGGCTTTGTGCGGGCCGATGCGAAAGCCTTCGCGCTGGAAGCGTTCGAGCACCGCCTCGTGCGAAGTCATGCCCACCACCCACTTCTCGTAGCTGCTGCTGCCCGTGCCCTCGGGGCAGGCCGCCACCAGAATGACCGTTCCGCCCCGGCGCGTGACCCGCGCCGCATGGCCCAGCGCCTTCTGC
>DATKNZ010000519.1:0-5487 GCA_035541055.1 Candidatus Acidiferrum sp. | reverse complement strand
TTGGGGATCGGACGCAGTTCAAATCGCTCACACCCCCTAAGGGGCAGTTCAGGCCCATCATTACTGCATGAAACTGCGTCCGACCCTCACAACAACCGGACAGCCGTGGGGTCGACCCACATGGGAGACACACCGGGGTATCACAGGAATCGCACCAGTTTCTCGCCTGTTCCTGCAGGCCGCGTGCCCGCAGGGGGCGGTGAGCATGACGCGCGGCTGGCCCCGCTCCGGCGGGTCGCCGTTTGGCGCAGTTGAAGGCGTTCCGGGGACGCAGGGCAGAGCCGCGGGCGCTGCAGCGCGGCCGGTCCAAGCAAGCTCACGGCGCCATCGGCCGCGCACACCCACACCTCGCGGGCGCCGGCGTCGAAGTAAAGCCCGGCTTCCTCCTGGATCTCGGCATTCGTGTTGCCGGGCGTGAGCACCTCCACGCATATCTCCGGGGCGGGAGGAAACACCCTGGCTTACGCAGTCAATGCGCGCCACAGCTCACTCCCGCGGATAGCCCCAGGTCCAATCTCCCTTGCCCACGGCAAACCATACCTTCAACTGACCCGTGATACCCGTCCCAGCCGTGCCCCCCACGTTCTTATCGTCCGCGCCCACCGATGCCAGGGTAAAGCGCCCGTCGGCGGTGCGCTGATATTGGTAAGGGGCGCCAGTAATGACGTCATACGGCAGTGCGGCCATGAATTTGGGGCTCAAGGCTTGCAGCTCCGCCGGGAAGTCCCCAGTCGCCAGGCGGTAGCGCTCCAGTGCACAGGAAATTGCCGCCTGGTCCGCAGCGGTTTGGGCCGCCGCCGCCTTGAAGGGGGTTCGGCCCAGGGCCGGCAACAGCAACCGGGCCATGAGCCGGTGGTGCAGGATCGGCTGCCAGCTCCCGGCGATGGCCGCGTCGAACGCCGCCGCGTTGGAAATGACCTGGCTCGGCGAGAACCGGCGGCCCGCCGAGTCCCATGCGCCCTGGAACTCCAGGTCAAATAGCTGGCAATAATGAAGCTTCTCCCGGTCACGCCAACCCGGCGGGGCGAACCGCGCGATAGCTGTCAGCGCCCTGGTGGTGTCAGCAAACGTGCCTAGCTCGGGCAAGTCCTTCCTGCCAACCAGGTCCATCGTGAGCACTCCCGCCGTGCGCTCGACCCGCAGACAATTCCGCAGCCCGGCAGCGAAATCGTAGTGATCGAACCAGGACTGCAGCTCCTGCAACTGGGCGTCCGACCAGCGATGCTCGGCCAGGCCCTCCCAGACCGGCCCAATCGCGAGTTGCACACTCACCACCCGGATCAGCCAGGAGATCACGATCGGCTCATCCTTCACCGAATCGGCCAGATACAGCGCCAGCTTGATATCGCTCAAGGCGTTGGTCGTCTGGTTCAAGGCCAGTTCGGCACAGGCTTTCAGTTCCAAGCGCAGGCAACATCCCTTGATCCTCGCCAGGTGCGGCAGGCGAATGCCCCAAGGATCTTCGGCCAGGTAATCGACGGGATACCTGACACGCGGGCGCTGGCTGGCCTCGCGTAGCGTGTCCCACAGCCCGTCGTCGTCCCGGAGCGCCGCCAGCACTGCCGGGGCGGCCTCAGCACGCGAGCGGGCATCGAACCGGCCCGACAGCGCAACATTCGTGACCGGCCCCGCGATCTTGTCGGCTTCCGCGAAGGCATCCCGCCAGGCCACCAGGTCGCAAAAATGCGGCTGGTCTCCACCCCTAACGCACAGCAGCGAGACATCCTTCGCCGGCTGCACTCGGTTGAAATCATCGGTGGCCATGACGGAATTGGTGTAAGGCGCGTCAAACCAGGCGCGCACCAGCGGGATGGCGGCAAAGTTCTCCGCGTCAGGAATCTCTTTCGGCACGTAGCTCTTGAAATCCAGCGACCCGACGCGGCTTTCATAAGCGGTGCGGTACGCGTTCCAGGCGCGCCGTCCCTGCCAGCCGCTCAGCGCGCAGAGCAGGGCAATAATGGTGACGCCCCAGGCCAAGCCAATGAGGGCACGGCGAATTATCGAGGGCTTCGGGGTTTGTAGCATAGGTCAGACGATGGCGGTTGGAGGTTGAACGTCACTGCGTCGCGGCGCCATGGACGCTGGCGCCGTCGGCGGCGGCTGCGTCAGCTCCAGGATCTCCTGCCGATGTTGGAGCAGGATGGCCAGCACTTGCTGCGGGGCCGGAAGGGTTGCCTGGGCGAAGAGCCTCGGCTGGTCCGGCAATGTATCACCGTGCAGCAGCAGGATCGCGATCCACGCCGCGCCGATGCCGGCCAGGTGCCAGCGCAGCGGAAGAAGGCACTCAAGCCAGAGATGTTCCAGTCCGCTCGGCTCGCGGCGGACCGGCGCGCGCGAACTCTCCAGATGTGCCAGGAACTCCTCGCGGGCTGCATCCAGCTTCGGTTCCACCGAGCGGTGCCTTTCCAAGAGC
Organism: Candidatus Acidiferrum sp.; assembly: GCA_035541055.1. Lineage (GTDB taxonomy): Bacteria > Verrucomicrobiota > Verrucomicrobiia > Limisphaerales > UBA8199 > JAPLUA01. The sequence goes on along the minus strand of DATKNZ010000519.1, from coordinate 3,074 downwards.
AGATCTTTAAGTGTCTTCATAGCGTTCCAACAGTTTCCTCATCGCGCGCTTCGCATTGTGCAGGCGCGACTTGACAGTGCCCACCGGCACACCCGTGATTTCAGCAACCTCCTGGAGAGAGAAACCTTCGACGCAGTTGAGCAGCAGCGCCGACCGCTGGTCCACCGGGAGCCGTCCCAGCAAGGCAAGCACGTGCTCCTCCGCCTCCTGGCGGATGAGAATATCATCGGGCGCGTCCTCCGCGTCGTGCGAGAGTTCTGGAAGCTTTTCCAACGGGACATCCTCGTGCTTGTTTGCGCGCCAGAGCTGAATGCATTTCTGATGCGCGATGCCGAACAGCCAACTTCCAAACCGAGCGTCGTCGCGCAAGGAGCCGATATGCCGGGCCGCGGCAATAAAGGTCTCCTGGACAAGATCCAGGCTTGTCTGCTCGTTGCGCACCAACTCAAAGACATAGACGTATAAAGGCAGTTGGTAGCGCCGGAACAGGACCTCCCACGCTTCGGGGTCTCCGGCCTTCGCCTCGTGCACCGGCAATTGTGCAGGCTCCGTCACCACCAGCATTTACGGCTAGTGGAATGCAAACCGCCAGAAAAGGTTCAGTTTAGCTGGAGCGAGGTCAGGGAGCCCAGCAGACAACGGCACCGTGCCGGATGTGCCTGATGTTGAACAGCTTCCGCGGCGCCCGCAGCAAGTGACAGGTTTTGTCCACCTATTCAGGTGAGAACAATCTCAGCAGGGTCGGCATCCTCGTTGCGCGCGGCGAAGTAGTCCGCCACGTATTGGTGCAGTTCCGGCCGGTTTGAGCCCCAGTGCCAAGCGCCATTCTCCCCGACCACCAGGTCCCTGAATGGGTCGAACCCGATTCTGCAGAGGCCGAAGTGCCTTTCGCGAGCCCGGCGGTCCTCGAGCCGGCCATGCCAACAATGCTGAACCTCGTGCGGCAGGCAGTTGACGTCTCCTTGCACGTCCTTGTGCAGGGCCTCCGCCCAACCCAAATAACGCCTGCCTTGCGCCGGCGCCATGTGATGGAGCCGGAGCACATCCTTAGCGTAGCCGCACACTGCGCAGAGGAATGCGGTGTCCCCGCCGCCGACGATGCAGCCATCGTAGAAGCCATGCCGGTTCAGGATCTCGCGCCGGGCGGCCCAGACGAAGCCCGAGCAGGGCGAGGAGGGACCTCGATCAATCGTCGCCTCCAGCAATTCGCGGGCTGACCCGGCATCTCGCATGGCCGCCACCGTGGATCGCCTTGGGGGGACGCGCAGGCCAGGCGGGGCGAGATGCCGGACGGTCGAGAAGGGCTGCAAGACCGCCGAGTGATCCAAGGCCCGGGTGACCGCCTCAGGCCAAAGCGGGTCAGGAACGATGACGTCTGCATCTATCCACATCACCCGGTCGCAGTGCGCCGGCAGCGCTCGTAGAGCCACGTTCAACAAGCGTTCCTTCTGCCACATCCGCCCACCGCCACGTATTTGGATCAGGGTCTCGGCGTCACCCTCGCGCAGGCAAAAGGGCTCGTCGAACGCAAGTTCCACCGCGACGAGAGGAACTTCCAGATGTTGGCGAAAGGCCCGGTAGTTGTCGGCGCGAATACGGTATCCCGCGGGGTTGAACAGGCACGTGATCGCCCAGAGACGGCTCGCCGGGTTGCGGCGCGGCGGGGAAGTCAGCGGACAAGCTCCGCCGGCGGCCTCTGGAGCAGCGTCATGGCAGTTTGGCATCGGATGGCATCTTAGGTTCTTGCGAGCACTCCGGCAATGTCGGGTCGTGGGCGATTTGAATGGACAAACCTGGCAGGGTGTGCTGAACTGGCCCACACGTGACGGCGCTCATCGTATGAATCCACCGAAACGCGGGCCGGGGGAGAGATCATCTGCGCTGGGCCAGTTTGGCTGGGTTGCCTTGTGCCTTCTGGTGCTTCTGGTCCTTCTGTTCCGGGACGGCCTGGTGCCCGGCCGGACGGTGTTCTCCAATGACGGGCCGCTGGGCCAGATCAGCGCCCAATGCGGCAGCCTCCCTGCGGCCTTCTCCGGCTTCTGGCAGGACCTGACCTGGATCGGCGTCAGCGGCCCCAGCGCGTCGCCCGACGTGACCTGTCTGCTGTCCCTGGCGCTGGGGCCGCTGGGCTTCTCTAAGGTGTATGCCCCCTTCGCGCTGTTGTTTCTTGGGCTGAGCGCCTGGCTCTGTTTCCGGCAGTGGAAGCTCTCGCCGGCGGCGTGCGCGATCGGCGCCATCGCCGCCGCGCTCAACTCAGGCTTCTTTTCCACCGCCTGCTGGGGCGTGGCCGCCCAGCCGTTGTGCTTCGGGTTTAGCTTCCTGGCGCTGGCGGCGCTGGGCGACCAGACCTCGCCTCGGCGCTGGGCGCGCGTCCTGCTGGCGGGCTTCGCGGTGGGCCTGGGCGTCATGGAGGCCTTTGACATTGGCGCCATCTTCAGCACGGCGGTGGCTGGGTTCGTCATCTACCAGGCCCTGGTGGGCGAGGGCTCGCTGGCGAGGCGGGCCACCAGCGGCATCGTGCGGCTGGTCCTGGTCGCCGGCTGTGCGGCTTTCATCGCCGTGTCCGCGTTGAGCAGCCTGATCGGCACTCAAATCAAGGGCGTCGCCGGAATGGGCCAGGACGCCCAGAGCAAAGCCCAGCGCTGGGACGACGCCACGCAGTGGAGCATGCCCAAGGCCGAAGCCTTGAGCGTTATCGTGCCGGGCCTCTATGGCTGCCGGCCGGACACGCCCGGCGCCGACGTTTACTGGGGCCGCTGCGGGCGGTCGGCAGTATGGGACCGCTATTTTGCCTCGGGCCAGACCGCGCCCAGGCCCGATTCGAATATCTTCTGCCTTCGTTCCGGCGGGAGCGGGCTCTACGCGGGCGTCGTGGTGGTGCTGCTCGCGTTGTGGGCCATCGTGCAGTCATGGCGCAAGCAGGGATCGGTGTTCTCGGCTCTGGAGCGCCGGTTCGTCTGGTTTTGGAGCAGCATGCTTTTGCTCTGCATGCTCATCGGCTTTGGCCGGTTCGCGCCCTTCTACCAGCTCTTTTATGCGCTGCCGTTTGCCTCGACCATGCGCAGCCCCAGCAA
>DATKNZ010000518.1:0-25267 GCA_035541055.1 Candidatus Acidiferrum sp. | reverse complement strand
TGCAGAGGTTCAACGGTGAGGTCACGGGGAGGATACGGTGTGGTGACGGCGGCGTTCAGTGGGGGCTTAGCCGGGCACTCTCGGCCTTTAGCCTTTTGCCTGGTGCCCGCGTTAGGTAACTTCCCCTCGTGTTTCGGCCTTGCATTGACCTGCACGAAGGCAAAGTGAAGCAAATCGTCGGCGGCACGCTGGGTGCCGAGCCTGGCCGTTTGCAGACGAACTTCGTCTCCGACCGGCCCGCCGCCTGGTACGCCGAGCTGTATCGGCGGGATGGGCTGAAAGGCGGGCACGTGATCATGCTTGGGCCGGGCAACGAGACGGCGGCGCGGACGGCCCTGGCGGCCTACCCGGGCGGCCTGCAGGTCGGCGGCGGGATCAAGCTCGATAACGCCCGCGAGTGGCTGGATGCCGGGGCATCGCATGTGATTGTCACCTCGTATGTCATTTCCCGGGGCGGGATTGACTGGGAACGACTCGAAGACCTGAGGACCGCCGTCGGCAAAGAGCGCCTGGTGCTCGACTTAAGCTGCCGCGTGCGGGGAGATGGGTACTGGGTCGTGACGGACCGCTGGCAGACTTTCACTCAGGTTGCCATAAACGCGCCGAACCTGGAGAAGCTGTCCAGGTCATGCGCCGAGTTCCTCATCCATGCGGCGGACGTGGAGGGCCTGTGCCGCGGTATTGACCGCAAACTAGTGTCGGCTTTGGCTGAGTGGTCGCCTATCCCGACGACCTACGCGGGCGGCGCCAATTCTCTGGCTGACCTCGAGGCGGTGATGCGCCTGGGCCGTGGCAGGATTGACCTTACTATTGGCTCCGCGCTGGACATCTTCGGAGGCAGCGGCGTGCGCTACGAGGATGCCGTTGCCTTCAACCGGCGCTGCGCGGAAGCGGCCCTGGCGGGCACGACAGAACCCGGCAGCCCATGAGCCCGCGACGCTGGCTTCACGAGCATTCGCTCAAACTGCTGGCAATACGGGACACGCCCGAAGCCATCGCCAGCGGGGTGGCCATAGGCATATTCATCGGGTTCACGCCGCTGATCGGCCTGAAGACGGCCCTCACCATCCTCTTCGCATGGCTCACCCGCAGCAACATCCTGGCGGCGGTCATCGCCAGCGCCTCCCACGACATTCTCTGGCCGGTGATGCCCGTTATCTTCCGGTGGGAATACGACGTAGGCTACTGGCTTCTCAGCACGCCGCACCATCTGCCTCCGCCCCTCATCAAGACCAAGATTGACTACCACGCGCTGCGGAACTGGTCCAACCTGCTCACCATCGGCAAGCCGCTTCTCGTGGGCTCGCTCGTCTGCGGCGCCCCCTGCGCCGTGCTCTCCTACTGGTTCAGCCAGCGTCTGGTGGCGCGACACCAGCGCAAGAAGCAACTCCAAGGGCGCGTTCTAATTGACCACGAGCGGAGCGTGACGCCCTAGCCTGAGTGGGCGCCACCCCCGTTTGCTCAGTAGCCGTGCGCTGCGAAGTCGTCCGGCGTTGGCCAGGGATATGGTCGCGGCGGCACACCCTCGAAGTCGCTCGCCGGCGCCGTCCACGGCGTTTGCGTGTCGAACGTCACGGTTTCGTGGCGTGCCGTTCGGCTCGCATACCGTGGCGGAAGATGGCGCGCCGCCCTCCACTGCCCGTTATCATACCAATGGTACGTGCCATCCGACGCAGAGTAGTACACGTTCCAATCCGGATAGTAGTCGTAGTCGTATGTCGCGACAGCCGGCGGGCCCGTAACGGCCTCCGTGCTGGAGCAACCCTGGGTCAGCAGACACGCGCCCCCGAAAAGAAGGCCCATTCCCGCCCAGTTTAAGCATCTAACGAGTTTCTGTTTCATCTTGCTTCAACCTCACTCCCGTAAGACTCGTTGACAACGCGCTACGTTCCTGATTGCGGCTTTCTGGGTGGCTGAGAACCGGCGCGCCTTTTGCGTAGCGTGCCGCCCCCCGGGTTCCGGGGTCTCACCGCCCGTGACCGCCGAACTCCCCGAACTCATCCCCGGGCCGGCCGCTCCCTTCGAAGGGATGGTGACCTTCCGACCACGGGCGGTTGGTGCGGAAGCGCAGGCGCTCGTGGTGGGAGTGCGCGAGGGTGTAGCGCGGCGGCAGATGCCGCCCCGTATGCCAAACCCCGCCCTGATACCAGTTGTAATATCCTCCGGCCGGATAGTAGTACACGTTCAGGTCCGGATAATAGTCGTAGTCGTAATAGCTGTACGGCCCCGTGGCATACGTGCCGCCGGCGCAACCGGAGGTCAGCACCGCAGCGCTGCCCAACAGCAGGGCAGTGGTGGCGGCGGCAAACCAGTTCTTGATGTTTCCTTTCATCCTGCTTCAAACCTACCGCCGCGCGGCCCATCGCCAACGCGTCCCAGCCCTGATTCCGACTTCCTCGCTGCCTGATAACCGGCGCGCCTTTTACTTAGCGCCCCGGCGTCCCGCGCTCCGAGTCCCCTAATGTCTCTCCGTCCACGGGCGGTTGGTGTGGAAGCGCAGATGCTCGTGGTAGGCGTGCCCGATGGTGTAATGCGCCGGCAAATGTCGCCCAGTATGCCACGCCCCGCCTCCGTACCAGTGGTAGTAGCCTCCGGCCGGGTAGTAGTACACGTTCAGGCCCGGGTAGTAGTCATAGTCGTAGTAACCGCCGTAGGGTCCTGCGGCATACACCCCACCAGCGCAACCGGAGGTCAGCAGGGCAGCTCCGCCCAAGAGAAGGCCGGTAGCGGCCCCGACAATCCATTTCTTGATATTCGCTCTCATACTGCGCCTAACGTAAGGCTGGGATTTTGGGTTGCAATGATACGCCCCCTGATACGCACCCGCGCCCTGCGCTTAAAGCGTGTGCGGCTCTTGCTGAGGCGCGGGAGGCAGGAAGTATTGTTTCGCGGAAAGCTTGAGGTCAGCGCCCCGCCTCGCGCGGCTGCCGGTCCAGCCACTTGCCGACCGGGCGATGATTGAACCCGGCAAAGCGGACCAGGAGGTCCTCGGTGGTTTGGCCGACCAGAAGTGTATCGAGGTGTTGGGGCTTAAGGAACCGCTGTCCCCGCATGTGTGCCAGGAACTGCAGCAAGGAGTCATAGTAGCCGGCCACGTTCAGCAAACCCACGGGCTTGCGGTGCAGGCCGAGCTGCAGCCACGTGAAGGCTTCGAACAGTTCTTCCATCGTGCCGATCCCGCCCGGCAGCGCGAGGAAGGCGTCCGCGAGGTCAGCCATCCTCTGCTTGCGCTCGTGCATCGTTTTGACGGGAATTAACGTGGTGAGGCTTCCGTGCGCCAGCTCGCGCGCCACCATCCGGCGGGGAATGACCCCGATGACCTCGCCGCCGGCGGCCAGCGCCGCATCGGCCACGAGGCCCATGAGACCGACATTGCCGCCACCGTACACCAGAGTCAGGCCGCGCTGGGCAAGAACGGTCCCGCAGTCCCGGGCTGCCGCCGCGTAATCCGGCAACGACCCGGGGCTGGAGCCACAAAAGACGCAGACTCGTTTGAGGCGCATAGTCAGCCGCAGGCCCTAAGCTGAGCCAGGGTGTCAGCAGGATGTCAAGCACCCGCGACGCGGAGAGCACTCCGGCCTCGGGCGCGGCATCGCAAATACCGCAGGGATGCCAGAGAATCCGACGTCCTGCCAGCCTCCGAGACTGCTGCGCCCGAGGACGGGCGCTTTCCGGGCCTACCGGTGCCCGCCACCGCCGCCGTGACCGCCTCCTCCGAAGCCCCCGCCGTGAAAGCCGCCGAACCCGCCGCCATGGAAGCCTCCATAGCCCCCTTCATGAAAGCCCCCGTAGGTACCGCCGAATCCGTGGTAGGCGCTAGCGGGTCGCGAAGCATACGGGAACCCGAAGGAGCCACCGCGGTGCCACATGTGGGCCGACATCGAGCGGGCCGCCGGGCTGAGGGAGCCCCGGTTCTGCCAGTTGGCAGGAAACCCGCCGCGCGCCGACCGGCTGGCGTACACGTCCTGCACGGCCGCGGACTGACCCGCGGCGAGCAGACCGGTCCGGGAATTATAGGCCCGGCCATACATCCCGGTAAAACCCGGGCGCAAGGGAACGCCGCGGCCAGGCCGCGAAAACAGGTTTGCCGCTGTCGTAAAGCCCGCGCCCCCGTGCGCCGCGAACTGCCCCCTGTACCCGGGCCAATGGCGGAAAGGCCCCCAAAACGGTCCGGGCGGATACAAGCAGTTCCACCCAACAAAGCCCAGCCCCCACCCCCAGCCGAACCCAGGGCCGAAGCACCAGTCGTTCCACGGAGTCCAGCACAGGTTCCAGCCGCAGCCGTAGGTGATCGGGCCGGCGTACCATACATCGCCCAGCCAGGGCGGATACCAATAACCCGTCCCGTACACCACGACGCCGTCCTCGACATCCGTCCCGAGGTAGCCCGGCGTATAGCCTTCATAGACGTACTGCGGCGTGGCGCCATAAACCTGCACGTACGTCAGGTAGTGAAGCGGCGATGTTACTGGGATGGAATAGATCACGGCAGGCACGGACGTCGCTGCGATCCAAGGGCCATTGAGGGACGTCGCGACAAACCACACCCCGTTCTGGCAGGCATACCAGGACTGCGGGTCCACGCGGATGATGGGCGTCCCGCTGTTGGCTACGTAATAGAGGGGTGTGCCCTCGATGGGCTGCAACTGCGGCGAGCCGTCAATCTGCGGGTTCTGCATCGTGGCCGTGCGCGGCACCTGAGTGCTGTCCGGAATGCTGTTGGCGATGAGGGCTTCGGCGGCCTGGGGCGTGCCGGGCACGCTGGCCTTCACGTTCTCCTTGGGGCTGGTATCGGGTATGTTCGCAAAATCGGGAGGCAGCAGGCTGCCCGGCACGAATTGCCACGGACCGGACATGGAAGGCGCGCTGAACCAGCGGCCGGTGATGAGCACATACACGCGTTGGCCGCTGAGGAGCTTGAAGACGTCGCCGGTGGTGTTCTCCGCGTACAGCAGATCCGTGCCCGGGATCGGGACGAAATCGGGCTCGCCACTGAAGATGATGAGTTCCGCCGGCCGGGTGGCCACGAAGATTGCCGGCGCATCAGACGAGGTCAGCGCGGGGGGCGAGGTCTTCGCGCCGGGGGACGTTCCTTGCATCAGGTCCACCGCCCCTTGCGCCATGGCCTCGGCTTCGGCCTTATCGGCCCCCGGCACAGGTCGGTCCGCCACCTTCCAGGGTCCGGCGAGCGCCGGCGCGGTCATATAGCCGTTCCACAGACGCAGGTAGAACCGGCCCGCGGAGTCCTTGAGCAGCAGGAACCGGCAATTGATCACGCGCTGCAGCAGAGTACTCGGCACAGGCCGGTACGCCGGCGGGCCGTCAATGCTCACCAGGAGGGCAGGTCGCGTGGCGCAAATGATCTCGGGCGGCGTGTTGTCCAGAGGCTGGCCGGCCCCGGCGAGCTGCTGCGGGGGCAGGCTGAAGCTTGTCTCCAGGTGCGGCAGCGCGATCGGTGGTCCTTCTTTGGGGACCGCCGCGCTGAGCATCTGCTGGAAATACTGGGCTCGGTGCGGGGCGGAGGGGAACTGCGCACCGATAACCTGCATGTCCGCCAAACTTGCCGTGCGGGATTCCTTGTTCACGAGCGTGATGGCCTTGAGCGCAACCACGCCATAAATGGGTGGGGCCGGGCTGGCCGGCTGTATCTCGACAGCGCTGCGCCCGATTATCGAGTGCCCGTCCCACGAGTCAATCTCCGGCGCATAGACCTTCGCCGTGTGCGGACCGCTCACGACCCTGAGCGGCCACCCCGGCTCGGCTCCGCCCGCAGAGGCTGGTGCGGCAAGCGGGGATGGCGCAGCCCCGGCAGACGTGTATTTATAGCGCGTCGCGCAGGACGTCACAGCCAGCGCCAGGCCAGCGCAGAAGATTGGAAGCAGGATGCGTCTCATAAAGCTCTCACTAGCATGCGAGCCGACCGAGACGCCGGCGCACCTGCAGAGCCCCGCCACAGCCCTTTTCTCAGACCCACGGTTCTCATAGGCCCCAGTACGCTCGCCCCACCCCCTCACCTGGTCAACTTACTCCCACGACCGAAACCTCCTCCTGGCGTTCATTCAAGGTTTTGCCCGCCGCCCTTGGGTCCAGCGTGGGCTGGCCATCCACAAGGAACTGGTATTGGTGGTGACCATGGGTCATCATCACCTGGAGGAACCACACACCGTCCACCTGCCGGTGCATGGGAAGAGAACGGGGATGCCAGCGGTTGAAATCGCCTACCAGATGGACGGTTTGTGCGCCAGGAGCCTGGCAATAAAAGTTGACCGGCTTCGGCGTGTTCCGTGCGGAGTAAGGGCTCCGGCCCGTTGTAGTGGCAGACATGATGTTCATAAATCCTCCCTCATGGTGCATGGGGAACTGCGGGTGACTGCGGGTGCCGCGACCGTACATGTCGCGTCGCGCCCTCCAACCCGCACAGCCGCCGCAGCCGCATCTCATCGGCCTCGGCCAGCACCTCGCCTATGGTCCTGAGGAGCCCTGCCGGCTCCACCGGTTTCTCGATGAGCGCCCCCACGCCCGCAGCCAGTGCGGTCCGGTGCTGGCCGGCCATTCCCGTGATAATAATAACGGGGACCAGCGGATTGCGTGTCGTCAGGTGCTCGAAGACATCCCAGCCGCTTTTCAAGGGCAGATTCAGATCCAGCAGCATCAGGTCAGTCTGATCCGGTGCGAACTGCGCCATCGCCTGCGGGCCATCTTCAGCCAGGGCGACCTGATAGCCGGCCCGTTCCAGCACGCGCTTCATCGAGGTGCGCACGCCCACGTCGTCATCAACGATCAGGACTCGCTTCTTCATGGGTGGGCCTCGCGGAATATTGCGGACTGCAAAGGCCGCGCTCCGTAAATTCGTGCGCGGCGGCGGGTGACCGCACAGGGCGGCGGGGCAAGTTCTTTAGAATGAAAACCTGGTTGCATGCGTCATAAGTCAGTAGCCGGTAGGTACTCGCCCGCCGGTCAAAATGACTTTAGCGCGTTGCGTGCCAACGATGAGCCGACCAACTGACCGCCGATTTGTGAGCCTATTTCACCGCGGGCGAGGATGGCGTCCTTTATGACGGGCATGCCCGGTTCCACCCTTGGTCTGCGGCGGACCACTCACCGGGACGCAGCTTTCAAGGCTCGTGTGGCCACCTTCGGGTTGGCGCTCGCCGCGGTGGCCCTCCTGGTCACCCGCATTGATACCAGCATCTGGAGCGAGCAGGGCCACCTTCAGGAGGAGTTCGCTGCCGTCAAAGCGGAGAGGTTTTATTTCGGCGTCAACTTCCGGGTGCGCCTGCGCCAGATTCGGGAAACCTGGCTGGACCTGTATCTCACCGGAAACCCCGCGGACCGCAACGGCTTCCGGCGTGAGGCGCAGGCGCTGGAGGACTGGCTCCACAGCAAGGAGAAGGACTTCACGACGCCCTCGGAGCAGCAAAGCTACCAGCACCTGCAAGCCGCGCTCGGGGAGTTTGTGAGCCGGCTGGACCAGCTCATGCAAGCGAGCCGGCCCGACAGCAGCCGGCGGGAGTTTGCCGCCGCCTACGAACAACTGCACGCCGCCTCAGCGCCCATGCTCCAGCTCTGCGAGGAAATCGTGCGGGCCGAACATGACCAGTTCGACGTGTTTCTTCGCCGGTCCGATCAGACGCTCATCTCGCTTCAGCGGCTGCTGCTGGCCTCGCTGGTGCTGCTGGTCGCGTCGGTGGCGGCCCTGGCCGTGGCGGCCTGGCGCGGCATGATCGCGCCCCTGCGAGCCGAACTCAACGAAAGCCGTATCGTGATCGAGCGCCAGGAGAAATTGGCGGCTCTCGGCACACTCGGCGCGGGGCTCGCCCACGAAATCCGCAATCCCCTCACCGCCATCAAATTTCGCCTGTTCAGCCTCATGGAAGCCTTGCCGCCCGGCTTTGCGGAAAACGAGGACGCCCGTACCATCAGCCAGGAGCTCAAACGCCTGGACCATATTGTGACGGACTTCCTCCAGTTCGCCCGTCCATCCGATCCCGAGCTGACGCCGGTCCCGGCGATGCGCATCCTGCACGAGGTGGCCGACTTGATGGAGCCGCAGCTCCGGCCCCTCGGCATCAGCTTGAAGATTGAGGTGCGGCAACCGGCCTGGATCGCCGTGGACACTCACCAGCTCAAACAGGTGCTCATCAACCTGATCCAGAATTCGGCCGACAGCATCGGCAGGGACGGAACGATCACTCTTCGGCTCGATACCGCACACGCCGGCTTCGGCGGCGCGGGCCAGCCCGCCACGGTCATCTCGGTGGAGGACAACGGCAAGGGCATCCCGGCCAAGGTGCAAAGGCGACTGTTCGATCCTTTCTTCACCACCAAGGAAGGGGGCACCGGCTTGGGCCTGGCCATTGCCGCGCGCATTGTCGAAAAGCATCGCGGGCGGCTCAGCTATAAGACGGAAGTCAACCGCGGGACTATATTCCGAATTATGCTGCCGCACCTCAAAGACCATGCAGGCTAAGATTTTGCTGATCGAGGACGATCCCGCCACGGCTTCGGCACTTCGCAAAGTGCTGCAGGCCCGCGACTACCTGGTTGACGCCGCCCCGCGCGGAGATGACGGGCTGCAGCGCGCCGTCGCGGATTCCTTCGACCTGGTGCTGACCGACTTGAAGCTCCCCGGGCTGGGCGGAATGGAGCTGGCGACGCAACTGCGCGCGGCCCGGCCCAAGCTCCCGATCATCATGATGACCGCCCATGGCACCACCGACACGGCCATCGAAGCCACCAAGCTCGGCGTTTACGAGTACCTGGTAAAACCCTTCGAGGTGGAGGACCTGCTCGAACTGGTCGCTGCCGCCGTCGCCCACTCCCGGCTGATGTCCGAGCCCGTGGCGCTCGGGGAGGCGCGCTCGGCGCGCTTTGCCATCGTGGGCGGCAGCCGGGTGATGCAGAATCTGTACAAGGACATTGGCCGGGCGGCCGCTACGCCGGCCACGGTGCTCATCCGGGGCGCCACCGGCACCGGCAAGGAATTGATCGCCCGCGCCATCTACCAGCACAGCGATCGCGCCGACAAGCCTTTCATCGCCGTGAACTGCGCCGCCATTCCCGAGACGCTGTTGGAGAGCGAGCTGTTTGGCCACGAACGCGGCTCCTTTACCGGCGCGCAAGCCCGCCGCATCGGCCGCTTCGAACAGGCCCACGGCGGCACGATCTTCCTGGACGAGATCGGCGACCTCAACGCCAATACCCAGTCCAAATTGCTGCGCGTGCTGCAGGAAAAATGCATCCAGCGGCTGGGTGGCGACGCCACCATCCCGGTGGACGCGCGCGTGCTGGCCGCCACGCACCGGGACCTGGAGGCTGCCATTAAGGAGCGGGCCTTTCGCGAAGACCTCTATTACCGCCTGAGCGTGGTGACCATCCAGTTGCCGGCCCTGAGCGAGCGGGCCGAGGACATCCCGGACCTCGTGAAGTTCTTTATCCAGCGCTACGGCAGAGAGTATGGGCTGGAGACGCCTTCCATCCAAAGCGAGGCGATCGCCTTCCTGCAAACCCAGCCCTGGCCCGGTAATGTGCGGGAGTTGGAGAACGTGATCCGCCAGGCCCTCCTGCTGGCCCGCCCTTTTGGCATCGGCCTCGAACACGTGCAGCAAGTCCTGACCAAATCCCGCAAGCCGGCCCACGCCGCCGACCAGACGCACGCCGCGTACGTGGCCGACCTGCTGGCGCGCGTGCAGCGTGGCGAGGAGCAAAACGCCTATCTCAAGATGATCTCCGACCTCGAGCCCGAGCTCTTCGCCCAGGCCATCGAACTGGCACAGGGCAACCAGGCTAAAGCAGCGCGCTGGCTCGGCATTGGCCGGCCCCGAATGCGCGAAAGGCTCATTCAACTGGGGCTGCATCCGCAGAGAATGACGAATGACGAAGGCCAAATGCCGAACGATGACAAATGACTAAGCAGGGATGGTTCGCACAAGGCGCCGCATGCGACGCAGCAGGTGTCGCCCATTAGGGCGGGTGTCAGAGGGTGAATTGGATACCTTCGTAAGAGGGGGCGGCGTCTCGGGCTTCGCGATTCGTCATTCCTCTTAGCCAGGCATGTGGTCCCGCACAGACCACCTGTGGAACGATACATGCCAGTGCACGACACCTTGCGCCTGCCGCAAGCCCAGAAAGCGCCGAAAACCGATCGGACCTGGCCTCAGGCACCATCGGCACAATTCACGCTACGGCTTTGGCCAATGAAATTCAGACCTCAGTTAATAATCGCCAAGGACGGAGCTGCCCCGATCCCAGGGGCCGAGCCGGCAGCGATGGGGACAACCCCCTGGTGCCGAAATGGTGGGCAGCCTGCGGCCGAGCAGGAAAGGGACGACCTGCTGCGTTCGATTCAATTGGGCAACCCCCTCACGCTCGCCGAATACGTGCGGGCCGAGGAGCTCCTGGTCCAGTCAAGCTGCTCGCGGGGCGCATGGCTATGAATGCCGCGGCAATCAACCAACACAACAAGGGCGTTCTGGAAGTGCGTGTGCGCAAGGTGCCCACCGCTTCCCGGGCGGCGCCTTTATTCTGAACTACATCGACAGATTGCCGAAGCGTTCTCCCGCTTCGCCCGCTGCGGTTTCCCCGACAGCGGTAAGTTATAGTAGTGTATGTTGGCGTCCACCGGCGGGCGGGAGAAATGGCGACTAACGCAACCAATGAGGCTTCAGCGGCCGCAGCGGCGCCGCGGCAGATGGCGGGGCCCGCCGCTGCGGGCTTAACCTCGGTCGAGGCGCAGGCGCGACTCAAATCCGCCGGCCTGAATTTGGTCCGGGAGGAGAGGGCCCATCCGCTGAAGGATTTCGTGCGGCGCTTCTGGGCGCCTATCCCGTGGCTGCTGGAGGCCACCATCATCCTCCAGCTCTTTCTGCACGAGAAGGTGGAGGCTGCGGTCATTGGGGGCCTGCTGGTGCTCAACGCCACCTTGAGTCTTTTCCAGGAAGGCCGAGCGCAGCGAGCGCTGGCCCTGTTGCGCCAGCAACTGCGAGTGCGCGCCCCCGTGCTGCGGGACGGCAAGTGGACCGATCTGCCGGCCGAGGAGTTGGTGCCCGGCGACCTCGTTCACCTACGCCAGGGCACCATCGTTCCTGCCGATATCCGGCTCACCGAAGGGGCGCTCCTGGTGGATCAAACCGCGCTCACGGGCGAATCGGCTGCGATCACGATCGTGCCGGGCAAGATGTCCTATGCGGGGTCCATGGTGCGCAACGGTGAAGCGACGGGCGAGATCACCACCACCGGCGCTCGCACGGTCTTTGGCAAAACTGCCGAACTGGTCCGCACCGCGGGCGCGGCCAACCGGCAGGAGCACTTCTGGTGCACCCGACCCAGCCTGCTCCTCCTGGCCAGCTCCATGGTCGGCTTGGGGGTGACGGCCTTCCTCGCGTTGGGGGGCGTCCTCATGCCCGCCCTCGCTGCGCCGCTGCTCTTCACCATGGCTGGCGCAGGCATCATCTACTTTGCTGCCCTGGACTGGGTAAAAGCCTGGCTATTCGCAAAGCTGAACCTGCGCTGAGGCGAAAGCGGCCGAGTCTTGAGTCTAACAGGGTGCTGAAAAAACTGCGAGTGGGGCTGAATACCCGCGTTTCTCAGCAGCCTGTTAAGGTCCACTGAAACACGCACCACGTTCCCTTTTCTTAACGGAATTTAATGCGGCACTCACGTTCTTTTAAGGTGGGCACGGTCTATTCTCATGAAGCCGGAACTTCCATCCCCGTGGGGCTTCCGACAGAAACCCGGCGTGCGGGGCATGCGGAAGCGCAGGTATGTTATGAAACAGTCAAATGTAACAGCACACAGCGGAAGGCATGGAGCAGCCTCCGAGGCCGCCAGGGCATCGGATTCTCTGGGACCGCTGCGGATACCTGCAGCACAGCGGCCAAGGAAGGGCGCTCTCCGCGTCGCAGGCTCGCCTGCCTCGCATGTCCTTGCCAGGCGCAAGCTCGCGCTCGACCTCTGGGAATACGGCAAATTCAGCATCCCGGTGATCGTCAAGTCTGGAGAGCCGGCGGGCGTGGATCAATTACTGCTGCGGGCTGGAAAGTCCGCGCCGGGTCGGCACGGCTCGCCGAGGCGTCCGCTGCCGCCACAACCCGGACGCCTCGGCGCGGCGTACCTGCCAGTTCCGGATTAGCGCGCGCATTGAGGCACGCACGATGGACTCATGCTATCTTATTTCCCATGATCCTGGCATAAGCAACCGAAGGACCATGCGACTCTTGCTCATTGAAGACGAAAAGAAGGTGGCCGATTTTGTGGCGCGGGGCCTGCGCGCCGAGCGCTTTGCCGTGGACGTGGCCGGCGATGGACCCGGCGCCCTGGAGATGGTCGCGGCGTGCGAGTATGACCTGGTGATCCTCGACCTGATGCTGCCGGGCATCAGCGGCTCCGAGGTCCTCAACCGCATTCGCCGCGGCCGCAAAGAGGTGCCGGTGCTGATTCTCACCGCCCGCGATGGGATGGCGGAGAAGGTGGCGCACTTCGAGGCCGGCGCGGACGATTACCTGACGAAGCCGTTCGCCTTTGCGGAGCTGGTGGTGCGGGTCAAAGCCCTGCTGCGGCGCGGGCCGGTGAATCGTTCGAGCGTGCTGCGGGTGGGCGACCTTGAGCTGGACCGACTCACGCAGCAGGTCAAGCGGGCGGGCAAACGCATCGAATTAACCGCCAAGGAGTACGGCCTGCTGGAATACCTGGTGGCCAATGCCGGCCGCGTCTTCTCCCGCACCATGATCATCGAGCACGTCTGGGACCAGAGCTTCGAGGGCCTGACCAACATCGTGGATGTCTATGTGCGCCATCTGCGCGCCAAGGTGGACGACCCGTTCCCGACCAAGCTCATCCATACCGTCCGCGGCGTGGGCTATTCCGTCAGCGACCAGCCGGAGACATGAACACCCGTTCGCTCAGGTTCCAATTGGTGGCGTGGTACGCCGGGCTGCTCACGGCCTGCTTCGCGCTGATTGGGGCGGTGACTTATGTGGTGCTCCAAAATTACCTGGTGAGCGCCCTCAAAGAGAACCAGATGCGCCGGGCCCGGCAGATCGGACAGCTCCTGCTCGAAGAAGTCCAACATCACGGCGAAGGGCAGATCGGCGACGAAATAGAATCGCGCTATGCGCCCAGTCTCAATGATCGCTTTGTGCGGATCACCCGGAGCGACGGCACCGTGCTGTATGTGTCGCAAGCGCCAAAGGAAGGAAAATTCTCCCCGGCGGACCTCCCCGCTGCCGTACCCGCCGCTGGAGGGGAGGCGGCCCGGCAGATCCTGCTGGTCAACGGCCGCAAGATGCTGTTGACCAGCCGGGCGGTGCGTGCGCCCGGGGGCGCGGTTTACGAGGTCGAGACGGGCGCGCCGATGGACGAAGTGCAGGCCGATTTGCGCCAATGGCTGTTGTTCCTGGTCTCGGGGCTGCCCGTGGCGGCGATCATCGCCGTGGTTGGCGGCTCCCTGCTCGTAAAGCGCGCGCTCTCGCCGGTGGACAAGATCGCCGCCAGCGCCGAGCGCATCAGCTCGCAGAATCTCGGGGAGCGCCTGCCAGTGCCGCCAACCGGCGACGAGCTGCAGCGGCTGTCGCTGGCGCTCAATCACATGATCGAGCGGCTGGACCAGGCCTTCCAGTACTCCCGCCGCTTCGTGGCCGATGCCTCCCACGAGCTGCGCACGCCGATGACTGTGCTGCGCGGGGAGATCGAGAGCTTTGTCGAGGAGCCCCGGATGCCCGCCGAATGGCGAGAGCGGCTGGGCAGCGCCTTGGAGGAAGTCGAGCGGCTGGCCAACATCGTGGAAGGCTTGTTCGCTATCTCGCGGCTGGATGCCGGCGAAGCCCAGGCAGAATGGGTGCGTTTTGACCTGGGCCAACTCGCCGCCGCCACGGCCGACCAGATGTTCCTGTTGGCCGAGGACAAGCGAATCGCCCTTTCCTGCTCGGCTCCCAACGGGGTGTGGGTCGAGGGCGACCGTGCCCGGCTCAAGCAAGTGGTGGTCAACCTGCTGGATAATGCGATCAAATACACTGCCGAGGGAGGCAAGGTCGCGCTGACGGTGAGCGCCCTGGACAGCAAGGCGGTGCTCGAAGTCGCCGATAACGGCATCGGGATTCCGTCCGAGGCGCTGCCCCGGATATTCGACCGCTTTTTCCGCGTAGACAAGGCCCGGTCCCGTGACCAGGGCGGGGCGGGCCTGGGCTTGAGCATTGTGAAGTCCATCTGCGCCGCCCACCACGGGCGTGTCGAGGCCAGCAGCACCCCTGGCCAGGGCAGCCGGTTTCGCGTGGAGCTGCCGCTGGCGCCAGCCGAAGAACAGGTAGGGACGCCTCGCCGAGGCGTCCGCCCCGCACGCCTCGGCGAGCCGTCCCTACCCCAACAGCGAAACGCATCATGAGAACTGAAAGCCAACCTCCCCAATCTCCGCCGCCGCCTCCCGGCGAGCAGCCGGCGCCGGCCACGCGCCAGCCGGGGGACAGCTTGCACGCGGCGGCAGGCATGCTGCCTGCCGTAGAGGGCGGCACTCCGCCGCCGGACATGGGACTCGCGCCTACCGGCACGACAGGCGAGCCAACCGTGATTCCGCCGGGCCCCACGCCCGGCCCTACGACCGGCATGATGCCTTCCGCAGGCGGGGGCGGCGCCGGGCCGCCCGGCGACGCTCCGCCAAAGGCCCGAGGCTTTGCCGGGCTGAGCCGCATCATCGATTGGCGCATTGTCGCGGCGCTCCTGGTGGCCGGGCTTGCCTTTGGGATATGGCGAGGTGTCACTACCCGGGCCAAAGCGGAAGGCAAACCCATTACCGCCACTCCAGCTACGCCCGTGCCGGCGGCCAAAGTCACCCGGCAGGACCTGTACAACGAGGTGCCCCTCCCGGCCGAGTTCCGCCCTTACCTGGAGGTCGAGCTACATGCCAAGGTTTCAGGCTACCTCAAACAGATCAACGTGGACTTCGGCGACCACGTCAAGGCCGGCCAGCTCCTGGCGACTCTCGAGGTGCCAGAACTTCGCGATGAACTGCACAACGCCATCGCCACCTGGGAGAAGGCCGAGGCGGATTACACCAACGCCCACCTGATCTACCAGCGACTCGCGGCGGTCAACAAAGATCATCCGAACCTGGTGGCCCAGCAGGACCTCGACACCGCCGAAGCCAAAGACCGCACCACGTTTGCTGCGATTGCCGCCGCCAAAGCCGACATGGAGAAATATCAGACGCTTTGCGCCTACACTAAGATCACCGCCCCCTTTGACGGGGTGATCACCAAGCGTTACGCCGATCCAGGCGCACTGATCCAGGCCGGCACGGCGTCGGATACTCAATCCATGCCCCTGGTGAGGGTTTCGGACAACTACCTGCTCCGGTTGGATTTCCCGGTGGACCTGCCCTACGTCAAGGACGTGCACGAAGGGGACAAGGTGGACGTGTCGGTTGAATCATTGGGCGGGAAGACGTTCACGGGCACCATCACGCGTTCGACTTTGAAGGTGGAAGAGAACACGCGCACGATGATCACGGAGATCGAAGTGCCCAATCCAAACCTGGAGATCGTGCCCGGCATGTATTGCCGCGTGGTGCTGAGGGTGCAGCGCCGGCCCAATACCCTGGCCATTCCCATCCAGGCGGTGCCGCCGGGCTATGGCCAGACGGTGGATGTGATTACGCCGGACGGCCGGGCTGAGGAGCGGCAGGTGAAGCTGGGCCTGGAAACTCCCACCCACTATGAAGTGCTCTCGGGTTTGCAGGCGGGCGAGGTGGTCCTGCTGGGGAGCCGCTCGCAAATCCAGGCCGGCGAGAAGGTCGAGCCCAAGCTCGTCGAGACCCCGGCCCAGCAATGATATGAACGATCCTCTCTCACCCGGGCAACTGGAAGCCATCCGGCGCCTGGATACTTGCACCGTGGCCAATGCCATCGAGACCTTCGGCGTGCGCCTGCGCAACGAGGGCTACATGGATGACTCGGTGCGCTGCCTGCTGCCGCATTTCCAGCCGATGCTGGGCTATGCGGCCACCGTCACGATTCGCGGCTCTGCGCCGCCGACGGACGACGGGTTCTTCCCCGAACGCACGGATTTATGGGACTACATGCTTACGGTCCCGGCCCCGCGCGTCCTCGTCATGCAAGACCTCGCCAGCCGGCCCGGGGCGGGGGCGCTGATTGGCGTGGTGCATATGAACATCCTGCGCGCGCTGCACGGCGTCGGCGTGGTCACCAATGGCACCGCGCGCAACCTCCCGGCGGCCGAGAACGTGGGCCTGCACCTGTTCGCCAGCGGCGTGTCCGTCTCGCACGCCTACCTGCATATTGTCGGCGTCGGCGTCCCGGTTGAAGTCGGCGGGCTGAAGATCCGCTCCGGGGACCTGCTGCATGGCGACATCCATGGCGTGCAATCCATTCCGTTGGGAATCGCCGCGCGCATTCCGGGAGTCGCGGCGGCCATCACAGAGAAGGAACAGGAGTTGATCGCGCTCTGCCACGCACCCGGCTTCACGTTGGACCAGCTCCGCGCGGCCGTAAACAAGGAGCCGCCGCACGTGATCGGCGGCAGCCCATTGCAGTGGTAATCGAGAATGACGAATGACAAATGCCCAATGACGAATGAATGCCAAATAACGAATGACGACGCCGGAGGGTGGGCTGTGCGATCCATCAACGCAGGGCAGTGCGTCTCGCTTGCCGCTCGGGCATTCCCTGACGTGAGCCTGTGCGCACTCCCCTGCTTTTCATGGCTGTTCGTCATTCGGCCTTCGTCATTCCTTCTTCATTCGTCATTCGCCATTCGTCATTAACATCACAACGCCGTGTCTCGCTTCTCCATTCGCTACCCCTATTTGATCGTCGTGGTCTGCCTGATCGTTTGTGTCGTGGGCGTGACCAGCCTGCTGCGCATGCCGGTGGACCTGTTCCCACCCATTAACATTCCGGTGGTCGTCGTGGCCACCTTTTACTCCGGCATGCCCCCGGAGCAAATCGAATACGACATTACGGGCCAGTTCGAGCGCATGTTCACGCTGGCATCCGGGGTGGATCACATGGAGTCACGCTCGCTCACGGGCGTGAGCCTCATTAAGGTGTACTTCCTGCCCGGCTCCAACCCCGATTCCGCTGTCACCAGCATTGCGAACCTCGCCATGGCCAGCCTGCGCTACCTGCCGCAAGGCACGCTCCCGCCCATCGTGATGAAGTTCGACGCGTCCAGCCTTCCGGTCTGCCTGGTCACTCTCAAGGGCCAGGGGTTGACCGAAGCCCAACTGCGCGACCTCGGCCAGTTCACGCTCCGCAACCAGATGGCCGGCATCCCCGGCGCGTCGGTGCCCCCTGCCTTCGGCGGCCGCTACCGCCAGATCATGGTTTACGTGGACCCCCTCAAATTGGAGGCCCACCAACTGAGCGTCATGGATGTCGTGAACACCGTCAACCAGGCCAACCTCATCCTGCCGGCCGGTGACGTGAAGATCGGCCCCTACGATTACAACATTTACGCCAACAACCAGATCAACGCCATGAAGGACATAGACATGGTGCCCCTCAAAACGGTGGGGCAGGCGTCGGTGCTGGTCTCGGATGTGGGCAAGGCCTTGGATGCCGCGCAAATCCAGTACAACAAGGTGCGCATCAACGGGCAGCCCTCAGTGTACGTGCCGGTCCTCAAGCAGGGCGGGGAAGCCAACACCATTGAAGTGGTCAACGGCGTGAAGCGGGTGGTGAAGAACCTCATGTACGTGCCGAAGCGGTTGATTACACAGGTGGTGTTCGACCAGTCCCTCTTCGTGCGCACGGCCATCGAGACGCTGGTGCATGAGGGCGCCATTGGGCTCGTGCTCACCGGGCTGATGATCCTGATATTCCTTGGCAGCCTGAGGGCGACCGCCGCGGTGTTTTTGTCCATCCCCCTCTCGGCGCTGGCGGCCTTCATTGCGCTGGGGTTGGGCGGCAGCACTGTCAACGCCATGATCCTTGGCGGTTTGGCCCTGGCGTTCTCCCGCCTCATCGATAACTCCGTCGTGGTGCTGGAGAATATCTTCCGGCATCTCGAATTGGGGGAGAGCCCGCAAGTTGCCGCTGAGCGCGGGGGCGAGGAAGTCGCCTTGCCCGTGTTGGCGGCGACACTGACCACCGTCATCGTGTTCTTCCCGGTGACCTTTCTCTATGGCGTGAGCCGATTCCTCTTCTCGGCCCTGGCGCTGGCCGTCGTACTCTCGCTGTTTGCCTCCTACTTCGTGGCCATGTCTGTCGTGCCGCTCTTCTGCGCCAAGTTGATCAAGGGCCACCAGGGCCACGAGACGACGGGTACCGGCGCGCCGGTTGGCTGGGGGGCGCGCTTCAATGCCTGGTTCAACAGCAAGTTCCACCGCATGCTCGACGGCTACGAAGGCACCCTGCACGTCGCCCTGCTCCGGCCCATGGCGACCGTCGTGGGCATCACCGGCTTCTTCCTGCTCAGCCTGACTCTCTACCCCATGATCGGCAAGGCCTACTTCCCGCGCACCGACCCCAGCCAGTTTGTGGCCAGCATCAAGGCCCCTTCCGGCACCCGGCTGGAACTGACCGAAGACCTCGTCGCCAAGGTCGAGAACATCGTGCGCAGCATCGTGCCCAAGAGCGATCTCAAGATCATCGTCTCCAACATCGGCACCACGCCCGGCTTCAACTCCATCCTCAACCCCAACTCGTGCCCGAGCACGGCCGTGGTCCAGGTGGGGCTCAACGAAAGCCACAAGCTGAGCAGTTACGCCTACATGAACCTGGTCCGCGACCGCGTCCGGCAGGAGCTGCCGCAGGTCAGCGCCTATTTTCAAACCGGCGGCCTCGTGGACGCCATTATCAATCAGGGCATCCCCGCCCCGCTCGACATCCAGGTCACCGGCCCCGACCTGCGCGGCGCGCACGGCATTGCCACCAGTATCGCCAACCAGGTGCGCGCGCTTCACGGCGTGAGCGACGTGCTAGTGCCGCAGGATGTGGACTACCCGGCCTTGAAGATTGACATTGATCGCGAGCGCGCCAGCGAGCTGGGCATCAGCGCCAAGGACGTCACCGACAGCCTGATCACGGCCCTGACCTCCAACGGCATGATCGCCCCGAGCTACTGGATTGACCCCAAGACCGGCAACAACTACCTGCTCACGGTGCAATACCCGGAAGGCACGGTAAAGAACCTCGCCGATCTCGGGACTATGCCCCTGCGCTCGGTCCACCTCAAGGAGCCCACTCACCTGGACTCCGTCGTGCGCATCTCGCGCGTGCCCTCCCCAACGGAGGTGGACCACTACCAGATTCAGCGCACCATTGACGTGTATGTCATGCCCTCCGGCGAAGACCTGAGCCGGCTTTACTCGGGCGTCGAAAACATCGTCGCGCGCACGGCCCTGCCGCACGACATGCGGATTCACGTGCGCGGCACGGTCCAGGCCATGCGCTCCTCGTTCAGCAGCTTCGGCTTCGGGCTCATCCTGGCGACGCTGCTGGTTTACCTCGTCCTGGTCGCGCAGCTTAAAAGCTTCCTCGACCCCTTCCTTATCCTGCTGGCCGTGCCGACCGGTTTGGCAGGCGTGCTGATCATCCTGGTGGCCACCGGCACGACTCTGAACGTCATGTCCCTCATGGGCGTGGTCATGATGGTAGGCATCGTCGTGTCCAACAGTATCCTGATTGTGGACTTCACCAACCGGCTGCGGGCTGAGGGGCGTCCGCTGCGCCAGGCGGTATCGCAAGCCTGCCGCATCCGCTTGCGCCCCGTGCTGATGACGTCCCTGGCCACGCTGATGGGATTGCTGCCGATGGCACTCAAGCTGGGCACGGGTAGCGAAGCTTACGCACCGCTCGCGTGGGCCATCATCGGCGGCCTGGCGGTTTCGGTGGTGCTGACCGTGTTCATCGTGCCCGCGGCGTATTACATCGTCTACCGCCGCAAAGAGGCGCGCGCTGCCGGGATCAACGGCGCGGTGCTGCCCGGCGCCGCCGAGCAGCCGTCCGTTTAAGTGCTAAACGGAATCCGGTATTCGGAGCATGCGAGCTAAGTCCCCAATCCGAAGGCTGAAGGCCCAAAGCGGGCCAAACTGGGCGACTCTCAATGCTAACCCCGTTCGCTGTGGCAGAAATCCGAAATCCGAAATCCGAAATCCGAAACAAATCCCAATGCTCCAATTACAAAGGCTCGAAACCTGTCAGGAGCGCGGACATTCTTGTCTGTTGGTCCCTGGCGGAGCACCAGGAGCGGACAGGAATGTCCGCGCTCCGGGCAGGTTTCGGTCATTGCCCGTTCGAGCCTTTGGATTTGTTTCGGATTTCGTGCTTCGGATTTCGGATTTGAGCGATCGCTGCGGCAGAAATCCGAAATCCGAAATCCGAACCCCGAAACAAGCCCCAATGCTCCAATTACCAAGGCTCGAAACCTATCAGGAGCGCGGACATTCATGTCCGCTGATACTTGGCGAAGCACCAGGAGCGGACCGGAATGTCCGCGCTCCGGGCAGGTTTCGGTCATTGCCGGTTGGCGCCTTTGAATTTGTTTCGGGTTTCGTGCTTCGGATTTCGGATTTAAGCGGTCCGCCCGCTGGGGCAATTTGGGCCCTGGCCCTCCTCTGCCTGGCCATTCCCACGACCCTCCTGGGCGTCCCCACCAACGAGTTTCCCGCCATCACCCTGCAAGAGGCCCACCAGACGGCCCTGCGCTACCACCCGCAAATCAGCGTTGCCGACCTGCGGGCCCTGGCCGCCCGGCAGGTCACCCGCCAGGTGCAGGCCGGCTTCTGGCCCAACCTCTCGGCCAATGTCATGTCGGTCGGCACGGCGGACAACAACACCCGCCTGGCCGCCATCGGCGGGCTGAACAATCCCCTCATCCTGGACCGCAATGCCGAGGGCGTCATCCTCTCGCAGCTCATCACGGACTTTGGCCGCACGCCGAACTTGTACGGCAGCGCCAAGCTGCGCGCGCAGGCCGAGGCCGAGAACGCCCAGGCCACCCGCGAGCAGATTCTGCTGGCTGTGGATGGCGCCTTCTTCGCCGCCCAACAGGCGCAGGCGGTCTTGCATGTCGCCGAGCAGCAAGTCGCCACCCGCCAGAGCTTCCTCAACCAGGTCAGCGCTCTGGCCACCAACAAGCTGCGCTCCCAGCTCGACCTCAGCTTCGCGGCCGTGAACCTCGAGGAAGGCAGGCTGCTCTTTAGCCGGGCGCAGAACGACTTGCAGGCTGCCTTTGCCCAGCTCGCCAACGTCATGGGGCTTCAGAACGCCACGATCTACCAGCTCGTCGAGGAGCCCATGCCTGCGCCGCTCTCCACCAATGCCTCCGATCTCGTGCAAGAGGCCCTGCGCTACCGGCCTGAATTGCTGAGCCTGCGCGACTCCTGGAATGCCGCCGTGAAGTTCGCGCACGCTGAACGGGACCTGCGTTATCCCACGATCTCGGCGGTCGCCAGCGCCGGGGTGGTGCCCATCGGCAACCAGCAGCTCTCGGACAACTACGCCGCCGCCGGCCTGAGCCTGAGCATGCCCATCTTCGCCGGCGGCTACTATGCCGCGCGCCAGCACGCCGCCGAGTTGCAAGCCGAGGCGGCCGAGAAAACCCTGCTCGTCCAGGAGAACAACATTGTCCGCGACGTGCGCGTCACCTGGCTTAACGCGCAGAACGCCTATGAACGGCTCCAGATCACGCGCCAGCTCCTGGCCAACGCCCAGCAGGCCTTCGACCTCGCCCAGGCCCGCTTCAACAACGGCATCAGCTCCATCGTCGAGTTCAACCAGGCCCAGCTCGAGCTGATCCAGGCGCAAATCACCTACGCCACCACGCAATACGATTACCTCGTCCAGCGCTCGGCCCTGAGCTTCCAAATCGGCTCCTTGCGGTAAGCCGGACGTTTCACGCTGGTCCTCCACCTCACGCCGCTTCACCGCGTTGGCTATTGGCTATCGGCTATTGGCTATCCTCCCCTCCCCCTGCTCGGCGGCGCTTCTGCCGAGCTGGGCGCTTCGTGTTCTCCAATCCTCCAACGCCGAACGCTCAAAGCATGCTGGAAGTTCAAAACCCGAAATCACCGTCCGTCCGGGCCTTGAACTCGTAACTCGTAAATCATAGATCGTAAATTCCTTGGCAACCGCGGCTTCGCGCGTATTGTGTCAGCCCATTATTGCTTTCAACTATGAGCACTGACAACGCGAAGCGCCGTTACCGCAAAGACCTTTCCGAAATGCCGGACTGGCTGAAGAAGAAAGCCTGCCCGCACCGCGACAAATTCATGTCGGGCAAACGCATCCTGCCCAAGGGCATCTCCGGCAAAGAGAAGGTCGCCGACCTCATTGACGAGACCTTCCTCGCTTACAACGGCGCCCGCCTCAAGGAAGCCTGCCAACTTTTCACCGAGAAGATGCTCGGCGCCGACGTCACCATCGGCATGAGCCTCTCGGGCGCGCTCACCCCCGCCGGCATGGGCTGCTCCAGCATCGTGCCACTCATCAAGGCCGGCTTCGTAGATTGGATCGTCGCCACCGGCGCCAACCTCTACCACGACATGCACTTCGCGCTGAACTACCCCGTGCGCGTGGGCAGCTTCAAATTCGACGACACCGAGCTGCGCAACAATGACATCGTGCGCGTATACGACGTGCTCCTCGGCTACAGCGATTGCCTCATGGCCACGGACGAAATCCTGCGCAGCATACTCATCCAGCCCGAGTTCCAACACGAAATGGGCACGGCCGAGCTGCACTACCTCCTCGGCAAATACTGCGCCGAGTGGGAGCGCAAAGCCGGCCTGAAGGACGTCTCCGTTCTCGCCGCTGCTTACCGCGCCGGCGTCCCCTGCTACACTTCCTCGCCGGGAGACTCCACGATCGGCATGAACGTGGCCGGCGTCGAACTCCGCGGCAACAAACTGCGCCTCAACCCCTCCATAGACGTCAACGAAACGACGGCCTTCGTCCTGGCGGCCAAGCGCGCCGGCGGCAAGAGCGCCGTTGTCCTCTGGGGCGGCGGCAGCCCCAAGAACTTCATGCTCCAGACCGAGCCACAGATCCAGGAGGTCCTCCGCATCAAAGAATACGGCCAGGATTACTTTCTCCAGGTCACCGACGCCCGCCCCGACACCGGCGGCCTCTCCGGCGCCACCCCCAGCGAGGCCGTGAGCTGGGGCAAGGTGGACCCCGACCGTCTGCCCGATGCCGTGGTCTGCTACACCGACACCACTATCGCCATGCCCCTGCTCACCCATTACGCCCTGTCCCGACACAAGCCCCGCAAGCTCAAGCGTCTCTACGACCACCGCGCCAAGGTCATCAAGGCGCTGACGAAGGAATACTTCACCCACACCAAGGTGAAGATGATAGACGGCACCGAGCCGGTATTGGCTTAGGCGGTGCCGGGCGGCACCGAGTAAAAGCGGAACTGACGTGGGGTCAGCAGCTTACATATTCACTGGAATCGCTGCCCCCATGCAAAGCCGGCCACACCCGCCTCTCGCCGGAGCCACACCGTTACATCACCGTTACCTCACCGTCGTACCTCTAATAGCCTATTAGAGGTACGACGGTGAGGTAACGGTGATGTAACGGTGTGGCTCAGGAGGGACTCCAGGAGGGGGCGGATTGGTCACCCGCGAACGAGCCTGCGAGCATACGTGCGGTGATTCGTAAGCCCCGAAATATCGGAGGGCAGGAACTGCCAAAAACCTCTGGACAGGCGCGAGCCGCCGGGCTAGAATTCTTCCGCTGCTTGAGGAGTACTCAGGCGGCATGAAAGCCTGCATCCCGTCCTGGCTTCCTCAACAGAGCAAGGTGCAAGGAAGAAAAGCCCTGGCGTAACCAGTTAGGCACCGTGTTCTGAATTTCGGCTGCGTCATGGCCTGACAACATCAACACAGAATGAAACTGCCGATACCATGCACGCACCCGCCATTCGGACCATCCGTTCCCTTGTCTCCACCCTAGTCCCTGCTGCTACCACCACATCGCCTCTCCGAAAGAGAGCAATAATCTTCGCGCGCCTTCTCGGCCTGGCCCTGCTGGGGCTGGCTGCCTCGGGATGCCGCCCAGGCGCCGAGCGTTCGCAAGGCGTCGAACTGGTCATGAGTTCCGGCCCGCCGACGCCGGCGATGACCTTCGAACTCAGGTTCGAGGAGGTCATGGTGCCCGCCAGCCAGGTCGGCGTCGCCACCACGAATTCGCCGCTCGTCGTCACGCCGGCGGTCGCGGGGACCTTTACCTGGCTGAGCCCGCGCAGCGGCGCCTTTACGCCCACGGGGCCTCTCACGCTGGACACGCGGTACGAGCTGCGGCTGCGGCCCGGGTTGCAATGCGCCGACGGGCGGCCATCCAAAGCCCTGCTGTTCCGCACCCTGAGCACGCCGCCGTTCGGGCTGTGCGAGTCTTTGCCTCGCCACGCGGACCCCAACGCCACTTCCTCGCCGGAGGTCAAGCTCGCCTTCAACGCCGACGTGCGGCTGCCGGACGCCGAGCCTTACCTCTATTTCCATGACGACATCGGTCGGCGCATCCCGGCGGACGCGCGCCACGGGATCGTCGAGGAGGCGCTTTATGTGTTGGGCGGTCCGCGGAACCTGCGCACATGGGCGCAGGAATTCGAGGCGATGCAATCCTCCGGCGCCGCGGACAGCTACCGCGAGCTGACCGACACCCCGACCAACGAATTGCCCAATGTGCTCATCGTGACGCCGCGGCAGCCCTTGCCGCTCGGCAAAGGCTGGAGGGTGGTGGTCGGCGCCGGCCTGCCCGCGCAAGGCAGCTCGCTGCGGCTGCCCGTCGCGGCGGAAGTGCCGATAGGGGACATCACGCCTTTCGTGGTTACGGAAGTCACCGCCACGCATTACGTGTACGAGGGCCCCCGCATCCGGTTCTCGTTCTCCAAGCCCGTTCCGGACCTGGTGACCAACGGCGCCGCCGGCTGGCTGGAGATCAGCCCCGCTGTCACTAACCTCGACGTGCAAACCGGCGGACGCACCATCACGCTGAACGGCGGCTTCAAGGGGGACACATGGTACACGCTGAAGCTGTCCCCGAGCTTCGAGTCCACGGAGCCATTCAAGCTGTCCGGCACGAACAGCTTCACGCTGAAGATGCCGCGCGTCGCGCCGCGCCTGTATTTCCCCGATTTCTCGGGAGACCAACTGGCCGGCGGCAACCGCACCTTCCCGCTGCTGACGGTGAATGTGCCGCTGGTGCGCGTGCGCGCGAAACTGCTGGACCCGCAGACGGCGATCCATGCCCTGCGCGGCTACGGGAGCTACTTCGCCACCTACAACCAGCGGGAGGAGAGCGGCAAGTGGGAC
>DATKNZ010000517.1:0-4576 GCA_035541055.1 Candidatus Acidiferrum sp. | reverse complement strand
GGGCTCGTGGTCGCGCCGCCCGTCGCTTGATTACCTCGGAAGACGACGCTATCCAGGTTGGCGATGCCGTCACTCCGAATAGCCCCGCCAAAGCCTTGCCCGCCAAGGCCTCCTGCACCGTCACCGCCGACGACCTGGTTGTTGAGAAGGATGGAGCACTTCACCGTCAAGGTTGCCCCGGTGGAAGCGAGAATCGCCCCACCCTGGGCATCCATGCCCGTACCGGCGATGATCAACCCATTGGCCAGGGTCACGTTTTGCAGGGTCAAGGCCGCCCCGGGCGCCACATCGAAGAGGCGGAAAGCGGGCGTGCCCGCCGCCGATTTGCGCGCAATGGTGGCGCCGTTGCCGCGAAGGGTCAGTTTGTTGTTGGCAGCAATGACGGGCAACCCGTTAGGACCGTCGGCGGTGTTATTCACCGCTGTCAGGGTGAACGTCCCGCCGGGTGCCAGGGTGATGGTGTTGACCCCGCCGGCGTGGTTGGCCGCGTTGATGGCCCCGATTAAGGCGGGGACACTGTTAACGTTCCAGTTCCCTGCCGCCGCTGGCGGGGGAACTGTGACGAGGGCCACGGCCGCGACAGCGAGCACGGCCCCGTGCCTTACTCTTGCGTGATATTTCATAGTCTGTGTTCCTTTCTTCTTCTGGCCTAGGTAATGGGCACGCAGGCCCTTATTATTTGTTCGTTTGGTTCGCTGGCTCCTCCGGGGTCAGCCACCAGGCTGCCCGCGCAGGCCAACTGTTCATGCAATAGAGCGCCACGAGACGCTGATTTGCTTCACGGCTGCTCCAAGGAGATTGAACATGAGGGAACAGAGAAGGCAGAGGCGCTGAGGCGGAAGCGACGCGGCCTTCAACATGCTCGCGAACTCACCCATGGTTGCGCGATCTGGCTTGCTCCCCGGCAGGCTGCGGCAGGCTCCGTCGCCTGCGTTGTCTCCGGTTCGGGGCCAGGCCGCCGCTACTCGACGGTCAGGGCGATGAGAAACGGGGCGCACCTGGTTCCCGTTGAAGTGAAATCAAAGCTCTCGACTTCGACCTCCGGTCGTGGATTGTCCCAAGTGCGCTTGAACAGGCGCAGAAACGCATCCCGTGCAGGAGCCTGCGGGTTCGGCCCGGTCCATGCAACAGTCGCCCGGGTTGCCTCCTTGCCTCCCGTCCAGTGCCACCAGTTCCGCACGTCTTCGCCATACAGAATCGGCATTTCCAATTGCCGGCCATCGGCATAGTGCAGGATATAGGCGCCGATCTTTGTCGCTTCCTCGTCGTCCCACCCGGTGCCGTGCAAGACGTGCAGCCGAGCGAACTTGCGGTGGAGGGGAATGCCGGTCACCGACGCGGGCCTGGCGGGAAGACCGATCAGGCCCCGAATGTCGAACTGTGCGCCGGCGAAGGTCTGGATGCCTGTGGGTAGAGCGGCCAAGTTGTTCTGGAGGACACCGCCCTGCCTGGGCTGCATCCAGTTGTCATTGTAGAAGCGGGTGAGATCAACCAGGTTGGTTCCGGCCTGGGGGCTGCGCGGAGGGATGCCGAGCGCCAGGCAGCGGTCGTCCAGTGCTTCGTCCAGGCGGTTCATTCGCGTCAGCAGGGCGCTACGCCCCAGCCGCGCCTCGGCCAGGATTAGGGCGCACGCGTTGGTATCGGCACTGGCCCACTTGATGGCTTCGGTGAAGGTCGCCAGGGCGACCTGGGGCTGGTGGGCCTTGTCCAGCAGTCTCGCCTTGTCACAACCAAGACTAGCCCTTTCCGGGAGGTTATTCGTCTGGGCTTCCAACCAGCCGAGGGCTTTGTCGGCCAGCGTCAGCGCCCGGGTGAGGTCCTTGGCCGGCAGGCGGTGGCTGTCGGCCACGAGCTTGAACAACCGCCGGTAGGCGAGAATTAAGCCCTGCCCGTATTCGCCTCGGTCCGGGAATTGGGCTGCGGCGCTCTCATAGAGCGCCACGGCGTCGAGGAAGGCTTCCTGGGCATCCGCATGCTGTTGACGCTCTTGCAGCCGCACGCCCTGGCGGCTCGATTCTCCGGCCAGTTCGATCAGGTGCTCGAAATCCGCACGTTGGGCCGCCACTTCGCGTTCGTCAGCCGCTCGCCAGAATTCCACCTCGCCATCCATCCGGCCCGTGGCGAGGGTGCGGCCATCGGGCGAGAGGGCCAGCATGCAAACGAGGCGTTGGCTCGTCCGCAACGTGGCGCGTTGCTGCCTGTGGGCCGTGTCCCAGAGCGTGACGGAACCCTCGTCGTTGCCCGAGAACAGCGTCTTGCCATCCGGCGAAAACGCCATAGCCCAGGCCAACCCCACGTGTCCTGACATCTCGGCCTTTTTGCGGCAGGTAATGGGGTCCCACAGGGCCACACTGCCACCGACCATCCCGGAGGCCAGCGTTTCGCCATCGCGCGAAAACGCCACACACGTAACCCCGCCCGGCAAGAGGGCGCGCTTTTGACCCGACGCCGCTTCCCACAGCACTGCTTCTCCCTCCCCGCAGCCGCCGTCATCCCCACCCGCAGAGGCCAGGCAGGCGCCGTCTGGGGAAAAGGCGAGTGACCAGACCCACTTGCTTGGGTGGCCATCGAGCACGGCTCGCTTCCGCCCAGATGCGATATCCCACAGGATAACCGTTCCATCCTTGCTCCCCGAGGCCATGCTCCTGCCGTCCGGAGAGAAGGCCACCGCGATTACCCACTCGCTGTGGCCTTCAAACGCAGCCCGGGGTTGCCAGGTGGCGACGTTCCACAGCCCCACGCCGTTGGCGGCGCCGCTCGCCACCGTCTTCCCGTCGGACGAGAATCCAGTCATGAGGCCGGTGCCGTAAATTGTTGCCAGCACCTGTCCGGTGGCCACCTCCGCCACCGTGGTTGGTCCAAGGTCAGTAGTCCAGGCCACCAATTTGCCATCGGGAGAAAACGCCATGCGCCACACCCTCTTCTGCTGCTGTTTGCCCGGCGGCAAGTCCACCGGAGCCCTCGGGTCCCAGACCTTGATCGTCCGATCGAGGCTGCCCGAGGCGAGGCGACTGCCATCCGGGGAAAAGGCTAGCGCAGCAACTCTCCCGCTGTGCCCGTACCGCCGCGTTTGCCCCGAGGTTAAGTCCCAGACCTCGAGCGTCCCGTCCCCATGACCCAAGGCCAGGCGTGTTCCGTCCGGAGAGAGGGTGAGCTTTTCCAGATTCATATTGCTCGCCCGCTCCATCGCCGGCTTTTCCTGTCCCGTAGTGAGGTCCCAGAATTTGAGCGTCTCGTTGTTCCCACCGCTAACCAGGGCCTTGCCGTCGGGAAAGAAGGC
Organism: Candidatus Acidiferrum sp.; assembly: GCA_035541055.1. GTDB lineage: Bacteria > Verrucomicrobiota > Verrucomicrobiia > Limisphaerales > UBA8199 > JAPLUA01. The sequence goes on along the minus strand of DATKNZ010000517.1, from coordinate 1,296 downwards.
GAGGCACCTAATCCACCAGCGATGCCCGGCAAGAGTCTGCCGCAGTCGGCCCGTTGCCAGTTCATAAACCTTGATCGTCCCGTAGTCGCTGGCCGCGAGCAGCTTGCTGTCAGCACTGAACGCGAGGGCCGAAGACAACCCCGGGTGCTCCCAGGCCGGTCCGGCAGCTTCGCCGGTGTGCGCGTTCCAGACTCTGACCCATCCGTCTCGCCCCCCGGAAGCCAGCCACCGCGAATCTGGTGAAAATGCCAGGCTGAGTATGGAGGCCTTATGTGCCGCGATGTTGGCGCTCTCGGTCCGGGTGCCCACGTCCCAGACCACGATGGTCCCGTTTGTGCCTCCCCAAGCCGACAGCCTCGCGTCGCGGGAGAACTCGATGCAGCGCATCCCGGTCCGTACCTTGCCCAAGAACTCTTGCTCCATTGCCCCGCTGAGCCTACACGACCTTATCGTTCCGTCCGAGTCGGCTGAAACCAGCGCGGTGCCGCTGGGCGAGAAGGCCAGGGCTTGGGCGTGTTGCCCGCTCCCACGAAGCGTGGCGAGCAGGCCGCGATGGCATTGGCGCCAGAGGTAGTACCACTCGAACCCGCGCAGGTCCTCCTCACCCTCTTTGGGGCGCTGTCCCTCCAGCAGGCTCAACCCCAGCCCAAACTGACCGTTGGCCAACTCCTGCTGGACGAGACCGATCTGGGCTACATACAGGTTGAAGCGCGCGACTTCTTTTTCCTTGGTGGCTTGCCTGGCGTGGGTATTTGCCCGTTCCTGCTCCGCTTCGGCTCGCTGCCGCAACTGGCTCTGCAAGCGTTCAGCGCGCGTGGCGCGTACCGCCTGCCAGGCGCTCACCGCTGCGCCGGCCGCCAACAGCAGTACCAGGGCCGTGGCCATGGCGAGGCCCGTTTTGTGGCGATGGACAAACTTGCCCGCGCGGTAGAGCGTGCTGGGGGCTGCCGCGCTAACGGGTTCAAGGTTCAGATGATGCTCGACGTCCTGAGCCAGCGCGTTGGCGGTCTCATAGCGGCGCCTGCGCTCTTTCTCCAGGCACTTCATCACAATCCAATCCAGGTCCCCACGCACTAGTCGGCTGAGCGCAGCCGGTTCCGCCTGGCGTTGCTTCGCCACGGTCGTGCGCTTCGCTTCGTCAAGGCGGCTGATTCGGGTTGAGGGTTTGGGCGGCTCGGTTTCCCGGATGAGGCGGCGGATTTCGTCCAGCGCCGCGTTCCGCAGGGCCTCAGCGTCGAACGGGGTGACGCCGGTGAGCAGTTCGTAGAGCAGCACGCCCAGCGCGTAGATGTCGGA
>DATKNZ010000516.1:0-12162 GCA_035541055.1 Candidatus Acidiferrum sp. | reverse complement strand
GGCTCGTGGCCGTGGCGATGCACTCGGCTGTCGAGGCGTCGTTGCGCAAGCTCGACCTGATTGACTTCGTTCCTGACAGCCAGGGCACGGCGCAGATCCGCACCTTCCAGGGGCGGCGCGTCATCGTTGATGACGGTTGCCCGTCGCGGGCCGGCACCACTGACGGCACGGTCTATACAACCTACCTGTTCGGTGACGGTGCGTTCGGTGCGGGGTTTGCCGACTTGAACGGCAGCCCGGTCGAGGGCGGCTTCGGGACTGAGGGCTTCGAGATGGCGCGTGACGCTTTGAACAGCGACACGATTGTCGTGAATCGTCGCCGGTTCATCCTGCATCCTCGCGGCGTCAAGTTCACCAGCGCCAGCGTGGCGGGTGCAAACCCGACCAACGTTGAGTTGGAAACGGCGGCGAACTGGATTCGCGTTTGGGAAAACAAGAATGTGCGCATCGTCGCGATGACACACAACATCTGAGGAGTTCTCGTATGGGTAAAATCATTCCTCGCAGTTTCGAGCGGCTCCGCAGTGGCGAGCAGATTCAGCCGCCGACTTTCACGAACGTTGCGGCGGCGGTGGCTGCCGGCGTGACAGCGGCGAAGTTCCCCCGGCGCATCATCTACTTGACGGCTGGCGGGACTGGTTCGGTGCCGTGCCTGGCGGTTTCGGACGGCACGAACTGGCGGCAGGTTGCTATCGGCGTCAACGCGATATGAGCGAGCTCTATCCAATCATTCGGCGTGCGCGGCGGCCTTTGATCATCAGCGATGATGACTCGGGGCCACCGCCCGCTCCTCCGCCTGCGGTTCCTGTTGTTCAACCTGAGCAGCCGGTGAGCTATGCGAAGAGCGCCCCGGCGCGGAAAGGAAAGAATGGCAGCGCTGATGTCAGGGAGCGCAAGACTTAGCCTGCCCGGAGCTGCTGGGCGGGTCGGGCGCTGGGCGGCTCTGCATTTGCAGGAGCGGCGGCGGAAACGGTGCCGCACTTCAAACGTGCCGGTGGCGCCAACCGGCCTGACTGTTTTCGAGGACGGCGCCGATGCGTATCTGAACTGGGAAGACCATTCCGCCAATGAATCCGGCTTCCGCGTGTATCGGAATGGCGTTCTTTACGGTACGTCGCCGGCGGGCCAGCCCAATTTCGACGATGCCGCTATCGTGACCGCGACTACCTATACCTATTTCGTGGTCGCCTACAACGCCCAGGGTGATTCTGCGCCGTCGAACAAGGTGACGGTGACCATTGGTGCATCTTGATGGGAGGAACTGAATGGCTTTGACACTTATCAAGGAGGACGGGACCGGGAAGCCGGACGCGAACAGCTACGCGGACGTTACGGACGGTGACGGTTACCACGATGGGCACTTGTATGCCACGGCTTGGACCGGGGCAACGGCTGACCGCAAGGCGGCGGCGCTGGTCATGGCGACGCGGCTGATTGATTCTCAATTCCAGTTCAACGGCGGGCGCACGAGTGCGGCCCAGGCTTTGCAGTGGCCGCGTACGGAGTGTCCAGACCCGGACAAGGGACTGCTGGCCGTGTCCGTGTTGCTGCCGATCCTCTCGGACTTCGTGGATTACAATGCGGTGCCGAGTGCCGTCGTCCAGGCGACATGCGAAATGGCGCGTGAGCTCCTGGTGGTGGACCGGACGGCGTCGCCACCCGGTGAGGGTCTCGACTCGGTTCAGACCATACATGCCACCCACGCGGCCAGCGGGACGGGGAGTTCAAGCGACACGTCGGCCACGAAGTACAGCAAGGTTGACACGCGGCCGATTATCTCACACGTTGCTCAAGCGATGCTGGCGAAGTTCGGAGCGCTGATGTGTGGCAGTAGTGGGATGGTGCGGTTGACAAGGGCTTGAGTTCCGAGGCTTCCTTACTGACATTACTGACACGAAAACTGCGTGACACCGTAAAACAGCGTATGAAACGAATTTCGACGAAGCGAAGAATCGCCCCTGTTTATCGGGGTGGGAACGCTGTCATGCGCTGCCGCGAATAGGCCAAATAGATTCAAGTCCTGTCGCGGGCACCACCTTTCCCGGAGATTTTGCTCAACAACTCTCGCCCGCCGGGGGCTCGTCAGCGGGAGATGTCCCTTTGGGAGATGATGAAATACGCCAGGGTGTATCCGGTCGCGGCAATGGCCCAGAGCACCAGGAGGTTTTCCACTTGGAGGGGTTTGCCGGCGACCAGTTCATAGGGACTGAAATAACGGAAAGGGGACAGCCAGGCGATCCACTCGAGGGGCGGCCAGGCGCGGCGCGCCCAATCCAGGATCAACGCGGTGAAGGCGACCAGGGATGTGATGGTGCTGGCCACGCCGCGGCGGTAAGCAGCGCCGAAAGCCATAGCCACGCCGCTCCAGCAGGCCAGCAATGTGCCGAGCGTCAGGGCCAGCGCGCCGGTCTGGCGCACGGTCGGCCACGGGGCATCCGGCGGGGCGAATATCTCCAGGCCGGCCAGGGTGCCCACCATGATCATTCCAAGCATCAGCACGATCGCGAAGAGCACCAGCGCGATAGTCCGGGTAATAATCCAATGGCGCGGGACAGGGCGGGCGAGGATCATGTCGGCGAACCCGGTTTCCATTTCCGATGCGGGCAGGGTTGACAGCGCAATGGCCAGGGCCAGCAGGGCCAGGATGAAGCCGGTGTCGAAGTAAACCCCGCAGACAATCCCGCTGAAGGTCATGATGCTGCCCAGGGCGGAGCCGATAATCTCCCGCAGGTAAGTGGATAACACCGAGTTGAGCTGGTCGAACTGTCCGGCGTCGTAGATCTTCTCCGCGATGCGCACCCGCAGCATCTGGACCAGCGCAAGCAACACCCCCGTGGCGCCCAGCAGGAGCCGGGCGCGTTTGAACGAGAGCCGGAATAGCAGGAATGCGCCTTTCACGAGCCCTCCTCGCGGTAGTATTTGAGGACCACCTCTTCGAGCCGGGCCTCCTCCAGCTCCAGGTCCGCGACCGGCAGTCCTTCAAGCTGCGCGAGGAGCGCGCCAATCGGCCCGGCGACCGTGAGGCGCCACATCCGCGGGGTCATCTCGGTCAACTCGTGGCCAGGCGGGAGGTCCAGAGGGCCGTTCACGTTCTCCTTAAAGACGACGCGCACGCGCCGCGGGACCAGGCGCCGGCTCTCCATCACGCTCGACAGGAGGACCATTTCGCCTTTGCGCAGGAGCGCAATGCGATCGCAGACACGCTCCACCTCGGACAGCACATGGGAGGACATGAAAACCGTGGCGCCGGCGCGTCGAACATCAGCGAGGAGGCAGTAAAAGGACTCCTGCATCAGCGGGTCAAGGCCGTCGGTGGGCTCGTCCAGAATCAGCAAGGGTGGGTTGGCCTGGAAAGCCTGGATGATGCCTAGCTTGCGCTTCATGCCGGCGCTGTATTCACGCAGGCGCCGGCGCAGGTCGCGGTCGGGCAACTCCAGACGGTCGCAGAGTTGCTGCCGGTATGTTTTGTCCACCCGGCGCCGGTTGAGGCCGGCGAGAAAATCGAGCGTCTCCAGCCCCGTCAGGTCCAGGTAGAACCCGAGCTCTCCGGGCAGGTAGCCGACGCTCGCCCGGGCTTCCAAGCCCTGCGTCCAGCAGTCGTAGCCGAAGATGGATGCCTGGCCGCTGCTGGGGCGGAGCAAGTCGAGCAGGAGACGGATAGTCGTGGTCTTGCCCGCGCCGTTCAGCCCGAGGAAACCAAAGACCTCGCCGCACTGGATGTCCAGGGTGAGGTCGTTCAGGGCAGTGAGCGGGCCGTAGCGTTTAGTCAGGCCGCGGATCGAAATCGCCGGCGGGGAAGTGCGCGGGGCGCTCGCGGGCAGATCCCGGGCACACCGGCCGGGAATGGCTTCTCGGGCTTCCGCCCGCGATGGCAAGGCTAGTTGGTGCTGTTGCAACGTGCAGTGGTTTGACAGACACAAGGTCAGGGCGTCACGCGGCGGCTCGCCTCAGTGGGAAGGCAAGCCGGCCTGGCGGGATGAAGGAGCGCCGACCGGCGCGGTCTCGGGAAGCAGTTCGGTCAGGCTGCTTTCCGGCCCTCGCCAAGTTCGCCCATGGCTTCGTGGACGTAACACCAGGTCCAATGGTCGCCCGGCATGACGGAGCGGATGACGGGATGGCCCGTTTTATGGAAATGCGTCGTTGCGTGGTGGCCGGGCGAGGAATCGCAGCAGCCGACGTGGCCGCAGGTCTTACACTCTCGAAGCGATACCCAGCGGGTCCCCTCTTTCAGGCAATCTTCGCAGGCGTTCGGCGTATTGGGAGGTGGGAAGTCGTGCTCCGTCAACTCACGTAAGTGTTCACACGTTTTGTTCATATTGTCAGGCAGCTTGCTGCAGTTGGGTGGGGCGTTCCAGCGCCTCGCGGTCCCAATGCCCCAGCGACGCTCCCGCTTCGTAGGTCCGTTGGAGGAACTGGAGCAGGCAGTCGCGAGGGGAACCGCTAGCCCGCACGTCGTCGTACAGCAGGATGAATTCGTGCAGGTTGGGATGGTAGAAGGCTTTCTCGACCCCGATCGGGGCCGCCGCAAACCCGGGGGGCTCGGGGACGGTATAGGAATAGAACGCGGCCCCGCGGACATCTCCGCCGCCGGGCCAGAACCCGGCGCTGCTCACCTCGTGGGAGTAGGCCTCGCGCGTGACACGATCAGCCGCCGGCCGCGGCGGGGCGCGCCGCCCTGAGAAACGTGACACGGCAAGGTCGAAGCTGCCCCAGAAGAAATGCACCGGGCTGGCCTTGCCGATGAAGCCGGCGCGGAATTCCTTGAAGATGGCGTCCGCCGTCACAAGCATTCGCCAGAACCGATGCGCATGCTCCGCCTTGTACGAGGCGTGCAGGTGGTCCTGATCAAAACGGATAGGAAGGGGCACCTCGACCGGCATGGGCCAGATCTTCACTTCGATGCCTAAGGAATCGAGTAAGTCCATGAACCGCGCGTAGAACTCCGCCACGGTGCGCGGAACCAGCGGCAGTGTCGCCGCCGCCCCCCCCGCCGGTCAGGATCTCAAGCTTGTGGCTGATAAAGTCGAATTGCACCTCGAAGGCCCGCGACTGGTAGGGAATGGGCAGGGTCGTCAGGCCGCGGGCGGTGACATACAGGGGCACCTCCCACCAATGGTTGACATGCGGGCTCAGCGCCAGGCGCACCTTGCCGACGATCTGCGTCCACATGTGCAGCGTGGCGCAGGTGTCCTGCCACTCCTCCAGCGGCAGTGCCGGCCAGGCTTGCTCTTCAGATGGAGGCTTTTGGGCCATCAGCGTGTTTCCTCAAATCTAACCCTTCCCGCATCACCGCGCATCCGCACCTGGGGAATACGCCTAGCGCTGCATTCCGATCGCGACCGATGCAGGGGATGAAGTGACATGATGCCCCTCGCACACGGTCGCCCGTGCGCACCTCATCACTGCCGGCATTCTCCAGTAGAGTAAGCCTCCGGCTTGCTCTTGTCCCGCCAACCTTCCAGGTTGGCGCGGCGCAGGCGTGCACGGGGCAAGCTGGAAGCTTGCCGGGACGGGCGCAAGCCGGAGGCTTACGCTACTACTCGGCGGCAGTGATGAGATGTACCCCGACCGCTCCGGCGACACGTTTTTGGCTTTCCAAACGCCCGCTCTTCGAGTAAGCCCCTGTTTATGCGCATCAACCTAGAAATCCTTCTTTACTCCCTCGGATGTTTAACCCTGGCCTGCGGCTGCCGATCCGCGGCCCCGACAGCCACGACTGGCACCGGTCCTAGCTTCAAAGGCCCGGTCGGCCTGCAGCTTTACAGCCTGCGGGCTCAATTTGCCAAAGACGTGCCCGGCACGCTGGACGAGGTCGAGCGCTGGGGCATCCATTACGCCGAACTGGCCGGGACCTATGGGCTGACGCCCGAGCAGTTCAAGGCCGAGCTAGCCTCCCACCAGATCAAGCCGATCGGCGCCCATTTCCCCTACGAGGAATACCGCGATAACCCGGAAGCCGTCGCGCAAAAGGCAATGGCCCTGGGGCTCCAGTATGCCGGCTGCGCCTGGATCCCGCACCAGGGTGACTTCAACGAGAAGACCTGCCGTGAAACAGCGGCGGTGTTTAACCGAGCCGGCGAGGTCATGGCCCGGCACGGCCTGAAGTTCTTCTATCACTGCCACGGCTACGAGTTCCAGCCCTACGGCCAGGGCACACTGTTCGACCTGCTCATGGCCGAGACAAAGCCTAATTACGTCAAATACGAGATGGATATCTTTTGGGTGGTGTTCCCCAACCAGGACCCGGTGAAGCTGTTTGAGAAGTACGGCAATCGCTGGGAACTGGTCCACCTGAAGGACATGCGCAAGGGCACGCCGACCGGTTCGCTCACCGGCGGAACCGACGTGAAGAATGACGCCGCGCTGGGCACCGGGATGATGGATATGCCCGCCATCCTGCGCGCAGCCAAGAAGGCGGGGGTGAAGTGGTATTTCATCGAGGATGAATCGCCTTGGTCGGAGCAGCAGATTCCGCAGAGCCTGCAGTACCTGGAGCAGGTAAGGTTCTAAGCGGCATATTTCAGGCGGGTAGGGACGCCTCCCCGAGGATGTCTCAAAACCCGGGAGGGCGAGCGTCCTCGCGAGCCCAAGCTCCGCAGAGGCCGGGAAAGTCAGGGCTCGCGGGGACGCTCGCCCTCCCGAGCAGTTTTGAGGCAGTCTCCGCCGAGACGTCGGTGTTCTGGCAGCCGCGGACGCCTCGGCGAGGCGTCCCTACCCTTCACAGGCTGTCGGCTGCCAGGGCGCGTCCAGAATTCATTGGCCTAGAGACGGCGGCTTCCTCATACTGCCAGCGGATGAAATCAATGACCGGTTATGGGCGGGGGGGTTGCTCGAAGAACGGCTTCAAGGTCACCGTCGAACTCAGCTCGGTGAACCGGAAGCAGACGGAGATTTCCGTGACCCTGCCCCGGCAGATGGAGCTGCTGGAGGCCCAGATCCGCGATGTTATCAACCGACACATCGCGCGCGGGCGGCTGAGCGTTCGGGTGTCGCTCCATGCGGGCGCCGACAAAGCGGCCGCGCGCATGCATTTGAACGTGCGGCTGGCAAAGGCTTACGCGCGCGAGTTGGGCCGGCTCTCCCGGCAGCTTAACCTGCCCGGCCCGGTGACCCTTGACCACCTGGCGCGCGCGCCCGGTGTGTTTCAGACGGACGAGGAACTGGCAGTCGAGGCGGACTTCTGGCCAGCGGTGGAGAAGGCGCTCACGATGGCGCTGAAGCAAATGGTGAAGATGCGCGAGCGGGAAGGCGAAAACCTGGCCGCAGACCTGGCGGTGCGTGTCGCCATCATGCGAAAGGCGGCCAGCCGCGTTGCCCGATTTGCGCCGAAAGTCGCCCGACGCTATCGGGAGCAGTTGGTCGAGCGAATCCGAAGCGCCGGTCTGGAGGCCCCTGGCGTCGAGGACGAGCGTCTGTTGAAGGAAGTGGTCTATTTTGCGGACCGCACGGACATCTCGGAGGAGCTGACCCGGCTGCAGAGCCATTTCCAACAGTTCGAGGATGGGCGAAAGTCGAAGGAGCCCGTGGGCCGGATGCTGGACTTCCTGGCGCAGGAGATGAATCGCGAGATCAACACTATTGGGTCGAAGGCCAACGACAGCCTGATTTCCCGCGAGGTGGTGACGTTGAAGGCGGAACTGGAGCGCTTTCGCGAGCAGGCGCAGAATGTGGAGTAAGCCGCCAACGCACGCAGGCAAAGCACTGACACGGATGAACCTTGAGCCTCGAGCCCAGCCGATGAACGCCCCCAGCCGAGACAACCGAAGCGAAGGCGCCCCGCGAGACCTGCCGACCGTGAGCCCGCTGCTGGTGCTGATCTCCGCGCCTTCCGGCGGGGGCAAGACCACCCTGTGCCAGCAACTCCTGGCCGCCCAGCCGCAAATGACCCGGGCGGTGACCTGCACAACCCGCGAGCCCCGCCAGGGCGAACGCGATGGAGTGGATTACTATTTCCTGGACGCCACCTCGTTTCTCAAGCGCCTGCAGGCGGGGAACTTCCTCGAACATGCGACCGTCTATGGCAACAGCTACGGCACACTGAAGTCCGAGGTGCTGGGCAAGCTGCGCCAGGGCAAGGACGTCCTGCTCAACGTGGACGTGCAGGGGGCGGCGACCATTCGCCAGAAGGCGCAGGAAGACCCGGAGCTGAAGGCCGCGCTGGTTTCAGTCTTCCTAAGCCCGCCCTCGATGGATGTACTGGAGGCGCGTTTGCGCAAGCGTGGCACGGACGCGCCGGCAGTCATCCAAAAGCGGCTGGGGGTGGCACGGCAGGAAATCGCGCAGTGGAAACATTTTGATTACCTCCTGCTGAGCAGTACGGTCCAGGAGGACTTGCGGCAAATGCTGGCGATTGTGGAAGCGGAGAAACTGCGGACGGGGCGCGTCCAGGCGCCGGAATTGTGAGTCGCGACACATGAGACGGGAAGCAGAGTGAACGCGTCCAGGAACGTTGTGCTGGGAGTGACCGGCTCGATCGCGGCCTACAAGGCCGCCGAGCTGGCCAGCCAGTTGACCCAGAAGGGCTGCGACGTGCACGTCGTGCTGACCGCGGACGCGCTGCGATTCATCACCCCCGTGACCTTCAAGGTGCTGTCGCGCAACCCGGTGGTGACCGACCTCTACGATGACGACGCCGGGTGGAAGCCCGCGCACATCAAGCTGGCTGACGAGGCGGACCTCCTGCTGATCGCGCCGGCGACGGCCAACACCCTCGCCAAGCTCGCGTTGGGCCTGGCCAACGACGCGCTAAGCTGCGTGGCGCTGGCGCTCAATCCCAAGGCCAAAACGCTGGTCGCCCCGGCCATGAACGGGAAGATGTGGCTGCATCCGGCCACGCAGGAGAACGTCGCGAAGCTCAAGGGGCGCGGCATCGAGTTTATCGGCCCGGAGGAGGGCCTGCTGTCGTGCGGATATGAGGGGCTGGGCCGGCTGTGGCCGACAGATAAAGTAGCGGAGCGGGCAATGGAGTTGCTGGGATAGGTGGCTGCATGGGCGATGATGCCCCATCTATTATGAACTACGGCCTATGGCAGCGCCTTAGGCATTACGGCCTGCGCGAGCTGTTCAAGGCGGTCTCCCGCTTCCCGAGCCGGGCCATCGAGCTATTGAAGATCCCGGCGCCGGAGGCGCCCCAGCTCATTGACCGTATTACCTTGATGGAGCGGGACATTGTCCTGCCGCTCAAGGTCGCCGGCATTGCGATGCTGGTCCATTCGTTCTACTTCACCCCGTGGTTCGAGAAGGTGCTCGGCATCCTCGAGATTGCCGTCGAGACGACCCAATATCTCCTTTGGATCTACATCGCCATGAACGTGGTCGTAGGGGCCATGCTGCTCCTGATGGATCGAGTGCCGCTGTCGCTGCTGTCGTGGTCGGTGTTCATCATGAGCCTGGCGGATGGGATATTCCTCTCGGCTCTCACCGTAGTGACAGGGGGCTACGACAGCCCGCTGTACTGGCTGTTCCTCGCGCTGATCGTGCGCGGGGCGGTGAGCGTCCCGCGCGCGATTTCCCAAATCATGCTCAACTGCACGCTTATCGCCTGCTATGTGCTGGCGGGCTTGATCCTGATCCGGGTCGCCGATCTGCTGGAGGGGAGCGACAAGGAAATCCTGTTCGGCAACACGGCGGACAACCCGGCCGAGCCGCTGGTCCTGCGGCTGGTGCTGCTGATCCTGATGACCGTGTGCTGCTACGGCGTGCAGGTGCTGCTGGATCGCCAGCGCCGCGCCGTCGAGGAGGCCCGCGAGTTCGCCATGCGCGAAGGCCAGTTGCAGTCGGCGGGGCGCGTAGCCGCGGAATTCACCCACCAGATCAAGAACCCGCTGGCCATCATCAACAATGCCGCCTACTCGATCCAGCGGGCGGTCAAGCTGGGCAAGCCCGTCTCGCCGGAGCAGGTCGGCATCATCCAGGAGGAGGTCGAGCGCTCGGACCGCATCATCACCGAGATCATGGGTTACGCCAGCCTGGCCGAAGGGCACGTCGAGCGGCTCAACGTCATCGAGGAACTGGACACGGCCATCCAGCGCGTGTTCCCGCCCGCGGCCGGCTGGCCGGTGGTCGTGCACCGCGCCTTTGGCGAGAGCTTCCCCCCGCTGCTGATGCAGCGACGGCACCTGACAGAGTCCATTATCAACGTGCTGCAAAATGCGCGGGAAGCCATGGGCGACAAGGGCGGCGATGTCTGGATCACCGCCCGCTGCCTGGCGGACCTTTCGGTAGAGGTCGCGATTCGCGACAACGGCCCGGGCATCCCCGCCGACAAGCAAGGCAAGATCTTTGAGGCCTATTTCACCATGAAGGCCAAGGGCACGGGACTGGGCCTGGCGACGGTCAAGCACAACGTCGAGCTGTATGGCGGCACGATCCGGGTGGATTCTGAGCTTGGAAAGGGGGCCTGCTTTACCTTAGTATTCCCAGCCAAGGCCCTGATCAAGCTGGCCAAACGACATGATGCGCGCAGTTCCAAATCTGAAACCTGAGGAATGATCAGGGCATGAGCACCCGCCTCCCACCCGTCCTCGTCGTTGATGATGAGAAGAACATGCGCCTGTCGCTCAAGACAGTGCTGACCGACGAGCGGTACCTGGTGCGGGCGGTCGAGTCGGCCGAGGAAGCCATGGAACTGCTGGCGCGGGAAGACTTCCTGATGGTTATTACCGATGCGCGGCTGGGCGGCATGAGCGGCTACGAGTTCCTGGCGAAATCGCGGGCGCAGTGGCCCGACCTGCCGGTGTTGATGATCACGGCTTACGCGACCCCCAAGCTGGCGGTGGAAGCCATCCAGGCGGGGGCGATAGGCTACCTGCCGAAGCCCTTTGCGCCGGAGGAACTGCTGCACGAAGTGGCCCGCTGCGGTGAGCGCTACCGGCTGTTGCAGGAAAACGCCAACCTGCGCGCCCGCACCACCGAGACCTACAGCCTGGAGCAGATTGTCGGCGAGTGTCCGCGCATGCGGGAGCTCAAGCAGCTCATCACCACCGTGGCGCCGACGGCGGCGCGCGTGCTCATCCTCGGTGAAAGTGGCACCGGGAAGGAGTTGGTCGCCGGCGCCCTCCACGCGCTGAGCCAGCGCAACAGCGCCAGCTACGTACGCATTAACTGCGCCGCCATTCCGGAGACGCTGCTGGAGAGCGAGTTGTTCGGGCATGAGAAGGGCGCCTTCACCGGCGCGCTCAAGCAGAAGCCCGGGCGCGTCGAGGAAGCCGATGGCGGCACGATGTTCCTGGACGAGATCGCGGACATGAGCCGGCCGCTGCAGGCGAAGCTGCTGCGGTTCCTGGAAGACGGCACATTCCGCCGCGTGGGTGGCACGCAGGAGCTCAAGGTCAACGTGCGGCTGCTGGCGGCCACGAACCGCGACATCGTCGAGGCGATTCGTGAGGGCATGTTCCGGGAGGACTTGTTCCATCGCCTCAATGTCGTGCAGTTCCCGCTGCCGCCGCTGCGCGATCGCGCCGCCGACGTGCTGCTGCTGGCCGAATACTTTCTCAAGACGTTCGGGGTCTCGCTGAACAAGAATGCGCGAACCATCAGCCGCCCGGCTCGGGACAAGCTGATGTCGCACCACTGGCCCGGCAACGTGCGCGAGCTGCGCAACGTCATCGAGCGGGCGCTCATCCTCGAGACGACCTCCGAGATTCAGCCGGGCAGCCTGCCGGATTTCCAGCTCGAAGCCCGCCTGCACAAGACCTCCCTCCCCCGGCCCGTCGGCAATGAGTCCCTCGACGACATGGTGGCGAGCTTCGAGCGCGAGCTGATCACCAGCATCCTGGAGCAGCACCATTACAATCTGACCAAGACAGCCGAGCAACTGAAGATAACCCGCCACGCCTTGCGCTACCGGATGCAGCGGCTGAACCTCAACACGGAAGCGGAAGCCGAGGAGCCGTCCGCCGCCCCGGCCAAGGAACCCGCCGTATGAACACGAAGAAGTTTATGCTCGGCAGCGCCGCATTTGATTTTGCGGAGCACTGGAGCGATATGAGCCCCGGCGCCCGCCAAAAGGTGGTGCTTCTGGGCGCGATGACGGTCATAGCTGCGGGCATCGCCGTCTGGGCTGTCTTCTTCCGGGATGCACGGCGGCGAAGGCACCGGCGTCATCATCGCGAGCCGGCGTCCGACAGCGCAACTGGCGCGGCCAGCACCCCCGCCCAGGGC
>DATKNZ010000515.1:0-3199 GCA_035541055.1 Candidatus Acidiferrum sp. | reverse complement strand
GCCTTCAGGCGGTCGGTGCGCAAACCGCCTGAAGGCGGGACTCCAAACCCTGCCCCCCGCGCAAGTTGGCATTTTCCAAACACCCTCTGAGTCCCTCCGGTGAGGCTCCGGCGAGGGTCGCCAGCAGAAGAGGCGCCGAGCGCCGGTTGCAAGCGGGATGACGCGAGGCAAGTAGCTGAGTATAAGCCGGTTGGAAACCGGCGCTCCGTGCAGACTGCTCCCTCTTGCCTTGCACGGTTCCAGCGCCGAGTGTCCTGATTCTGGACAGTAGCAGCGGGATCGCGGGGGCCAATGCCGACAGCGGCGTGAGGGCCTCCCCGTGACCTCTCCGTCACCACACCGTATCCTCCCGCTGACCACACCGTATATTCAATTTGAATATACGGTGTGGTCACGGGGAGGATACGGTGTGGTCACGGACAGGCTCAGGGGCGGTAAGCGCCATTCGGGACAACTGCCACGCTCGCCGGGCCTTAAGCTACGTTCGACGGCAGTCAGGCCAGTGGTTATTGCAGCGCATCTGTGCGCATCTGTGTCCATCGGTGGTTGTCTTCAGCCCAGGTGGGGCTTAGACATCCGCCAGGCCGGCGAACTCGGCGAGCAGTTCGTCGAGCTTCCCGTCCGCCGCGCCGGGCCGGTTCTCGACGAACAACGCAAGGCAGGCTCCGTCGCTCCGCAGAGCGAGATGAAGGCGCGCGTGCTCGAAGACCCAGCAGACCCGCGTCGGACGGATGCCGTGATAGCTGAATCCGTCCGCGGAGAGCACGAGGCGTGACAGGGCCTGGCCCACCTGGTCGGGCGATACCCAGTCGGTGTAGCAGTGGCTCAGGATGCGGCTGTTGGCCAGCCGCAGGGCCCAGGCGGCGACGCCCGGCAGCGGCAGGCGCTGGCTGAGGAACTCCTCGGCGTTCATGACGCCTGGGCCGGGCTCCCGGCGCTCCGGACAAACAGGCGCCGGTCCGCCTGCACCTGGCAGACGATGCGCCCTTCAGCCGTCACGATCTCCAGGCGGTCGAAGCGCCCCACCGGCGCCAGGCCGCTGAGTTGCATCGCCTGCTGCTCCACCTGTTCGAGCAGCCGCAGGCGAAGCTCGAGCGACTTGCTCTCCCATTCGTGCAGGACCTCCCCGGCGCCGGAGCACAGCACGACTTCTTCGATCCGCACCTGGCCGGGCGGCGGCAGCGCCGGCTCGGTTCGGGGCGGGGGCTGTGTCGGTCCGGGCTGGGGTCCCTCGGGCTCCGACGACTGGCGCCCTTCGTCGCCCAGGCGGGCCGCTTCCATGAGCAGGGATTCCCACGGGCTCTCAATCGTGCGGGCCGACGGCTCGGTGAAGGGCAGCAGGTTGAACTCGCCCCCGCGCAAGGCCAGCAGATTGTAGAGCGCCACCTCGCCTCGCAAGCTGCCCGATTCCGCATGAACAATCGCTCCCTCGCAAACGTAGAGGCGCCCCCGCAGTTTGTCGGTGAAGACCTCCAGCACCGAGGACTTGTGTCCAAGGCACTCCATTTGGAGCATCTGCTTGAGGGCTGGCTCGGGCATAACTTCGGTCAGGCCGGCGCGCGGACAGCCGCGAGGGCCTGGAGCGCCCGCTCCGCGGCCGAACGGACATTCGCATCCGTGTCCCGCAAGGCCCGCATCAGCGCCGGTTCCGTCCGCCGCTCTCCCAGGCGGCCCAAAGCGTCCGCCGCGGCCAAACGCAGATCGCGGTCCGCATCGCACAGGATCGCCAGGAAAAGGCTCACGGCCAGCTTGCGGCGCTTCTCCTTCGAGGCGACGGAGACCTCCGCCTGCTCGGGCTGCGGCGCGGGCTCGGGTTCCAGGGCGCCCAGGCTGACCAGCAACTGGCCGACGAAGTTGCGCACCTCCGGGTTGCGATCATACAAGGCCGGCTTGAGGTCTTCGACAACCGCGCGCGCCTCCGGCGAGGAACTCCAACTTTCGTCTATGCGTGCGAGGGCCGCCGCGGCGATGCGGCGAACGCCGCTGGTCGAGTCTTTCAATGCCAGCACCAGGGGGCCGATGGCGCCCCGCTCGCCCATGCCGCCCAGGGCCATCGCGGCGGCCTCGCGCACGTCCGCATCCCCGTCGCTCAGCGTGTGCGTCAGGGCCTCGACTCCGCGGGGGTCGCGCAGGCGCCCGAGGGTTTCAACGACTGCCCGGCGCACGTCCCAGAGCGGGTCGTTGAGCAGCGACCGGAGCGGCCCGACGGCGGCGGCGGCGCCGAGGCTGCCGAGGGCTTCGACGGCGGCCTGGCGCACGTGGCCGTGATTGTGGTGGAGCACGGTTATGATGGGCTCGACCGCTTCCGGGCCGCCCACCTTGGCCAGGGCATCCACCGCCGCGACGCACACAGAGGCATCGCTCGATTTGAGCGCCTTCAGCAGCGGACGCATGGCGCGCTGGTCTTCAATCTCGCCCAGCGCCTGGACGGCGCTGACGCACAAGCTGTAGGGCCCGGAGTTGACGACGGTCTCAAGGGGCAGGATCGCCGCCGCACCGAAGGATGCCGCGCGCGAACATTGGCCCTTGGCTACATAGAGCCAGATTTCGTCTTCGGGTTTGGCGGGGTGCCAGCCACCGAGTTCCAGGGCCTGGGCCGCGCCGCCGCGCACGCCGGCATTCGGATGCCTCAGCAGGGGCACCAGCGCGGCAATCACCCGGTCGTCCGTGCTCTTCTTCAGCCCGGCAATGGCCGCCTTCTGCACGTCCGCATCGCGGTCGCGCAAGGCGCTGAGTAAGGGCTCGATCCGGTCATCATCCTCAATCCTGCCCAGGGCTGTGGCAGCCAGGCGCCGCACCTCGGCATCCTCGTCGCTCAGCGCCTCCTGCAGCGCGCCAATCGCCCCGGGGTCGGCCAACTCGGCGAGCTGCTCAGCCGCCTTGCGGCGGGAAGCGCTGTTACTCGACTTAAGCCGGCGCTGGATGAGCCAGAGCATGTTGGCGCACACAGGTTAGGTCAAACCGCACAGCTTGTCACGCTTGTAGCGGCGGCGCCGGCGACTCAGGGTGCATCTCACTTTCTGCGCACCGGCACGGCTGATCTCATTAACACCCCGCTTCAGCGGGGTGGAAGTGGGTGCAACGGCGCCACAGCCGCTTTAGCGGCTTACCCGCACGCGATAAACCGCTAAAGCGGTTGCCGGGCGTGGGCCCCGCCTCCACCCCGCTGAAGCGGGGTGCTAATGAAATTCGCGGAGCC
>DATKNZ010000514.1:0-7745 GCA_035541055.1 Candidatus Acidiferrum sp. | reverse complement strand
CGGGCAAGCTGGTGTGGAAAGCGTTCGTGAACGCCTGCTCGGGGGACTGCCCCTGCCGGAGCAGCACCGTCAATTGGGGAAAGTTAGTGCGGTAGTCGGCATTGTCGCCCAGCAGGAGATAATGGGTGAGCAGCCAGGATTCGGCGTAGAAGATGCCGTTGTACCGGCGTTCGTTGTATTCCGGTGACCCGCGCGTAACCGAGAACAGCTTCGACAACGACCACATGGGCGCCTCAGCCAGCAGGCTCAGGTGCCGGTCAATGGGCAGGCCGAGCCGGGCTTGCTCGCGGCCCTTGACCTCGAACGTGGAATAGATCTCCGCCATCCCTTCGCACAGCCACATCGGCCAATAGGCCTGCTGATGACGGAACAGCAGGTGGCTGTACTCGTGGTAAATCGTCCTGAGGGAAGCGGCATCCGCCGTGCTCAGCGCCAGCACGATGAGGTTCTCGTCGCTGCCCCGGCTGAAGAAAGCCCCGAGGTCGGCGGCTCGGCCCTGGTAAAGCGGCAGGAACGGCCCCATCGACTCCTGGTCGGGGAAGGCAATGACGATGATGGGAGGCGAGGCCACGGCCTCAGCCCCCGCCAGTCGCGAGTAGGCGTTGCGGAACTGCTCCAGGCGTTCGGCGAGCCGGCGCACTTCGCGGGTCGCACCGCAGCTATCGAGGTGGAAGTTCGGCGTGCGGGCCTCGAACCAAGGCCGCGACAGCAGGGAATCACTGGCTGGCTCACCCCGCGCCGCCGTGGCCGCCAGAAGGAGCACCGCGCCGATCCAACTCAAGAAAGGGTAGGGACGCCTCGCCGAGGCGTTCGTCCCCCCGCGCCGGCGGACGCCTCGGCGAGGCGTCCCTACCCCGGAGCCCGTCGGCAACTCAATCAGAAAAACGCGGGCTATCCCTCGAAGAGCAGTTCTGGCCGCCAAGCCGCTACTCGCCTTCCGCCGCGCGCCGGCGCGCCGCCGAGAGGCTGCGCCACAGCGCAAAGGCCGGTCCGACCCACTTCACCAGTTTGGCCGCGCGGCTGATCATGGATACCGGCTTCCGCACGCCGCGCACCGCAAAGAATCCGGCGAGCGGCGCCAGGCCCATGAGCAACGGCACGAGCCGGCGCGGCGCCAGGAATGCCTGGCTGAGCCGCTCGGCGGAAGCGCGCAGGGCGTCCAATTCCGAAAGCAGCGCGTGCCGGTTGAGACAGCTCTCGACCAACAGCGCCTGCTTCTGCAGCCCAAGCTGCTCTAGGTCTTTGCCTCCCAGCATTCTTTGTCCTTCTTCAGTTCGGCCAGCGTGGCGGCGAACGGCTTCCAGCTCCGGAGCTGCCGACGCAGCAGCCAGTAACAGCCGATCGTCACAACGAGGTAGAATACATTAAGGCCGATGACGATGCCGAGGTGGTCGTTCTTGACGCAATACGCCACGACGATCAGCGTCGCCGTCATAAGGGTCATGAGCGCGAGAATGAGGAGCACCCCGACGAGCAGTACGGTGGCGACCAGGTGAAGCCGCTCCTCGTTCCACTCCAGCAGGAGCAATTCAACGCGGTTCGTCGCCGTAGCGACGACGATCCTGACCAGCCGGTTGAGCGAGGCGAAGATACCTCGCCTCTTCTCGTCAGGGCCTTCCATAAGCCCGCTATTTGCCGCGCACGAGCAGACCGATGAGCAGGCCGACGCCGAAAGCGACGCCCACTGTCTCGTAGGGATGATCCCGGATGCAGCGATCCGTGGCTTTCAGCGTGCCCGAGGCCTGCTCTCCCAGGTCGCCGAAGTTCTCCTTGGCCGATTCGAGGGCCGCCCCCAGGCGGGCGCGTACCCGGCCAACGGCTTCACCGGCCTGCCCAGCCGTCGCTTTCATGAGTTCCTCGGCATCGTTCACCACGGCCTTCAGGTCGCGGATCAGCCGTTCGTTGGCTTCTGCTGTCGTCATGTACTTCCTTTCCCTTTAAGTGAGAATGATGCCTTAGACTAATCCGGCGCCGGGGCGCCTGCAACAGGCAAGTTTGCCGGCAAAATATAAGAAAGGATTGCCAATCCCCGTGCAGCCGACATATAAGAATCGGTAAAGATTGGAGCCTAGGTAGCAACTGCAATTGCCATGAGCCATACAACTTCCCCCGGCGCTCGTTGGTCCCGCGGCGAACAAATCCTCCGCGACCCGTCCCAGAACCGCGATGCGGCCTTCACCCGGGCCGAGCGGCGCCAATTGGGCATCGAGGGCCTCCTGCCGCCCGCCGTGCTCACCATCCAGCAGCAAGTGGCCATGGAGCTCGAGCACATCTTTTCCAAGCACGACCCCCTCGAACAATACATCGGGCTAACGGCGCTGCTGGACCGCAACGAGGTGCTCTTCTACCGGCTGATGGTCGAAAACCTCGAGCGCCTGACCCCGATCATCTACACGCCCACGGTCGGCCTGGCCTGCCAGCAATACAGCCACATCTACCGCCGTCCGCGCGGGCTGTTCCTCTGCCCTGGCGACCGCGGGCAAATCGCCGACCGGCTGCGCAATTTCCGTCAGCGGGACGTGCGGCTCATCGTGGTCACGGACAACGAACGCATCCTCGGCCTGGGCGACCAGGGGGCCGGCGGCATGGCCATCCCCGTCGGCAAGCTGGTGCTCTACTCCGCCGGCGCGGGCATCCACCCCTCGCTGACGCTGCCCATCAGCCTGGACGTCGGCACCGACAACAGCGCGCTGCTCGGCGACCCCTTCTACCTTGGCTACCGGGGGCGGCGGCTGCGTGGGCCGGAATACGACTCCTTCGTCGAGGAATTCGTCCAGGCAGTTAAGACGGTGTTCCCGAGGGCGCTCGTCCAATGGGAAGACTTCAAGAAGGCCAACGCGTTCCGGCTGCTCAGCCGTTACGCGGGGCGGCTGCCCAGCTTCAATGACGACATCCAGGGCACGTCGGCCGTCACGTTGGCCGGTATCCTCTCGGGGCTGCGGCTGACCGGCAAGCCCTTGAAGGCCCAGCGATTCCTGCTGGTGGGCTCCGGCGCTGCCGGCGTGGGGATCGGGCGCCTGCTGCGCACCGCCCTGCTCGCGGAAGGGCTCTCCGAGGCCGAAGTGCGCCAGCGGCAGATCTTCATTGATTCAGGCGGCGTGGTCTGGGAAGGGCGGGCGGATGTCGAAGCCCACAAGCGCGAGGTCGCCTTGCGCCGCGAGGAATTGGCAGAGGTCGGGCTGTCCCAGCCGCTGCCCACCGCGCTCGAGCAGATCATCCTGGCCGTGAAGCCGACCGTCCTGATCGGCACCACCGGGCACCCGGGCGACTTCACACCTGAGGCGATTCGCGCCATGGCGGACCACTGCGAGCGCCCGCTCATACTCCCGCTGAGCAACCCGACCAGCCAGGCCGAGTGCACGCCATCCGAGGCCCTGCAGTATTCTGATGGGCGTGCCCTGGTAGCCACGGGCTCGCCGTTCGACCCGGTCGTCTGGAACGGGCACAAGCATGTCATCGGCCAGTGCAACAACGCCTTCGTCTTCCCGGGGATCGGCCTGGGTGTGCTGATCAGCGAAGCGAGCCGGGTCACCGACTCGATGTTCCTTGCCGCTGCCCGCACGCTGGCCAACTTCACCCGCTCCCACGACGCCAGTGACAACTGCCTCTACCCGCGCCTGCGTGAGTTGCGCGCGGTCAGCAAGCTCATTGCCTTCAAGGTGGCGCAGACGGCGCGCGATGAAGGATGCGGGCGCAGCCTCGAAGACGCCGAGCTGCAGACCGCCATTGATGAGTTTGTCTGGCAGCCCGTTTATCCTTCCGAGCCGGCCGTGCCTGCGCAACCGGCGCCCATGCCCGCGCCTCCCGCCGCAGGCTGAGCGAACTCGGGAGGGGGAGCGTCCTCGCGAGCCCAACTTCCGCAGACGCCCTGAAGATCAGGGCTCGCGAGGACGCTCGCCCTCCCGGGTAGATTTGAGACAGTCTCCGGCGGCGCGTCCGTGTTGTAGTGGCGGCGGACGCCTCGGCGCTGGCGTTTATCTCTCGCCACTCACCTTGCAGAATGCAACCCGGGGCGTCCCAGCCTCGCCGGCGCGCGCCAGGTCGTCCGCCAGCCATGCTGGAGCAAAAAATGCAGGAAAAACCCACAACTTTCTTGCCCCAACCGCGCACACGTATACGATGTTATACTAGATGTATAATCTGATTGCTGTTCTGTGCCTCAGCATAATGCTGATGCCCTCGCTGCTTCAGGGCCATCCGCTGCCCGAGGCCGGGCCGCGGAGCTTCAAGAGCGACGATGCCTTCCTGGACTATGTGGAAAGGCAGACGTTCCGCTATTTCTGGGATGAGGCCAATCCGCGCAATGGGCTGATTCGGGACCGGTCGGGCGAAGGTTCGCCGTGCAGCATTGCGGCAGTGGGCTTCGGGCTCAGCGCCATCAACATCGCGGTCGAGCGAGGATGGATCGAGCGGGCGGACGGCGCAACCCGGGTCTTGCGCACGCTGCAAACGCTCTGGGACACGCCCCAGGGCGCCCGCGCAACGGGCTGCGCCGGGTACCACGGGTGGTTCTACCATTTCCTGGACATGAACACCGGCACACGGGCGCCGGGAAGCGAGCTGTCCTCCATAGATACGGCTTTGCTGATGATGGGCGTGATTGATGCCGGCCAGTTCTATGATCGGCCGGCGGACCCGGCGGAGGCGCGGATACGGCAGCTTTCGGCGCAATTGCTGAGCCGGCTGGACTGGAAGTTCATGGTGGACCCCAAGGAGCAGCTTGTGAATATGGACTGGAACCCGGAGCGGGGGTTCGGGGCGGCCCGCTGGGTGGGTTACAACGAAGGCTCATGCCTCTATCTGCTCGCGTTGGGCGGCGCCACTAACGCCTTGCCGTTCTCGCTTTGGGACGGGTGGACTCGCGGCTACCACTGGTGCGATTGCTACGGGCAGACGCTGCTCCCCGAGCCGGCTCTCTTCACGCATCAGTATTCGCAGGTCTGGATTGATTTCCGGGGCATCGCCGACAATTGCATGCGGCAGCGGCACAGCGGCTATTTCGAGAACACGCGGGTTGCCACGCTGGTGCAGCAGCACTATGCGGTCGAGAACCCGCGGCGCTTCCCGAACTATGGCACCAACGAATGGGGATTCACCGCCTGCGACGGGCCGGACAAAGTCGTGGACGGGGTGTTTTATCCGGGCTACCTGGCGCGCGGCGCACCGGCGGGTATTGACGACGGCACTATCGCGCCCACCGCGGCGGCCAGCTCGCTGCCGTTTGCGCCCGAGACTTGCCTGGCCACCCTCCGCCACCTGTATGATACCTACGGAAATAAGCTCTGGACCACGGAGGGCTTCCGCGATGCGTATAACGTCAAAGCGCGCTGGTTCGCCAAGGACCTGCTCGGGATAGACCAGGGACCGGCCTTATTGATGATTGAGAATTACCGGACGGGCTCGACCTGGTCACGCATGATGGCCAGCGCGACAATCCAGCGCGGCCTGGAGCGGGCCGGCTTCACCGCCCCGCCGCCCGACCGGGTCGAGGCCAAGTCGCTAGGCCCGGACCGCGTCGAGGTCTCATGGCGCGACCGATCGCCGTACCCCACGGCCTTTCGCGTGGAATCCTCGACCAACAACAAGGACTTCACGCTCGCCGCCGAAGTGGGAGCCGACATCAACCACGTTTACCTCCAGACGACCCGGGGCGAAACTCACTACTTCCGGGTGCGAACGGTGTGCGCCGCCGGGCTTTCCGGCTACCGGGAAACCGTGTTGTTCGTCGCCTCCGCCAAGGACGCACAGGACATCCCCGGCCCGCTGGCGAAGCGGTGAATAGTAGCGCAAGCCTCTGGCTTGCGGCGTCCCGGCAAGCTTCCAACTTGCCGAGGCGGCGCGCCAACCTGAAAGGTTGGCGGGACTAGAGCAAACCGGAGGCTTGCTCTACTAATAGAATGGAGGCAGCCCCCCGACATACGCACCCCGCAAACCGCAGCCAAGCCTCCCTTGACCTGAGCGCGGCCCCGTCTTACGGTTAAACCATCACAGGGGAGCCGTCCTGACGCTGAGAGTTCAGCGCGAAGGCTGAGAGTGCTGCGCGGGAGCGCAGCAGACCCGTTGAACCTGCTCCAGGTAATGCTGGCGAAGGGAACGAACAAGGGTTTCCCGCCTGCTTCCCTGGCGCGAAAGAACATGAACCGTGCTGTTAGGATTGCCACGTGGCGCAGCGGCCGACGCCTGCTCCCATAAGACGGGCCGGCGCGACGCCGTTCCCTACTATTACCTATGATCGCGACCAAGAGTTCGTTCGAGCCTCAGAGTGCGGAACCGCTGCCCAATTCGACGCGGGCGTATGTGACGGGCAAGCTGGATCCGTCAGTGCGGGTGCCGTTCCGCGAGATCAAGCTTACCCCGACGCGTTCTTTCACCGGGCAAGTGGAGGCAAATGCCCCGGTGGTGGTGTATGACTGCTCCGGGCCGTGGGGCGATGCCGATTTCGTGGGCAATGTCGAGCGCGGCCTGCCCGCCTTGCGCGCCAAGTGGATCCAGGCGCGGGGGGACGTGGAACCTGTCGGCGCCTCCTACAAGCCCATCCCTGGCCACAGCGACACTGCCATTCCCGCCTCGCTCAAGCGGCAGCCACTGCGCGCCAGGCCAGGCAAGGCGGTCACACAGTTGCACTATGCGCGCCAAGGCATCATCACGCCGGAAATGGAATTTATAGCCATCCGTGAGAACCTTGGGCGAGAACAGCACGCTCAATCCTCCACCCTCCACGCTCCACGGTCCCTCGGCGGCCAATCCTTCGGCGCCGCGATTCCCGATTACATCACCCCCGAGTTCGTGCGCTCGGAGGTCGCCCGGGGCCGCGCCATTATCCCGGCGAACATCAACCATCCGGAAAGCGAGCCCATGATCATCGGGCGCAACTTCCTGGTGAAGATCAATGCCAATATCGGCAACAGCGCCGTGGCCTCCAGTATCGAGGAGGAGGTCGAGAAGATGCGCTGGGCAAGCAAGTGGGGAGCCGACACCGTCATGGACCTTTCGACCGGCAAGAATATCCACGAGACGCGCCAATGGATCATCCGCAACTCCCCGGTGCCCATCGGCACCGTGCCGATTTACCAGGCGCTGGAGAAGGTGGAGGGCAAGGCAGAGGAGCTGACCTGGGAGGTGTATCGCGACACGCTTATCGAGCAGTGCGAGCAAGGGGTGGATTACTTCACCGTCCACGCCGGGGTGCTGCTGCGCTATATCCCGCTCACCGCGAACCGGGTCACCGGCATCGTCTCGCGCGGGGGCTCCATCATGGCCAAATGGTGCCTGGCCCATCACCGGGAGAGTTTCCTCTACACGCACTTCCGCGAGATCTGCGAGATCATGCGCGCCTACGATGTCTCCTTCAGCCTGGGCGACGGACTGCGCCCCGGCTCGATTGCCGACGCCAATGACGAAGCCCAGTTCGCCGAACTGCGCACCCAGGGCGAGCTGACGAAAATTGCCTGGGACATGGATTGCCAGGTCATGAACGAAGGCCCGGGCCATATCCCCATGCACCTGATCAAGGAGAACATGGACAAGCAGCTCGAGTGGTGCGACGAGGCGCCGTTCTACACGCTCGGCCCGCTGACAACCGACATCGCCCCCGGGTATGACCACATCACCAGCGCCATTGGCGCCGCGATGATCGGCTGGTACGGCTGCGCGATGCTTTGCTACGTCACGCCGAAGGAGCACCTGGGCCTGCCCAACAAGAAGGACGTCAAGGACGGGGTGATCGCCTACAAGATCGCCGCCCA
>DATKNZ010000513.1:0-13052 GCA_035541055.1 Candidatus Acidiferrum sp. | reverse complement strand
CTACGTCAGCCCGGCGCATGAGAACCAGGGCATCGGCCGCAAGCTCGTGCAGTACGTCGAGAACAAGGCGCGCGATATGGGCCTGAGCGAACTGGTCACCCTCTCCACGCAGGCCTTTACCTACTTTCAATCCAAGGGCGGTTTTGCCGAGGGCACGCCGGACGACCTGCCGCCCGCGCGCCGGGAGAAATACGATCAAAGCGGCCGGCGCTCCAAGGTCCTGCTCAAGAAGCTGAAGTAGCCCGCGGTGCGGACGATCCTGAGCGGCATAGCTATGCCGGCTTGTCCTCTCTCAACTCGGCGATCAAGCCCGAAGCCAGCAATTGTTCCAATACGGCGTAAACCGTAGCCCGGTAATCGGCAAAGAAGCATATCAGGCGGCGTTCGCCTTTCATTGACCGCTGATCGTAGATAACGCGCATCCGGTCCACCCGCAAGCGCCAGTAAGGCGCCAAACGGCCCTCCAACTGCCTCAGGTCTCCCTTGTCTTGCGAGAGTCCCTTGATACCGCGCCATAGCTTGCGCCGTGGCTCGGGCGCCAGGGATTCCAGAAAGCCTTTGACTTGCTCGCCGACGATGACGCGGCTCTTCACGCGGACATGGCTTTGTCCAAGTCCGCTGCGTCATGGAACTTCATTCGCCCGGACTTGTAACCCTTCAGGGCTTGCGCAAATTCCGAATTGCTCAGCAACTCCATCGTCTCGATCAGGGCCTCTATCCGGTCCCGGGACAGGTAGACGCCGGCGATCTTCCCGTGACGGCTGATGGCGAAGCTGTCCCGGTTAATGAGCCGGTTCAACTTGGCCTGCGCCTCGGTCACATTCACTATGGAATCACTGGTCATACGCTATAGATTAAGACGAACGCGGGCAGGTTGCAAGGCTTTGCGCCTGGACCGATCACCACCGCGGAGTCTCAAACATGCGGGGCGGCCAGGGCAGGTCAGAAACTGTGGCTCTCGCCCGGGAGCAGCAGGTGCAGGTTCTTATGGGCCGCCTTGAACCGGGCAATGGCGGCGGTTGAATCGATCTTGATCGGCGGGAAGGTGTTGTAGTGCAGGCCCAGCACCTCGTTGCAGCGGACGAATTCCGCGGCCTTGATCGCGTCGTCCACGCCCATGGTGAAGTTGTCCCCGATGCACAGCGCGGCGAATGACAGCCGGGTGGACTCGCCGATCAGCTTCATGTCCAGCGTCAGCGCCGTGTCTCCGCAGTAGTAGAAATTGCCCTCGTCGCTTTCGACCACGAAGCCGCCCGGGTTTCCGCCATAGGTCCCATCCGGCAGGCCGCTCGAGTGAATAGCATTGACGAACTTGACGCGCCCGAACTCAAACCCGTAGCCGCCCCCGTGATTCAACGGGTGCACCTTCGTCACACCCTGCTTTCCGAACCAGACAGTGACTTCGTAGTTGGAGATGACCGTTGCCCCGGTGCGCTTGGCGATGTCCACCGCGTCGCCGATATGGTCGCCGTGCCCATGCGAGATGAGGAGGTAATCAGCCGGGATTCTCTTTACATCAATGCCCCTGGCCAGCTCGTTGCCCGTGATGAACGGGTCAAACAGCAGGTGCTTGCCGGCGACTTCCGCCCGGAAGCACGCGTGTCCGTAGTAGGTGACTTTCATGTTCCCATTCCATTGATCTTACCTTGGCCCGAGTCGGAGCGCCGCGTTTGCGCAGGGTAGGGACGCCTCGCCGAGGCGTCCGCTGCCGCCGCAACACGGACGCCTCGGCGAGGCGTCCCTACCCTGCGGAAACGGCGACGATTGCGTCCCGTTGCCAGCAGTGAAGTTAAGCCGCTTGTTCCTCGGTGTCGAGGAAGCCCTGGAGATGGCGGACGCGAGTGGGGTGCCGCAGCTTGCGCAGGGCTTTGGCCTCGATCTGGCGGATGCGCTCCCGGGTAACGCTGTACATCTTGCCAATCTCTTCCAGGGTCCGCTCGTAGCCGTCCACCAGGCCGAAGCGCATTTCCAGGATCCGGCGCTCGCGCTCAGTCAGGCTGGTGAGCACATCGCCCAGCTTCTCCTTCAACAGGCTGTAGCTGGTCACGTCCGACGGGTTCTCCGCCGTCTTGTCTTCAATGAAATCGCCCACGCTCACATCGCCGTCGTCGCCCACCGGGGCGTGCAGCGAAATGGGTTGCTGGGCCATCTTCAACAGCGCGTTGATGCGCGACACAGGCATGTGCATCTCGTCCGCGATCTCCTCGGGGGTGGGCTCGCGTCCCAGCTCCTGCGTGAGCTGCTTCTGCGCGCGCCACAGCTTGTTCATGATCTCAATCATGTGCACCGGGATGCGGATGGTGCGGGCCTGGTCGGCGATCGAGCGCGTGATGGCCTGGCGAATCCACCAGATGGCGTAGGTGGAGAACTTGTACCCGCGGCGATACTCGAACTTCTCGACGCCCTTCATTAGGCCGATGTTGCCCTCCTGGATGAGATCCAGGAATGACTGCCCGCGGTTGGTGTACTTCTTGGCCACGGAAACCACGAGCCGCAGGTTGGCCTCGGCCATGTGGGTCTTGGCCTGGTGCGCGCGGTCGGCGGCCCGCTTCAACTGGCTGAAGACCTGGTAGAACTCCTCGCGCGGCAGGCGCACGAACAGCTCGAGGGCACGCACCTTGGTCCGCTCCCCATGCAGCGCGTTCTGCTGGTCGGCCGATTTGCGCTGCTTCTCCAGCTCCTCGATGTGGCGCAGGCTGGTCTTGAATTTCTCATGGACGTTGCCGGCCACGAGGATCATGTCCTCGAGCACCTTCTGCTTGTAGAAGAAGCGCGGGAAGACTTCCTGGAGCTTCTTGTCCATCTTGCGAAAGCGGCTGAAATTGCTTTCGCGCCGCGCCTGGCTGGTGGCCTTCTGGCACGCGGTGTAAAGCTCGTCCACCTTTCCGTCCGTGACGCGGACCTTCTTGATCAGGTTGCGCAGCTCCCGGAGATGCGCCTCGCGGTTCGCGACCTTCTTGTCCACAACCACGCGGTCAAACCGCTCTTTAGGGGGCTCAGAGAGGAGCTTCTCGGCGATGGCGATGTGCTCCTTGGCCGTGAAGCCCAGCCCGTAAACCAGTCGCTTCATGTCCAACTCCGCCTCTTCGATGCGCTTGCAGATCTCGACCTCCTGCTCGCGGGTCAGCAGCGGCACCTTCCCCATCTGGTTCATGTACATCCGCACCGGGTCATCCAGGACCTCCAGCCGGCTGTCCTCTTCCTCCTCCGGCTCGGCGGGTTTGGCGCGTTCGACCTCCGCATGGTCCACAATCTCCACGTCCAGGTTGCGGAGCTTGGAATACAGGTCGTCCAGGTCCTCCGGGGAAAGCCCGTCCGGCAGGATGTCGTTTATGTCATCATAAGTGACGTGGCCATGCTCGTGAGCGAGGTGCAGCAGGGTCTTGATGGTCTCGGTCAAGTCAGCCGCCTGGCCGGGCCGCAAAGCCGTTGCCCCCGCCGGAGCGGCGCCGGGAGGATGCTTCGCCGGAGGAGCGGTCGTGCCTTTGGCTTCGGCCTTGACCGGAGCTGCCGTCTGCAGATTGGTGTGCCCGTGTGCCTTGGGGGAAATGACAAACCGTCGCCGCGGGCGGCGGCTCTTGACGGGCGACGACTGTTCGCCACGACGGGTGCGGCGATCAGCCCCGTTGCCCGAATTGCTCTCTTTCCTGTGAAGCATAATAAATCAGACGCGCGTAATCCCTTTTGGTTCAGTACTTTCCGCAGGTTCGCAGCGGGAATACGCTTAGGGATGACGGCGCATGGCCGCCATTCGGCTCCGCGTGTTTGAGCACCATGACTAGAGAAACGACGCAACAACATAGTACGCCATTTAGCCGCAAACTCAAACCGGCGGGGCCCTGAGTCGCCCTGACCGGCATTCCGGCCGTGCTAAATGCACGTACCCGCTGCGAAATACCGCAGAGGGAGTAATTCTCTGAGGAATCTCTCCTGGTTTAGCCAGGAAACGATATAATTACAGAAATTGGGGGCCGCTTACAAGAGCTTTTTAGGCCTTTCCGCTTTATCAGACATAAACCATTGATTCCCAGAGGCTTGCAATTCGCAAGGCGCCTCCCAGCCCGGGGTTTCTCCGTGGGTTCCCCGGTGATTGCCCGGTGTATCTCCCATGTGGTTCGGACCATGGGAGATACACCGGGCAATCACCGGGAAGACGGCGGGGCGGTTCGGAAGCCGGGCTGGCGGACTGGTTGAGGGCAAAGGCAATTCATGAAGGGTGGCAGGGACGCCTTCCACCGCGCGCCCGCTATCTACGGAAGATGGGGACGCGGTGGGACGCGTCCCCACCACCCTTCATGAATTGGCCCTGAGCCGAGGGTAGGGCAGTTTGATTGCGCTTTACACCCCGATGACAATCGGGTTTGCTGAGCAGTAAATCAGGCGATGAAAACGAGTTTTCACTTCCTGCGCGGTCCATCCGATGCGCCAAGGATTCAGGAACTGAGGAAGCTCGCCCTGTTCAAGAGCCTCAGCACCCGCGAGCTGCGCGAGCTTGATGAGCTGCTGCACGAGCGCTCTTATCAGACGGATGAGGTGATCTTCGACGAAGGCGACGTGGGCCTTGGGCTGTTTGTGGTCGTCCGGGGCCGGGTCAAGGCGGTGTCCAGCCATGCGGCCTTGCAGCAGCTTGCGCCCGAGTTCGGGCCTGGAGACTTCTTCGGTGAATTGGCGCTCTTCGAGGAGGCGGAGCGGACGGCAGGGGTCGTTGCCCTGGAGCCGACGGAGGCGCTGGCCTTGTTCCGCACGGAGTTCTTCGCGCTGCTGGAACGGGACCACCGCATCGGCGTGAAGATCCTGCTCGAACTGTCGCGCACCGTGGTGGCGCGTTCACGGAAGCTCCTGGCCGGCCGGCAGCACACGCCCACGTTATGACCGTCCGCAGCCGGCCCGCGGCATGATCGGCTTGCCTAAGCGCTCGCTCCCGCCCGAGGTGGAATCGCCCGGCGAGGCTGCCCGCGATCCCGGTGCCGCGAGAAGAGAAGCGCAGCCTGGCATCCTGTCGTGGCTCATCGTCATCGCGGTGACCTGCATCCTGCTGTGGCTGTTCCGCGCCGTGCTGTGGCTGGTCATCCCGGTGCTGCTGGCGCTGGTGGTTTATTACTGCTTGCAGCCCCTGGCGCAGGCGCTGATTCGGAGAGGCCTGACGCATCGGGCGGCCGCCAAAGTCGTAGCCGGCGTGGTGTTTGTCGCCACGGCGCTGCTGCTCTACATTCTGCTCTCGATGGCGGCCGCGCACGGGGCAAGCTGGAAAGCCGTGGTCGCCCACTATGTCCAGGGAGGGCTGGACTTCCTGGGGAATTCGGAACGGTGGCTGACTATCAAATTGCCGTCGCTTAGCAAGTCGCCGCTCTTGCACCCTCCGCCCGCAAGCCTGGAAGCCTTTGGTGAAGGCTTCGCTGAGAAGTACCTGGCCGTGGTGCTCCTGCAAATGGTCCACTGGCTCCCCTCGCTGCTCCTGGTGCCCTATTTGACTTACTTCCTGCTGCGCGACGGCAACGTGCTCAAGAAACGCCTGATCCGCAGCGTGCCGAACGCCTACTTCGAGAAGACGCTGCTGCTGGTGAGCCGGGTGGACCGCAGCCTGCAGAGCTTCTTCGTCGGGCTCATGAAGCTGACCTTCCTGGACACGGCAACGCTCGCGCTGGGCCTGTGGCTGCTGGGCGTGTCATATCCCCTCGTGCTGGGGCTCACGGCGGCGGTGCTGGCCTGGGTGCCGTATATTGGCTCAGCGGCGGGCTGTGTGCTGGTGGTGCTCGTTTCAGCGACTGACTTCCCCAACGAACCCGTCACGACGTATGGGTGCATCCTTCTATTCCTGTGCGTGCGCCTGCTCGACGATTTCGTCTTCATGCCGCTGACCATCGGCCGGAGCCTGCGCATCCACCCCGTGCTGAGCGTGATCATGCTCTTTCTGGGCGCGGCGGTGGCCGGGCCGGTAGGGCTGCTGCTGGTGCTGCCCGTCATGGGGGTGGTGGCGGTGATCACGGACATGCTCTGCCAGATCCTGGGGGATCACCACCTTCACGCCCGCTTCCGACACGCCAACCGGCTCAGGGCCGCCTTGGCGAATCCCCGGTAAAATCCGGCTCAGCTCCAGCCCGCACGCGGGACCGCGAGCTGGGGACGGCTCGCGGTCCGTTGCCCGCCGGGTGTACAAAAACCCCACCCCTTGCGCCCGGCGCCGGGACGTGCCACTGATAATTATGAGTTAGTATTGTGGAGGTAACCCACCGGCGGCAACCAGCGCCAGGAGGGACTTCCATTTGAGCCGATGAGCACAAAGAAGATCTTCGTTACCGGCGCCACGGGCCAACAGGGGGGCGCAGTCGCGCGTCACCTTTTGAAACAACCGGGCTTCGCCGTCCGCGCCCTAACGCGCGACGCGGAAAAGACGGCAGCCCGGGCGCTGGCGCAAGCCGGCGCCGAATTAGTCCAAGGGGACCTGGACGACCCCTCGTCCTACCGCAAAGCCCTGGAAGGGGCCTACGGCGTTTTTTCGGTCCAGGGCGCGATGGAGGCCGGATACGACGCGGAAGTGCGGCAGGGCAAAGCGCTGGCCGAGGCGGCGAAAGCGGCAGGCGTCCAGCATTTCGTCTATAGCTCGGTAGTCAGCGCCTCCGAGCACACCGGGATTCCCCATTTCGAGAGCAAGTGGGAAATCGAGCAGCACCTCCACGGCCTGGAGATCCCTTTCACGATTTTGCGCCCCGTATTCTTCATGCAGAACTGGCACAATTACCTTCGGGAGCCGATCCTGCACGGGGCCCTGCCGCTGCCGCTTAGCCCGCAAACGCCGCTACAGCAGGTCTCGATTGAGGACATCGGCGGGTTCGCGAGGCTGGTGTTGCAGACCCCTGCCAAGTGGTTGGGCAAGACGGTAGAACTGGCGGGCGATGAAGTCACGATGGTCCAAATGGCCAGCCTGCTCAGTCGCACGGTGGGGCAGCGCGTCAGCTACGTCCAGGTCCCTTGGGAGCAGTTCCGGCAGAACGCCGGCGAGGAAATGACGCGCATGTATCGGTGGTTCGAGGATGTAGGCTATCACGTGGATATTGCGGCGCTGCGCCGGGACTATCCCTCCTTCGCGACGGTCGAGCAGGTGCTGCGGCGGCAGGACTGGCGGGGCACGGAAGCTTCCGCTCGGGAGGCGGCATGAGCCCGCCGGCGCAACCGGCTGGGGGACTGCGGGCGTCAAGGATTCGCAATCTTCGCGCTGCCTGGACGGGCAGGACGTAAAGACGCCGCAGTCTTCCAGACGGTTGCGCCGGCGCAGCCGCTGGAGTGGCGGTCACTCGTGCCCAACCACCGCGTGCGGCACGTAGGGCGCTTCAAGGGCCTTCATTTCCTCCGCGCTTAACTTGACCTGCACAGCGGCGATGGCGTCTTCGAGGTGCTGCGGCTTCGAGGCTCCGACGATCGGCGCCGTGACGCCGGGCTTATGCAGCAGCCACGCCAGCGCGATCCTGGCCGGACTCACGCCGTGCTGCTGAGCCAGGCGCCCCACCTGCTCGATGACCGCCTCATCCGCCTGCACGGTCGCTCCATAGAGACGGCGCATAAAATCATCCGTCCTGGCTCGCACCGTCTTGGCGCTCCGGCTCCCGGCCAGCACGCCCCGCGCCAGCGGGCTCCACGGGATCAGGCCGATGCCCTCCGCCCGGCAGAACGGGACCATCTCGCGCTCCTCCTCGCGATACAGCAGGTTGTAGTGGTTCTGCATGGTGACGAAGCGCGCCCAGCCCCGCCGGTCGGACACGGCGAGCATCTTCGCGAACTGCCAAACCCACATGGAAGAGGCGCCCACGTAAAGCGCCTTGCCCGCGCGCACCACGTCGTTCAAGGCCCCCAGTGTCTCCTCGATGGGCGTAGCCGGATCGAAGCGGTGGATCTGGTACAGGTCAATGTAATCGGTCTGCAGCCGGCGCAAGCTGTCGTCAATGGCGTGGTGAATATGCTTGCGGGACAGACCGCGTTGGTTCGGGTCGTCGCCCATCACGCCGTGGACCTTGGTGGCGATCACCAGCCGGTCACGCGGCGGGCCGAAGTCCTTCAGCGCGCGGCCCAGGATCTCTTCGCTCACGCCCTGGGAATAGACGTCGGCGGTATCGAAGAAGTTGATGCCCGCCTCGAGGGCCTGGCGGATGAGCGGGCGGCTGGCCTCCTCTTCCAGAACCCATTCGCGCCACTTCCGGCTGCCGTAGGTCATGCAGCCGAGACAAATGCGAGAGACCTTCAGGCCAGTCGAACCGAGGTTGGTGAATTCCATAGCGGCGGCAAGCTATCCCAACGATGCGCCGCGTCAAGGTTCGAACACCTCTCAGTCCATCCTGACCGGCCCGCCATGCAGTCCGTGGGCCATCGTGAGGAGCACGTCGGTCTTGGAGATGTAGCCCAAAAGCACGCGCTGCCGCGGGTCGTTAACCACGGGCAGCCGCTCGCCTTCGTAGCGGCGGAAGACTTCCAGAGCGTCGCTGAGGCGGGTTTCCGGCGTGACCATCTCCAGGTCCGTCCACATGAGACTGGACGCGGTAACCGCATTTCCGGCGGAGGGGTGCTGAATCTGGTCCTCGATCTCCCGCAGGGTGATCATGCCACGGAGCTGGTTTTGCGGCGAGACCACGGGCAGGTGCCGGTAGGGCGCGGCGGCAAAGAGCCGCGCAATCTCCGGGAAAGGCGCGTCCTCCCGCACCGTCGCGTGCGGCGGTTTGATGAGGTCGCGCACCAGCAGCGCGGAGATGCCAGCCGGGCTGAGCGCCGGCTGCTTGCGCCGCAAGGACTCCGAGTAAATCGAATCTCCACGCAGCGAGCGGGCGGTGAAGTAGGCCAGCACGCTCACCACCATGAGCGGCAGGACAACGCCGTAATCGAGGGTCATCTCGAACAGCATGAGCATGGCCATGAGCGGCGCGCGGGTCACGGCAGCCAGGAAACCGCCCATGCCAACCAAGGCATAGGCCTGCGGGCCGGAGGTCGCCCCCGGCCAGAGGGCTTGCACGGCGTGGCCGAGAAGGCAGCCCAGCATGGCGCCGGTGAACATGGTAGGTGTGAAGACGCCGCCGACCGCGCCGGAGCCGGTGGTGGCGGCGGTTGCCACCACCTTCACCACCAGGATGGCCGCCAAAACCGTCCACGGCCACGGGTTCTGCAACGACAGGTTCACCATCGTGCGCCCATTGCCCCACACCTCGGGAAAGGCGATGGCCAAAGCCCCGACCACCACGCCGCCCAGCGCCAGGCGCACGTACACCTGCGGGGCCAGCTTGCGAAACACATCCTGAGCCCGGTGCAGCAGCCAAACGTAACCCGGCGCCGCAACCCCGAGCGCCAGGCCAACCGCCACAAACGGCAGGATCTCCCAGGCCGAGGCGAGTCGAAACGGCGGGCTGGTGAAGTACGCTTCCGCCCCGCCCAAATACCGGCTGACCAGCGCGCTGGCGACCGCCGCCACCAGCAGCGGCCCGAGGCTCTCCATTGCAATCGAGCCCAACACGATTTCCGCCACGAACAACGCCGCGGCGATCGTGACGTTATACACCGCCGCAATCCCGCCCGCGGCGCCGCACGCGACCACCAGGCGCAGCCGAGGCGTGGACAACCGCCCCCGCTGCCCCAGCCACGACGCCACCGTGGCGGACAGTTGCACCATCGCTCCCTCGCGGCCGATCGAGCCGCCCGAGCCAATGGTCATCAGCGAGGAAAGAATCTTCATCAGCCCCTGGCGCAGGCTGATCGTGCCCCGCCGCACCGCCACGGCTTCCATGTAGTCGGTCGAAGTATGGCCCCGTCCGAAGCGCGCGCCGAAGTGAAGCACCAGCCCGCCCAGCAGCCCACCGGCGACCGGAATCCACAGCCGTTGCCACCAGCGAATCTGCGCCGCGACCTGCTCCAGGCTGCCCGTGTGGCGGGTCCAGCACCAGAGCACGCCCTGGATCGCCGCCCGGAACGCGATGCCGCCCAGGCCGGCCAGCCCGCCCACCACGGCCGCCCAAAGCAGCGTCGCCTCGAGCTCGCCCGGATGAAGCCAGTTCGCCAGCCGCCCATACCAGCGGAGCAGACGAAAGGATTCCGGCCTCATGCAGCAATGTAGCCGTAAAATGCGATACTACTATCCACGTAAATCGTCCCAAGCCGGACAGCTCCTCCAACGCGTGCCGCTTGGTGGGATTGGCTATCGGCTATTGGCTATTGCCTACCCGCCGGTAAATGAACCACCAGAACCACGCCGTCCCCAAAGCCCCGCACACTGCGGCCCCGGCGAAGTTCACCCGTGGGCTGATGCTATACAGCCACGCGCCCAGGAATGAGCCGCTGGTCACCGTGCAGTCGCGGATCAGGTAATATGCCCCATACGTGCGGGCCCGCAGCTCGGGCCGCGCCTCGCCGATGATCAGCGCCTTGCGCGCCGGCTCGCCAAATTCCTTCAGCCCGCGTACGACAAACGCCAGCGCCAGCCAGCCAAACGTGGTCGCCCAGAGCAACGTTACCGGGAACAGCGTGAAGAACACGAACGTCACCAGCACAAAAGGCCGCCGCCCGTATTTATCCGCGAGGTGGGCGACCGGAATGTAGCAGACCATCGCCGTGCCCATCTCGAAGGCGACCAGCAGCCCGAACTGCTCCGCGTTCAGGCCCGCGTGGTTCATCGCCCACAGCACCACGAAGGCAAAGGGGATGCGCTCGCAGAAGCGGATCAGGATGTCGCTGACGAGCAATTCTCGCAGCGCCGGGGTGAACGACCGCACTACCGCGGGGAAGTTCATCTTCGCCTGCCCGGCCACCCCCGGCGGCGGGCTCGTTCCCGGATCGAACATGAAGCATTGAAACGCCAGGGTCAGCAGCGTGAAGGCGATGCACAGCAGCAGCGCGTAGCGGATCCCCTGCGTCCAGCCGTAGCGCGTGATGAGCCAGCCCCCCAGCAGCGGCCCCACCATCATCGGCACGCGCCGGATCATGGACTGCACGCCCACGCCCATCGTGTGCTGCTGCGCGCCCAGCGACGTGGCCACGACCGCAAACGTCGTCGGGAGCGAGAACCCGGTCCAGGCGAGGAACAGCACGGCCCCCAGCACCAGCGCCAGCCAATGATTCCAGGCCAGCACGACCCCGTAGCCCGCCAGCGAGAGCAGGCTGAACAGCATCAACGCGCGGCGCTGGCCCCAATGGTCGGTCAGCCATCCGCCCGGGTAGGCGTAGAGCGCGCCCAGCAGCGTCTGCAACGCATCGAACAGCCCGATGATGAGAATGCCCGCGCCCAGCGTCTGCAAGTACTTCGGCGCAAAGCCCAGCCACAGCTTCTCCCCTGTGCCCGCCAGCACCAGCGCCACCAGCATCAGGCCGGTGTTGCGCCGCAAGGCCAGGAATTCGGCTATCGAACGCCAGCCGCCGGCGGACTGCTGGCTCATCGGCTACGCAAAACGGTGGGACGGTTGCGACGCGCCGCCGCCCGTGGGCGCAACTTGGCCCCGCCACCAGGTAGTAGCGTAAGCCTCTGGCTTGCGTCTGTCCCGGCAAGCGTCCCGCTTGCCGCTTGGAACCGTTCCCCACGCCAACCTGGACGGTTGGCGGGACGGGAGCAAGCCGGAGGCTCGCTCTACTACCAAACGGCCGCGGTGCCACGCTGCGCCCGCTGCCCGCCCCCCATTCATTTCGAGGTTGAATTCCGCCCTGACCGCACACATCTTCACTCGCCATGAGGCCATCGCATTTTCTGAGCAGGCTGTCAATCATTGCAGCCCTTGCCGCTTCCGCGTTCGCCGGCGGCGCGGTCGCGGAGACGGTGGACTTCAGCCAGTTCGCCCCCGGCAAGCTCCCGGCGGATTGGCTCGGCACCCAGACAGGCAAAGGGGAGGCCAATTGGAGCATCGAAAAAGACACTGATGCCCCGGGCACGCCTTGTGTGCTCAAGCAATCCGGCGAGGCTGCCTTCCCCGTCTGCATCAAGCAGGACGCCGACCTGAAGGACGGCTTCGTCCAGACCCAGTTCAAGCCAGTCGCCGGCAAGGAAGATCGGGCGGGCGGAGTCATCTGGCGCGCCAAGGACACAGACAACTACTACGTGTGCCGCGCCAACGCGCTCGAGGACAACGTGGTGCTCTACAAGACCGTCGGCGGCAAACGATCCGTGCTCGAAATCGTGGGCCGCAAGGGAGGCTACGGCGTAAAAGAGCCGGTCTCGTCCGGACAGTGGCACACCCTGCGCGTGGATTTCAAGGACGCCCATTTCAGCGTCACGTTTGACGGCAAGCACCTGTTCGACGTGGAGGATGGGACCTTCCCCGATGCAGGCAAGGTCGGAGTCTGGACGAAGGCCGACAGCATCACACTCTTTAAGGATTTCAGTTATGGCACCAAGCAATAAAGGCAAAGGCCCGAATGAAGGCGCGGCCCGGCCCGCGGTCGGGATTCTCATGGGCAGCGACTCCGATTGGCCCACCATGAAGGCGGCCGCCGACGCGTGCGCCGAGTTCGGCGTCTCCTCTGAAGCCCGCGTGATCTCGGCGCACCGGACGCCCAAAGACCTGGAGGAATACGCGAGCACAGCGCAGGAGCGCGGCTTGCGGGTAATCATTGCCGGGGCGGGCGGCGCGGCGCATCTGCCGGGCGTGACCGCGGCGTTCACGGTTCTGCCGGTCATCGGCGTGCCCATCGAGAGCAAGGCACTCAAGGGCCTCGATTCGCTGCTGTCCATCGTCCAGATGCCCAGCGGGATACCCGTGGCCACCGTGGCAATCGGCGGCGCGCGCAACGCCGGCTTGCTCGCGGTGCAAATCCTGGCCGTGAGCGATGACGCCTTGCAGAAAGCCTTCGTGGAGTTCAAAGCGCGCCTGGCCGAGGAGTCCCGGGCCAAGAACCGCAACCTAGCCGGGTAGGGCGCGCGCGCGCCGAGCCCGCCGGGGAAGCCGCTCCGCCCTTATCCGGTAGTGCGGTTACCCGGAATTGCCATGACCTTCAGACACGACATTCGCCCTCGCCCGGACTCGAAAGCGGCAGGGGACAGCCACACTCCAAGACGCTGGTGCGCCTCCCAATGCGCCAGGAACCGCGAAGCGTCT
>DATKNZ010000512.1:0-30164 GCA_035541055.1 Candidatus Acidiferrum sp. | reverse complement strand
GGCGCTCTTGCCCTTCGGGATGCTGACCGTATTGGAGAGGGTGACATTGCCGTCCGCGGGCTTGGGGTCGAGCCCTAAATGGGTCCATTGCGACCGTACCAGCGGGCTGTCTTCCTGCGGCCCCGCCCAGGTCGTCACGTGCCTGCCGTCGGCATAGGTCAGATACGTATATTGGTACCAGGAGGCGGTATAGGGATCGGCGAGGCGAGTCAGGTCGTCGGTGGTGGTAATCTTCAGGCGCTGTTTGAAAGGGAAAGGGTAGTAGAGAATCCCGAAGCGCGGCAGCGGGTCCAGGAACACGAAAGGGTCGGTAAACGGGGCGACCTTGCCGCCAAACAGATCATCAATCGCCAGGTCCAGACGCGGCTTGGGTTCATCGTCAAAGTAATACCTGATATGGGCCTTGCCCGCCTGCTTTTGGCGGCCGCGCGACCAGACATTGATCTGTTGACGGTAGAGGCAGCCGGGCCCGGAGGCATCAAAGATCACATACTCGCCATTGGCATCAATGTACTTGGTGTAAGCGGTTTTGAAATTGCCGTCGTTGTTCGAACCGCTCGGATCATATGAGCTGAACTGCCGGGTCTCCGTGCCTTCCGGCGCAAAGAGGGGCAGCAACTCGGGATGTTCCATGGCCGCCAATCCGGGCGCGACCGGGCAGGCCACAGCGCCGCCAAGAGCCTTCGGCTGGGCCAGGGCCAGGCAGACCAAACCGAGCAACGCCCACATGGCGCGCTTCTCGGTAGCATTATGAACTGGCAGGGCAGTCATACCGGGAGATATTATCATGGGAGGATTGCCGGCAAGGCGGATCAGCAAGCGGTGCGGAGCCGGTTCGCCGAAGTTGTCCGAGTGCCTCAAGCTCGGTCGGGCTAGAATGGAGGCCTGGGGCGAACAATCCAATTGCGGTGCCAGTAAAGGCTCCAAAGGTTTTCCAATGGCACAGCTTCCACATGCCCGTCGAAGAAGACGATGTTAACGCCGCCGGGCAGCCGCTGGATGAGATTTGCGCTGGTCGGAGGCACGTTGGGGCGATGCGGGCCGTGCCTGGCGATGAGGAATCTATCCATTCCTTCCGGGCCGCCGGCTTGATCGGCTTCAAGTCCTTTCTGGAGGTTGCCGGTGTTGCACACGTCATTGGTTTCCGGCCAGGCATCCGGCCAGATCGCATCCGCGAAAACGGGGGTTCGCGTCGTGTCCGTCACCGCCGACTCCTTGCGAAAGGCCTCGCTGGGAGGCCCGACACCCGCATACGTCCAATTCCCGGCGTAGAGCCACCCGTTCAGGGCATAGCTGCCGTTGCTGCTGGTGACTGAGGGAGCGATATAGCACCAGGCGGTCTTGTAGTCGCCCGCCTGGTCGGCGGTGGCAGGTGGATTCGGCAGGGCGGTGCTGGGACAAATGGCGGCCTTATCGGCATTGCCATATATCGGACGCAGTGGCACCACCCACACACTGCTCACGTAGGGGAACATGTCACCACCGTTATCGTTTATATATATCACCTCGGCCAGGCCCAACTGCTTAAGGTTGCTTCTGCACCCTAATTCTTTTGCTTTGATCCTGCCGTTGCTCAAGGCGGGCAGGAGGAGCGCCGCCAGAATGGCGATGATGGCGATGACGACAAGTAACTCGATAAGCGTGAAGCCGGTCCAAGCCAGCCTCCTGCCGGCGGCCACCCCGCCGGCAGGAATACCTGTTGGCCTGGTTGTCCGATTTCCGCCTGCTGCCTTCAGATCGGGAGAGCCCTGCACGCTTCCTGTTATTTTACTAGGTGCAGGCGGTAGAAGACGCTGCCGTTCGTCGGGCTCACAGGGACGACCACGTTGGTTATCGCGGTTGAGCCAGGAACGTTCACCCAATTGGTGGTCAAGCCCACGCCTGGACTGTTGGTTTGAGCCTGCAGCGTCCAGCCCAGGTTAGTCGGCC
This sequence comes from Candidatus Acidiferrum sp., assembly GCA_035541055.1. Classification (GTDB taxonomy): domain Bacteria; phylum Verrucomicrobiota; class Verrucomicrobiia; order Limisphaerales; family UBA8199; genus JAPLUA01. The sequence continues at coordinate 28,235 of DATKNZ010000512.1, read as the reverse complement.
AACTCATCGTCAACAGACCGTCAGCGACCGAGAACTGAATAGGGCCCGGGTTGGGGTTCACCGCATTGGTCACGATCAACGAGACGAGGGAGATGTTGGTGCCATAGGCGTTGGTCACGATCAATGCCAACGTGTTGCCATTCCAACTGAGGGGAACATCGGACACGCTGAGGTTGGCGACGAGTGGCGCCACGTTGTTGGTGGCGCCTGACCCGAGGACAGCGGCGGTGTTCGTGTTGCTCCAGTAATAACCGACCGGCACCGAGCCGAAGGCACTCGCCGGAATTGCCAATGACGCATCCGCCAGGAGCGTTACACTGGCTGGGGGCAGAGGAGCAAAGAGATAGGGCGGAACGCCGCCGGGCGCCTCTTGGGACAGTGCGAAGTAATTCCACTGGACAAAAGCGGGAGTGCTTAAGGTGGTTTGGGTAATGCCAACGGCGCCGATGGGCGGGTTGCTGCTATAGGTATTTGTCCCCGCCGAGATGCCATCAACATAGGCGTACTGTTGCCAATGAGCGCCGGTCGTGTCCAATACGACCTGCACCGAGTGGGTGGCCGGGCTGTTGCCGGTGAAAAAGCCATTCATATTGGTGATTTGCCCACTGCCGCCGGGCCCGACAAAGTACTGCACGTTCCCACTGGATTCAGTCAGGATGATCCAGTCATAACCATTGGGGCCTTGTTGTGGCGGGGTAGTCCCGCCGTCGGAGAATCGCCCGTAGCCATTAGTCGCATTAATCGGGATTCTCTGCGCAAAACCCAAGCCAACCCAGTTGCCCGGATTGCCGCTGAACGTCAGCGAAACGTTCAGAGTGTAAACATAGCCGGCGCGCGGCGCAAAGGGCAATTCCCAGCTATCCGGCGGCGCCGTGGTCGCATCAATGCCGCTGGCCTGCAGGCTGCCCGTGGTATTGGTTCCCAAGGCATTAACCCACGTGGCATTGGTGCCGCCGACCAAAGCGTTGGCCGCCGTCAGCGGCTGACCCACGATTGTCCACGCCCCTCCCTCGAAATAGTTGGAATAGAGAATCGGGTCGGAATAGTCCAATGTCACCGGCGGCGGCGGGGTGAACAGAGCGACCGTCCAACTGTTGTAAGTGGTGTCGTTGGTGATCACCAGTTGCAACTGATCGCCGCTCAGGCTGTAGGAAGCGTTCGGAATTCTCAGTGTTGCATCCAGAGTTGCATAACCGTTGATTGCCCCCGAAGCGAGCTGAGCGCCAGTGGTCAGGTCGGTCCAGTAGTAGCCGAGATTCGGCGCACCGACGCCGGACGCCGGAATCGTCAGTGTCTTGTTCGCTTGATACACGAAAGTGGGCGGCGGTGGAACAAAGGAGAGCGTAATGGAATATCCGGCGTTCGTATAAAGGGTGGCCACCTGCTCAAAAGAGAGCGCGGACTTCAAGACTGCGACGTCGTTGGCGTAGCCCTTGAACTGCAGGTCATTATATCCGGTCGTCGCCGCCGAACTTCTCGCCCCAATCGTCATCGGCACGCTGGAGGCCAGCAACCCGCTTCCCGGCGCAATCGCCACGCTGGCCGCCGGCACGCCGTTCACGTAAAGCGTGACGTTGCTATGGACTTCATCACACACCCCGACGAGGTAATCCCAACCCCCGGTCGGACCGGTGGTTGCCGCGGCACTGTAAAGGTTTCCGGCAGCATCGTGCAGCGCGAATCTATAGTTGCCTCCGAAGACGTCCAAAACGAACTGTTCTGCACCGCCATAGCCTTTGGCGAGGATGCCAGCGCCGCTTGTCTGTATTAAATTGCCATTTACCCAGGCTTCGACTGAGAAGGTCACACTGGTGTTGGCTGGCGCGCTGAAATCTATCCCCTGAATGCCAAACACGTCATCTTCCCCCGCGGGAAAGGAACCGAAGAGCACGGAGGTTTCGTTCGAGTCCGTGCTGGAACTGTAGCCCGGATTGCCAAGATAAACATTGGTGTAAATGCCGTCGTTGCCGCCGGCGTAATCGAGAGCGACCGCGCCATTGTTGCCACTTCCGTCATCGGGCCCTTCGTTTAATCGCCAATAGCCGACGGGTTGAAGCGCAAGCAGGTTCGTCGGGAAAGGCGCGGTGGGATCCGCGATGACCGAAGCCGTCCATACCACACTGGACGTCGCGCTGGTGTTATTCGTGACCATACAATAATTGCTGAGCGTGCCGACCTGCACGTTGGCCCAGGTGAAGGTGGCGTTAGTCTGACCACTGCAAGCCACGCCGTTGGTGTACCACTGATAATGAATAGGCGGCGAACCAGCCGCCGATACTGAAAACTGGGGGCTGGTTCCCGCGTACAAAGTGAACATATTGGTATAGGTTACCGGAAACTGGCTGGTAATGGTCACATTCACAGGAACGACCAAGGGCACGATATCGCTCGTGACCGAGCCGGAAGTGTTCGTCGCAATCACAAAATAATAACCCTGGTCGCTGTTGTGAACGTTGGTGATAACGAGCGAATTGGTCAGGGTGCCGGAGCTGTAGATGCGCCCCTCCGGGGTATTGGTCAGGGCGGTCGCCCCGGCGTAATTCGAGGCGGTGTTGAAATACCATTGAGAGAAGGGTGTCGTCCCGCTTGCGACCGCAACCGTGTTGGTGAAAGCGTGGCCCGGGGAAACGTACCCCGCCACGGGTTCTTGTACAATGGTTAGCGGTGTGGCTGAAAGCGCCAAAGTATTCCATTGGACAGTACCAGGAGCGCCTAAGGTATTTTCGGTGATTCCAACCGCACCGATTGTCGGGTTGCCACTGGAGTAGATGCTATTTGTTGACGCTTGTTTATCATCAACATAAGCAGCCAGGCCCCATTGAGCGCGAGTCGTGTCCAATATCAGCTTCACTGTATGGGTTGCCGGACTGTTGGCGGCGAAAAAGCCATTCTGGCTGATGAGTTGGTTCCCTCCACCTGCCCCCTTAAAAAACTGCACGTTTCCACTTGATTCAGTCAGGATGATCCAATCATAGCCATTGGGTCCTTGATTGGGTGGAGTACTGCCCCCGTCTGAGAACCGCCCGTAGCCCGTATTCGCGTTAGTGGGGATTCTTTGCGCAAAACCAAGCCCGACCCAGCTACCCGGACTGCCGCTGAAGGTCAGCGACGCGGTCAAGGTATAGACATAACCCGACTGCGGCGTGAAGGGCAACACGATGCTATCCGGCGTTCCGGGAACGGTGCCGTCTGCCCCAAAAAAGACCGGTCCAGTGCTGTTTGTGTCGTGGATTCCTAACACATCCTGCCAGGTTGCGGTGCTGCTGCCGCCGAAGACGCTGTTGGCCACGTTGGGGGGCGTATTGGAAATGTTCACCCCGCTGCTGCCAAGGTTGAAATTGTTGGAGTATATGAGGGTCGCCCCCACGAGGGAGTTGGAATAGCTGATTTGCGCGTTCCCAACGGAACAGCAGAACACGGCCAGGATTCCTGCCGCCAGCAGGCTGTTGGTTGCTTTCATATTCATATTCGGTTGAGGTCTGGGCTTAGGCTGTATGTTTAGTGGCTAGTGTAATCGTAAGTGCCCGCGGCGTTCCGTCCATACCCTCAATCGGGGGTATCCCGGGTTGGGATGGCGACTGGGGCCGGGCCGCCTCTACGCACCCGCCGGGCGGTTGGCGTGGTAGCGAATCACCGCTTCGGTGCGGCAGCGGACGTGCAATTTGTCGTAAATGGTCTTCAAATAGCTGCGCACGGTTTCCACGCTCAGGCGCAACTGGTCGGCAATTTCCTTGTTCGAGAGGCCGCGCGAGAGCAAGCCCAGCACCTCGATTTCGCGCGTGGACAAATGCGCTTCGTTGCGCGGATTGACCGGCGGGCGCCGGAACGAGCGCACCACGCGCCGGGCAATGGCGCTGCTCATCGGGGCCCCGCCGTTGAGCACGTCCAGCAGCGCCGCGCGCAAATCCGCCGGCTTGGAGCGCTTGAGCAGGTAGCCGTCCGCACCGGCTTCGAGCGCGCGGAAGATCAGTTCGTCGTCGTCCAGCGCGGTGAGAATGACGATCGGCGTTGCCGGCAGCAATGCCTTCAGCCGCGACGTGCAGTCAATGCCGGACATGCGGGGCAGGCGGATGTCCATCAGGATGACGTCCGGCCGCGCCTGGGGAATGGCGCGCACCGCCTCCTCGGCGGAGGCGCACGTGCAGACGCACGCGAAGCCGCCGAACGTTTCAATGATCTGCACCCAGCTTCGGCACAGTTCTTCCTGGTCCTCCACCAGGGCCACGCCGATGGTGCGCGGGCCGGCAAGCTGGCCGAGCGCATTCCCAGGGCTTGATTTCATATGGTCGTCCTGGCGGCCGCTGGCTCCTCTTTGTCCCCCAGGGGAGTTCCAGGCACCAGATCAGGCTGCGACCGCGCCCCGAAAAGCGTCTTCAGGAACGACCCCTGTTTCAACGGCACTCCAAACCTCACCTCGCAGCCTTCGCCGGGCCGGCTGGCGACCACGCAATCGCCGCCAATTTCCGCCATCCGCTGCTTCATGTTAGTCAGCCCGTTCCGCTCCTGCCTGGCTTGGGCGGGGTCAAAGCCGCGGCCATTGTCGGCCACCACCACTTTCAGCCGGCAACCGATCAATTCGATGCGCACCGTCAACTCCGTGGCTTGCGAATGTTTGGCGGCGTTGTTGAGGGCTTCCTTGATCGCCAGGAACAGATTCCGCCGCATGAGCTGGCTCAAAGTCTGGGCCGGCAGCTCCGTGCCCACATCCAGCCGGCAACGGATGGCGGTAGACTCCAGGAAGAGCTGCGCGTATTTGCAAACGTAGATCGCGAAATCCTCGAGGTTGTCGTGCTGCGAGTTAACGATCCAAACCACTTCGTCAATCGTGGCCAGGATGCTCCGTGCGCTGTCGCACAGTCGCAGCAGCGGCGCCCCGGGCGCCGCGGGCGCCGATTCGATTTGCGCCATTTCGCCGCTCAGCAGCAATTGCGTGAGCTTGGAGCCCAGGTCGTCGTGAATGTCCCGCGCGATCCGGTCCCGCTCGGCCTGCACCAGGCGATGCGCTTTGGACTGGCTCACCAGTTGAACCAAAAGGTAAAGGCAAATGAGCACAAAGACGCCGCACCCGGCGAACAAGCCCACCTGAAATCCCCGGCTCTGCCACACCGGAATTGGTTGCGGCAGTGCGCCGCGGATGTGAAGCACCGATGTCGGAATGGTCCACCACGGTATCCGGCCGAAATTGGCGGCCAACGAAGCATTCGGCCAATCTTCCGCCGGGCGCAGCGCCGTTTCCCAACTACGAGCCGTGTTCGGAACTACGCGCCAGCTCGGATCGGAACAGATCTGCAGCTCTTGACCGTTGACCGTTTCCAGGCGCAGGCCGAGGATTATGCCCGCCTGGTCATTGTCGTTGAAGCCTTCGACAGCCAGCGCATGTGCCCCGGGATTCAACCGGCCTTCCAGATGGTAGATGCTCAACGTACGCCAGTCGCTGCCGCTGCCCAGTTCCTGGCCATCCAGCCAAACCTTGAAGGCGTTGTCCGCCGCAATCCGCAACTCGGCGCGAACGACCGGATTAGTTTGCGGAACTTCAAAGCGATGCCACAGCCGGACGGTTTGCTTGTTGAACGTGGCTTTGTCCCATATCCAGCAGCCCAACCCATTGGTCACTTCCGGCCGGGGCGCCGTCACTAAGAAGATCCCGGGATAATTGCTCACGACTGCCGACGCACCTCCGCCGGCGCGAGCCGGCGCCAGGCTCAGCGCCAGAGAACACAGGAAGAACGTCATGCCCTGGAAGCATTTCCCGTGAACTCCAACACATGTCCAAAGAGGCAAATTCACGGGCGCGGAAAGCTTGTTGGATTCATGCTAGTTAGCGGCGCCGCCAGCGTCAACGCTTCTGCGGGAGGGGCCCGCGGCCGGTTCGGCGATGGCCCGCTTCGCCGCGCTCGTGCCGGACCAACTGCCAGGCAGCGAAATCGCGTGCCGGCCCGCGCCGAGGCCGGTGAGCGTCAGCCAGTTGTTCGAGAGTGCGCCGGAAAGCATTTCGCCGTCCACCAACGCCACCGGATTTGTGGCGCCGGGCGCGGGCAGCATGACCGTGGCAGTGACGTTGCCGGGAATGCTCAGCGCCAGTTCAAAACCCGCCGGCGCGTTGCTCGCGGAAATGGTCACCGGCCCGCGAATGGTCGGCAGCACGCCGTTCGCGTAGGTCAGTGTCTTGCCGAGTTGCGGCTGAATGAGCACCTGCCCGAAGCCGGTGCTGAGAGGCCGCAGCCCCAACACAAAACGCGCAATCAGGTTGCCCGGCGCCGCACCCCACGCATGGTTCCAATCCAGGTTCGGCTTGTCCGCGAAATTCCAGGCTTCGGTCGTCAGCGTCGAGCCGAGCTGGATCATGTTTAGCCAGCCGCGCGGGCCGTTGGTGGTCATCAGCCCGAGCGCGGTGTCCGCGTCGCCGGCGGCGAACAGCGCCTCGAGCAGGTACTGTGCGCCATAGACGCTGCACGGCATGCCGCCGTTGGCCGCGATTCGCGAGTGCAGGTAATGGACGACCGCGCTTTGCCTGCCCATCGGCACCAGGCCGAACGCGAGGGGGAAGAAGTTTGCGTGCGCGGACGCGTGTTTCGTTCCCACGCCGTCCACGTAGCATTGCGAGGCATTGTTCCAGAACGCGGCATTGTAAGCGGCATAAACCCGCTGGGCCTTCGCGGCATAACCGGTTGCCTCATTGGTGCGTCCGAGCGCGGTGGCGATGTCGCCCATGATCTGCAGGCCACGGTAATAGAACGCGTTGTTCACGGAGTTGGTCCAATTCAAATATCGGTCCTCGCTGATTACGAAGCCGTCGCGGTCGTCTCGGGGCCAGTCCACGACGTCCGAATTGGTGGTTTGCGGAAACCCAGGGAAACCCCTCATCAACCCGGTGCCCGCTGCCGCCCAGGTGAACGAGTCGGCTTGCAATTCCGTGTAATGCCGGTCGAGCAGGTTGGTATCACCGGTCTGAAGATAATCGGCCCAGGCCATGAACAGGCTGTGGAGCTTCCATTCGGTGGGCCACGTCGGGTGTTGCAGCAGATACTCGAAGCTATGGCGCGGAAGAGTGAACTCCCGATCCACCGCATACGAACTCAACTGCTGAATGTAGGCATCGGCCTCGTACGGCTTGCGCTCGCGGTCGCCATCCACGTAAACGCCGTCAAACGTAAGCACCTGCATCGAGTTGCGGCACAGAGTCCACACCTGGTTTAGCGCGGCGCTCGAGCTGCTGAAGCTCGCGGCGTTGGTGTTGAAAGCGGACATCAATCGCTGCTGCAGCACATCCGTCAACGTCAGCGTGCCTGGAACGTCCCTTAGTTCGAGATACCGGAACGGCATCACCGTGCCGTAATCCGCCGGCGGCTGGACTGCGCCGGGCGGATACGCACGCGCCGGCGGCCGAACCGGATACGTGCGGCTTCCGCTGCCCAACTCGAAGCTCGTCCTGGCGTAGCGCACCGTGCTGCCGGCCGGCGGCGCCGGGTTGACCGCATAACCGTCAGACATTTCGCCTAACCGCGCCTGGACGGTAGTCGGGCTGAACGTGCCCTCAGTTCGCACCGTTGCGTAACCAAAAGCGTCCTGGCCGAAATCGGCAAACCACCGGCCCGGCGCGGTGTTCGTCAGCAGCACCGGCAAGGCGGCGGTGAACTTCAGCGGATAGCGGCCGGCAAAGGCATTGGTCGCCGAGCCGGTGATGAAATGTTGCGCGGCGGAAAGCGGCCCGATCCGCCCCGCGCTGTCCGCCGTCTGCACGCGCCAAAAGAAGTCCGCGCCGAGGCGGAGCGGCGCGCCGGCATAGGGGACGTTGATCGAAACGGAATTGCTGACCCAGCCCGAATCCCAAACATTGCCGGTGCCCGCTTCAGCCAGTGGGCGATTCGACGCAACGATGATTCGGTAGCCGCTTTGCGAATCATCGCGGAACGACGGATTATAAATCCAGCCGAACCTCGGCGCTGTGTTCGTGATGACCGTTTCTTCCGGGTGCTCCAACAGCTCGCACAACAGGCCGCTCGGTGCGTTGGCGGCGTGCGATGCCATCGGCAATGTCAGACAGAGCAGGCAAGCAAACGAAGGCAACGTCATTCTTCCAGTTTCCATCGTTCTCCTGAATTTGGACATCCCCTCAAACGGGTGAGGCCAATCAGCCGCCGCTTGACCGGCCGAATCCTCGCGTGGGCCGAAGCCGTTAGCGAGGTTGGGCTCGAACCTCACGGGGCCACGCATCTGCAGGGGCGGCGAGAAATGACTCCGGGCCTCAGGGGCGCAAGCTCGGAAATGCGTTGGTCAGCATTTCAAACTCAAGTGGGATAAGTGATCCGCGCGAATCCAGACGATGAAGCGAGAGCAATTGGGCAAGGCGCACAAGCTCCTTTGCAGGCCGCTCGTCGGGAGTAAGATTCCGCGTCAGGATGATTCCACCACGGTCCGAGTGGCCGGCGGTTTGGAGGCTGCGATCGTCGGGAGCGAAGCGAGCGCCTTCGACCGGGCCATCCTGAGGCAGCGGAAGAGTGACCGGCTGGCCGGTCACCGCATCCCATACACGGGCGGTCTTGTCCCAGCTTCCGGTTACGACCAGGCGCCCATCGTGACTGAAGGCGCCACAGGCAATCGAGTCTCCATGCTGGAGAGCGGGTGCAACGAGCTCGCCCGTGTCGGCATTCCAGACGCGCGCCGTGCCGTCACTGTCGGCAATGACGATCCGGTAGCCGTCGGGGCTGAAACACATGGCTTTGATTCCCGGGCTTATGAACACCTCGCCGGCCTGCTTCATCGGCAGGGTGATTGGCGCGCCCGTGCCAGCGTCCCAAACCTGCGCCTTACCATCCCGGCAGCCGGTGAGCACGCGGCGGCCGTCAGGACTGAAAACGGCGAGCCTCACCGCATCGTTATGAGCCAGGGGCGGCGTGACCGCGTAGCCGGTCGAGGCATCCCAGACCCGTGCGGTGTGGTCTTCGCTCGCAGTAACGACGCGGCGACCATCCGGGCTGAACGCAGCGCAGCGCACATCACCGGCGTGTTGCAAGCGGTGTGATTCGGCCCCGGTATGAACGTCCCAAACTCGGGCGGTGTGATCCGCGCTCGCCGTAACCACTCGCTGGCAGTCCGGGCTGAAATCCACCCAGTTGACTTCGGCCTCATGCACCAGAGGCGGGATAGTCGCCGCGCCGCCATGCGCGTCCCAAATCCGCGCCGCGTTATCTGCGCCGGCGGTTGCCACCAGCCGGTTATCGCCGCTCAGGGCAATGCGATGCACGTTGGTGCCGTGTATCAGCGGCGTGTTGCGTGATCCCGTGAGCGCGTCCCAGACGGCGGCGCTGTTGCCGATGAATGTGCCGGTGACCAGGCGGCCGTCGGGGCTGAAACTGTATCGGCCCGCCAGCCACGATTCTTTCAACCGCAGGGTAGTGGGCTTATCGTCCGGGACGTCCCAAATTCTCGCGGCGCCGTCGAAGCTTGCCGTGGCCACGCGCCGGCTGTCCGGCGTGAACACGGCGCGAAAAACGCCTTGCGCGTGCGGGAAGGGAGCGGAGACCGGCTCGCCCGTTTGGGCGTCCCAAACCCGCGCGGTCTTATCAGCGCTGGCGGTCGCCAAGCGGCGGCCATCCGGACTGAACACGGCGCAGAACACAGTTCCTTCGTGCCGCATTGCCGGAGTCAGGAGCCGCGCGCTTGCCACCTCCCAGACCCGCGCCTCGCTTGGGAAATCATCGGCCCGAGACCGGAGCGGAGCAATACACTGGCCGGTGGCCGTCACCAAGCGCTTGCTGTCCGGGCTGAAGGCCACGTAAACGACTCCAAGGCCATGCTGCAAGGGCGAGGTGACGGGCGCGCCCGAATGCGCATCCCAGACCCGTGCTGTGTGGTCTTCGCTCGCCGTAGCCACCAGCAGACCGTTGGGGCTGAAAGCGGCCCAACAAACCATGCCCGCATGCTGCAAAGCCGGCGTTGCCGGGCGGCCGGTCTCGGCGTTCCAGATGCGCGCCGTCTTATCCTGGCTGGCTGTGAGCACGAGGCGGCCGTCCGGGCTGAACGCGGCAGGCCACACCGCTTCCTCGTGCCGGAGCGGCGGCGTGACGGCCTGACCGGTGGCTACATCCCAGACCCGCGCGGTCTTGTCTTCGCTGGCAGTGACTACACGCCGGCCATCCGGGCTAAAGGCGGCCGACCACACGTTGCTGCCGTGCTCCATGGGCGGGGTGAGCGGCGCGCTGGTATGGGCGTCCCAGATCCGTGCGGTGTGGTCAAAGCTGGCGGTCACGATCCGCCGGCCATCCGGGCTGAAGCTGGCGCATGCGACGTAATTCGTGTGTTGCAACGACGGCGTTAGCGGCGCGCCCGTATTCGCATCCCATACGCGAGCGGTTCCATCCAGGCTGGCGGTCACCAGGCGCTGGCCGTCCGGGCTGAACTCCACTGAGACTACGGGCTTAGCGTGCAGGAGCAGAGCGAGGACGCTCGGACATTGCTTCAGCACCGTGGCGATGCGCAACCGGTGCGGGGCTTCGGCAGCCGGATCGCCTTCGTCCAGACGCAGCGCTTCCGTGAACCAGAGAAGCGCGGCGCAGTAATTGCCCTCGTCCAATCTTTGAACGCCATTGTCCACGTAATGACTGGCCAACTGATGCGACAGCTCCCGGGCCGACCGCTCCACCTGCCTCTCAGATTCGGTCGCCGCGAGCCGGCTTGCCTCGGCTTCGCGGCGGCGTGACTCCGCCAACCGCGCCTGCTGGCGTGCAACCATGGCCTGCCACAAGCTCATCCCGGCGCCTGCCAGCACGGTGAGCGCGATGACCACCCCCAAGCTCACTCCGAGCCGATGGCGGCGCACGTACTTCTGAAACGAGTATCCGACGCTCGGGGGAGTGGCCAGGACCGGCTCACTGTTCAGGTGGCGTGCTATGTCCTGGGCCAGAGTTCCGGGGGAGTCGTAGCGGCGCTTGCGATCTTTCTCCAACGCCTTCATCACGATCCAGTCCAGGTCGCCGCGCACGAGCCGGCTGAGCCTGGCGGGCTCCGAGTCACGGCTGGCCGCCACCGCGCCCAGCTCCTCCTTGGCCAGCGTTATCAATCGCGTGCTCGGCTTGAGCGGCTCTTCCTCACGAATGGTCTGCATCACCGCCTCATACCCTTTGTCCAGCAGCTTCTTCGTGTCGAAAGTGGTGCGCCCGGTCAGGAGCTCGTAAAGAACCACCCCCAACGAATACACGTCGCTGCGCGTGTCCACGTCCAAACTCGCCAACCCCGCCTGCTCCGGGCTCATGTACGCCGGGGTGCCAATCCATTGGCGGAACTGCGTGAAGAGCGTCTTCTCCGTGAGCCGCGCCTGTGTGGCCTTGGCCACTCCGAAGTCTATCACCTTGGGCACCGGGCGGTCGTCCTTCTCCGTGACCAGGATGTTCGTCGGTTTGAGGTCCCGATGAATGACTCCTTTTTGGTGCGCGTGCTGTACGGCCTGGCAAACCCCAATAAACAACTCCAGGCGCTGGTGCGGGGACAGCTTATTGGCGTCACAGTAGCTGGTGATCGGCACGCCTTTCACCAGCTCCATTACGAAGTAGGGGCGGCCGGTACCGGTTGCGCCGCCATCAAAGACGCTGGCGATGCCTGGATGATCCATCATCGCCAGCGCCTGGCGCTCGGCTTCGAAGCGCGCTACCACCTCCCGGGTGTCCATCCCCAGCTTGATGATCTTCAGGGCAACGCGGCGGCGCACCGGCTCTTCCTGCTCGGCCATCCACACCACACCGAAGCCGCCCTCGCCGATCTGCTCCAGCAGCTTATAGCGGCCAATGCGGTCGCCGGGCTTTTCCGCGGGCGCATTCGGCAGCGCGAGAGCGACCGTGGGTTGAAGAAACGCACCGGCCTGCTCGTGCGCGTTGAGTAAGGATTCGACTTCCTGCCGGAGCGCCTCGTCGCTTCCACAAGCCCGATCGAGGTAGGCCTGGCGTTCAGCCGGCACACGCATGCGTAATGCCTCGGCGAAAACGGACTGCGCGTTGCGATTTTCCGTATTCACAGGCGGATCCTTCGAGTGATCGCACGCCCATTCCTGCGCCAGACCTCCATGGTTCCTTTCATCAGCTCTGTGCGGGCTATTTTCCCGGGGGAGTCTGCAGGATGATGGTATCACCAGGCTCCCATTTCCTGGCCAGTTGGACAGACATGTGCCCCAGGCCGGGCAACCACTGCTTGGCAATCTCCTCGGCCTGGCCGGATTCGTCACGAACTTCAGCTCTCCGCTGATCAACCTCCACCAACTGTCTGCCCCCAAACAGCCTCCACTGCCCTTTGCCCGGGAGATAAAGCGTTCCGGCGTAAACCAGCCAGGTATTGGCCGGAACCTCGACGCTCCACCGAGGACACACTGCCCAGAGCGCCTCGTATTTCCAGGCGCTTGTGGAGATCGGCGCGTGCGCGGCCAAGTAATATACCTGCCCGGGTTCGAGCAGAAGGTAAGCCCAGCCCTCCTTGCGCGTGTCGCCGGACAGGAATCGCAACGTTGCCGCGCGAATCTTTCCACCGCTGAAAAAGTCGCCCACCCCGATCGCAACATTATCAGTGGGGAGAATGCTCGACGGAAACGGCGGAGCAATCCGCCCCTCGACCTCCGTGACCACGCGCAGTAACAGGACGGCGTGTTGGCGCGCCTGAATCTCGCTGGGGGGACCAGAGGTCGTCGCGCAACCCGCGCCCGCCAGGGCCAGCGCCAGCGTGCCCGCCCCAAGCAGCATTGCGGCCCACCGCTTCTTCGCCTGACAATTCTGCGCGCATTCTAGCGAGGAGACTATCTTCATAGCGCCCTTTCCTGTGGCTGCCGGCCGCACGCGTGCTGGTCGCGCCATTCGAGGAGAAACTTTCCGAATGATTTCAACGGCGGCTTCTCCAAAACCTCCGATGCCTGGTAACGATCGTTGCCATCGAACTTGATCAGGAACGCGAACTCCTGCGGCACATCAATCAGTCCCGCCTGGGCCGAGTTATATCCGGCGATGACCCACAACAGCACGCCCCGGCACTTGACCCAGCGGTACACCAGAATGTTCTCATCGCGCCATGAAACCGTTGGCTTTCCAAGCGTCCGAACCGCCTCTTCCCGGGTCGTCTGTCCAGGAAGTAAAAAGGCCAGGTCTGCCTGCTTCACCTCGGTGCCTTCGAGGGGTCTGGCCTTGGGAGTGGGGATGAAGAGGCACCCGCTGGCGAGCCATAGCGCCGCGAGCAGAACAATGTTCACCGTCGGCGAGCTGCTTTTCATGGCGTGTCCAAAGTTGAGGACCTCCTCGATGTTGGGGGCACTCCGAATCCCAGTGGGGATGTTACGGTGCCAGCGCACGATAAAACCGCCTTGGCTTGTTGGTCGTGCTCGGATCGGTAATGGTCACCCATCCACCGCTGGGGATTACATTCGTCGAGAGCGGCGACCAGTTGAGGAGGTTCGACGATAAATGGACGACGTAGTTGCTCCCCGCAGGGCCGGTCAGAACGAAACGGAACACGCCATTGCTCAGGGCCATACCTGTCATTTGCAGCGGGGGCACGCTGAGTGCCAGGCCCGAGACGCGCCGGGAAGCATCGCCACCACCTGAGAACGAGACCATTTGGCTATTGCTTCCGGCGGACGTGGGGCTGTACCGCACGGTGAGGGTCGTGCTCTGGTTTGCGGTCAGACTGTACGGGCTGCCAGACACGATACTGAACGGAGCCGAAACGCTGGCGCTGCCCGATAGCGTCCCACCTCCCGTGTTCTGCACCGTGAAAGTCCGATTCGACGCCGTGCCCACTTGGATTGCACCATAATCCTGCGAGGTCGGCGCGACGGAAATCGCCGGGGGTGAATAGCTCGATCCGGATACCTGGCCCGAAGCCCCTGCGCCGCCTGAGAAGGAGGCCATCTGGCTGTTGCTTCCCGCGGACGTGGGGCTGTACCGCACCGTAACGGTAGTGCCCTGGTTCGCCGTCAGGCTGTACGGGCTGCCCGACACAATACTGAAAGGAGCCGACACGCTGGCGCTGCCCGACAGCGTCCCGCCTCCCGTGTTCTGCACTGTGAAAGTCCTGTTCGATGTGGCGCCCACCTGGATGGACCCAAAATCCAGTGAAGACGGCGTGAGTGAAATCGCCGGGGGTGGGTAGCTCGATCCGGATACCTGGCCCGAAGCCACTGCGCCGCCTGAGAATGAGACGCTCTGGCTGTGGTTCCCGACCGCTGTGGGGCTGTAGCGCACGGTGACGTCGGCGCTCTCATTCGCGGTCAGGCTGTACGGGCTGCCGGACACAATGCTGAACGGGGCCAAAACGCTGGCACTGCCCAAAAGCGTCCCGCCTCCCGTGTTCTGCACTGTGAAAGTTCTGTTCGACGTGGTGCCCATTTGGATGGACCCAAAATCCAGTGAGGACGGCGCGAGTGAAATCGCCGGGGGTGGGTAGCTCGATCCGGACACCTGGCCCGAAGCCCCTGTGCCGCCTGAGAAGGAGACGCTCTGGCTGTCGTTCCCCGCCGCTGTAGGGCTGTAGCGCACGGTGACGTTGGTGCTCTGGTTCGCGGTCAGGCTGTACGGGCTCCCGGACACAATACCGAAGGGAGCCGACACGCTGGCGCTGCCCGACAGCGTCCCGCCTCCCGTGTTCTGCACTGTGAAAGTCCTATTTGATGTGGCGCCCGCCTGGATGGACCCAAAGTCCAGTGAGGACGGCGTGATGGCAATCGCCGGGGGTGGGTAGCTCGATCCGGATACCTGGCCCGAAGCCCCTGCGCCGCCCGAGAATGAGACCAGTTGGCTGTTGCTTCCCGCCGACGTAGGGCTGTACCTCACGGCAACGGTGGTGCCCTGGTTTGCTGTCAGGCTGTACGGGCTGCCGGACACAATACTGAAGGGAGCCGACACGCTGGCACTGCCCGATAGCGTCCCACCGCCCGTGTTCTGCACTGTAAAAGTCCGATTTGATGTGGCGCCCACCTGGATGGACCCAAAACTCAGTGAGGACGGCGTGATGGCAATCGCCGGGGGTGGGTAGCTCGATCCGGATACCTGGCCCGAAGCCCCTGCGCCGCCGGAGAATGAGACCAGTTGGCTGTTGCTTCCCGCCGACGTAGGGCTGTACCGCACGGCAACGGTGGTGCTCTGGTTTGCTGTCAGGCTGTACGGGCTGCCGGATACAATGCTGAACGGAGTCGGCACACTGGCGCTGCCCGACAGTGTCCCGGTGCCCGTGTTCTGAACCGTGAAATCCCGATTCGTCGTGCTGCCGACCGGGATGGGCCCGAAATCCTGGCTCGCGGGCGTCACCGATATGATCGGCAACGCTCCTATGATAACACTCCTGGTATACGAGTTGTCATCCTCGTTGCTCTCGGCCACGACATGGGTGGCGTCGTTTGTCACCGAGAGAGTGTGTACTCCCACGGTGAGCTTGCCGATGTTGAAGTCCCTCTGCGTAATGGTAGTGCTCGCGTTCAACGACCGGATGAACAAATCGCCCGCCTGAACGCCGTCCACGTAAAGGAGGCTGTAATTGGCGGGGGCGTTGGTGGTGCCGTTGTTGATGACGGCCCAACTGATGTACAGGCTGTCCGCCGCAGTCAGCCCTGAGCTGTCGCTCGTTGCCCCGGCTGTTCTGGCGACGATGATTTTGTCAGACCACCCGGGCGGCTGATACGGCGCCAGATTCGGGACGCGTCCTATGGTAATGCTCTTGGAATAGGCGTTGTCATTCTCGTTGCTCTCGGTCACGACGTGGGTGGCGTCATTTGTCACAGAGAAGACGTGCGTTCCCGCGCTGAGCTTGCCGATGCTGAAATCCCTCTGGGTAATGGTCGTGTTCGGGCTCAAGGACGTAATGAACAAATCCCCCGTCTGGACGCCGTCCACATAAAGGTAGCTGTAATTGGCGTCGGCCTTGGCGTTGCCGTTGTTGATGACGGCCCAGCTCACGTACAGGCTGTCCCCTGTGGTCAGTCCTGCGCCATCGCTTGTCGCCTCGACCGTTCTGGCGACAATGATTTTGTCGGACCACCCGGGCGGCTGATATGGCGCCAGGTTCGGCAGGCTTCCCACGGTAATCGTCTTACTATAGGAATTATCGCCCTCGTTGCTCTCCGTGACAGCGAAGGTGACGTCGGCTGTGATCGTGAGGGTATACGTCCCCGCACTGAGTTCGCCGAGGTTAAAGTCCCTCTTGTTAGTGTAGGTGTTCACGTTCAAGGACGGACTGAACAAGTCGCCTCTTTGGACACCATCCACGTAAAAGTAAGTGTAATTGGCCCCGGCGTTGGCGTTGCCGTTGTTGATAACCGACCAACTGATGTACAGCATGTCGTTCGTAGTCAGCCCCAAGCTGTCGCTGGTCGCCCCGGTCGTTCTGGAAACGATGAGTTTGTCCGACCAACCGGGCGGCTGGTACGGCGCCAGGTTCGGCAGTCCCGGCGCGGTTCTGGCGCCGGCGAGTAGAAGCAGCGCGGTCAGTGAAGCGGCGTTCAGTAATGGTGTTCTGCTATTCACAAGGCCTGCCTTTCTTCTGGCTTCTAAGATGATCGCAGGCGGCAGAGCGACCGGTTATGAGTAACACCAGCGACAACGTGCGTCCTCGCGCGGGCTGTCCCCCGGTCGCCAGCCTCTCATTCCCTCTCTTCAGGCCGGCCTTTGGATTCACAGAGGTTCCAGAAATTGCCATTCACTCCATCCTGCGCCAACGGTCGGCAAAACCCTTCACCCGATCCTCTCCTCTGCTCAGGCACTGGCTGAGGCCGGCACGGCGAAGGGCCTCATGATGCCGACGGGTCGTTGGACTTGACTTCATGGCGCAGGCGGCAGGGCGGTCCGGTGAGCCTCCTGCGCCCCTGGGTGAATCTCTCGGTAAAGCCAGGCCCGCGCATAAGCCCACTTGCGTTCGACTGTGCTGATGGACACTTCCAGTTCCCTGGCCGCTTGCTCCTGAGTCAGTCCAACGAAGAAGCAGAGGTTCACCACTTCGGCAGCGCGCGGGTCGGTTTGGCCCAGGCGGGTGAGCGCCTCGTCCAAGGCCAGGAGTTCATCGTCCGGGATCGGTGCCGCGAGTTCGACCTGCTCCAGCTCTACACGGTGCAGATCCCCGCCCCGTTTAAGGCGGTTCTTGCGCCGGGCGCTCTCCACCAGGATCCGCCGCATGGCACACCCCAGTGCGGCGAAGAAGTAAGCTCGATCCGGAAACTGCTGGCTCTCGCCACCCATCAGGCGCAACCAAGCCTCGTGAACCAGGGCGGTGGGTTGGAGCGTGTGTCCCGCGGGTTCGCCGGCCATCATCCGGGCCGCGATGGAACGCAATTCCCGGTACACGTGGGACAATAATTCCCCGGCTGCCCCCTGATCGCCGTCGCGCATCCCCTGCAGCAAGTGCGTTATCTCCCCGCGTCTATCCACTGGCCCTGATTGAGCCCCGTTGGTCATAGCTCACGCCGCCGCCCATTCAATCACGGTCCATGAAAACCTTCAATGATTTAATGGAAGTTATCATGCTCCGACCTCCTCATGGTCTGGAGGAACTGGTCAACCACCCCCGGCCACGCATCGCGGTTATTCCTTGCTTGGCTTCACAACTGCGCGGCAGGCACCCAGGCGGGCGGCGTCGCAAAGCTTCAATAACGAGACGCAAAACCTTAATGACAGGGTTACCCTTTGATGCTAGAGCTTAACCCGGTGCCGGGTAAAGTCCTTAACCCTGTCGCATGAGGCTCTATTTGACATTGATCTGCCTGGTGGCGGCGGCGGGCGGCTTCCTGTTCGGCTTTGATACCTCCGTCATCTCCGGCGTCATTGAATACATCTCGGCTCCCCGCGTTTACAACCTGGACGAGCTGTGGAAGGGCTGGACGGTGAGCTGCATCATTCTGGGGTGCATGCTGGGCTGTGTCGTAGCGGGTCCGCTGAGCAGCCGCTACGGCCGCAAGAAGGCGCTCATCCTCACCGCCCTGGTTTTTCTGGTGTCCTCCCTGGGCTGCGCTTTGGTGAAGCATTACACCGTCTTCATCACCTATCGCATCATCGCGGGAATCGCGGTGGGCGCGGCCTCGATGCTGGCGCCCATCTACATTGCGGAGATTTCGCCGGCCGGGCATCGCGGCAAGCTGGTCTCGCTCAACCTGTTCGCGATCTTCCTGGGCCAGTCCTCGGCCTTTTATTCGAATTACTTCCTGCGCGACGTCGGCGGTGACAACAACTGGCGCTGGATGATCGCCGTGATGGCGGTCCCCTCCTTCCTGCTGTTCGTGTTCCTGTTCTTTGTTCCGGAAAGCCCGCGCTGGCTGGTGCAGAAGCGCCGCACCGAGGCGGCCCTGGCCACGCTGACGCGCATCAATGGGGAGGCCGCTGCCCGCCGTGAGCTGCAGGACATCGAGAACTCGGTCAGCAATGAGGCGGGAGCAAGGATGGCGGAGCTGTTTCAGGCCAGCATGTTTCGTCTGCTCGTTATTGGCGTCCTGCTGGCCGTGTTTCAGCAAATCACCGGGATCAACGTGGTGATGTATTACGCGCCGGCCATCTTTAAGTCCGCCGGCTTTGGCAATGAATCGGCGCTGTTCCAGACGGCCTTGATGGGCATGGTGAACCTGACCTTTGCGGTGGTCTCGATGTTCTTCGTGGATAGGCTTGGGCGGAAGCCGCTGATGCTCATCGGCTCGATCGGCATGAGCCTGGCCATGACGCTGCTCGCGCTCACGTTCGTCACAGGCCACGCGCAGGGGTATTTTGTCCTGCTTTGCATTATGGGCTACCTGGCCGCCTTCGGCTTCTCGCTCGGCCCGGTAGTGTGGGTGCTGATTGCCGAGATCTTCCCGAACCGCCTGCGGAGTTACGCTGTGGCGATAGCCACCTTCACGCTCTGGGGGGCGAACTTCCTGGTGTCGCTCTCCTTCCCGGTCCTGTTGAGCCGGCTGAAGGGCTACTGCTTTGTCATCTACGGTTCGATGTGCCTGCTCTGCCTCCTGTTTGTGTGGCGATACCTGCAGGAGACCAAGGGCAAGTCGCTGGAACAGATTGAAAGGGATTTTGGAGCGGGCAAGTCCGCCCCCAGCGAGGCCAGGGCGGTTTCGGCCAGCGCCTTATGAGTGGCGACTGCAAAGGCGCTGCGGGACAGGGCGGCGGGTCAGTGCAGGATTATGGCGGCGGAGCATCGCCCGGTTTGGAGCAGACCGTTTCCGAAAGCATCCAAACGGGCTTCACGCCGGCAGACCTGCTCGTGCAGGACGAGGAGCGAGTCACCCTGAGAAGCCTGGCCGAGCGGGTGGCCGCGCTCGCCGCGCTTCCCGCTATGGACGAGAAGCGGCGCCTGTGGCGGCAGCACAACAAGCTGGAGAAGACCCGGCCGGTGATCTTCTGCGACCCCGAGAACGGCTGGAACGAGATTATCACCGAGCGCCAGCTCAAGTGCCGGACTAAAATTGCCCGCCGCTGGGAGATGAACCTGCGCAAGGAGATCTTCTGGGGCGAATGCATGGGCGACGACCGGCCTGTCGAGGCGGTCTTCAACGTCCCCTACACTTGCTCGGTGGATTTTTGGGGCCTGCCGATCTCCTACCGGCGGACCGAGCAACTGGGTTCATTCGTATGGGACGCTCCCCTGAAGGATTACGCGACCGATCTGAAGAAGATACACCCGCTGACCTTCGAGATTGACTGGGAGGTCTCCAAGGGCTGCTTCGAGCTGGCGAAAGACCTGTTCGACGGCATCCTGACGGTGCGCCAGAAGGGGACCTGGTGGTGGTCGCTCGGGATAACCTATCCGGCAATCCTGCTGCGCGGCATGGAGAATATGCTTACGGACTTTCACGAGCACCCGGATGAATTGAAAGAGCTGTGCTCGATCATCTCGGCGGGGTTCATGAAGAAGCTGGATTACCTCGAAGCGGGCAATCTGCTTTCGCTCAATAACGACGGCACCTACGTCGGCTCCGGGGGCTATGGCTATATGGATGAGCTGCCGTCCCCCGATGCCGACGCCCAGGTCCGATGCCGGGATATGTGGGGCTTTACCGAAAGCCAGGAGACGGTCGGCGTGTCGCCCCGCATGTACGAGGAGTTCATCTTCCCGTACGAGAAGCCGATCATGGACCGGTTCGGGCTGACGTGTTACGGCTGCTGTGAGCCCGTGGACAGCCGTTGGCATGTGGTCAAACGGCACCACAAGCTGCGGCGGGTCTCCTGTTCGGCTTGGGCGAAGCTTGATAAAATGGCCGGGTTCCTCCAGGACCAGTTCATCCTCTCGCTGAAGCCGGCGCCTTCAGTCCTCGCCACTCCGCGCCCGGATTGGGAGGCCATTCGGGCCTATTTGCACAAAGCCATTGAGGTGACCCGTGGCTGCCGCCTGGAGATTATCATGAAGGACAACCATACACTTGGCGGCCGCCCCGAAAACGCCGTCGAATGGGTGAAGATTGCCCGGCAAGAAGCTGAGAGGGCAGGTTGTCGGGGGCCATGAGCGCGGTGGGTACGCCCTCCATAAACCGGCCTCGCTCTGGTCGAGGGCGCCGGGTTGGCATCGCGATGGTTGCCGTCTTCGGCTTGCTCGTTCTTTGCTGGTGGGCAGCGACGCACCTCAACTTAGATTCGAGCTCCGGTGGGCGAATCCTGAATTCTATGGATAAAGTTACACGATACGAATGGCATGGCAGCGGGGTTATTTTGTTTCTGCTCTGCATCCTGGGAATCACGATACCGCTTGCCGTGGTGTATTTCATGAGCAACCTGCTGAGAATCGAGACGGAGGTTGCTGATGGTACGAAGTTGTCTGAATTTCTGGCGGCGC
Organism: Candidatus Acidiferrum sp.; assembly: GCA_035541055.1. Lineage (GTDB taxonomy): Bacteria > Verrucomicrobiota > Verrucomicrobiia > Limisphaerales > UBA8199 > JAPLUA01. The sequence goes on along the minus strand of DATKNZ010000512.1, from coordinate 7,472 downwards.
GGAGATAGACGCCTGTTTCCATCGCTGGCCCAGTGGTCCGCCGCCGTTGAGTTCGTTACTCGGGCGTGATGAACATCGGCCGCCAGTCCCTCTCCTCGGCACTCGTGGCCGCAGCGGCTGCCCTCGTGCTGCTGGGCACGCTCTATTTTGCGTCGCTCCGCCCTGGCTACAGCCATATCTCACGCACTATCAGCGAGCTTGGAGAAACTGGCGCCGCGCAGGCTCACCTGGTCGCTTTTGGCTTCTTTCTTCCAGTGGGGCTCATTGTCTGGTGGGCTTTGTGGCTGGCGCATCGTCATACACTAGCCCGGGATACGTCGCTCATTTTGCTTGCTCTCTCCGGCTTGGGCGCCGGTTATGTGCTCAGCGCATTCTTCCCCTGCGACCCCGGAGCGCCGCTTTTTGGCAGTTGGCGCACGCTGGTGCACAACGCCGCCGGGCTCATAGACTACGGAGGCACAGCCCTTGGTTTTTTACTGTTTTGCCGGCACTGCGCCAGGCACGAAAGGAGACCCCAAGCCGTTGCCTTCGGAATTGCGGCGGCGCTCGGGTTCCTGGCCATGGTCCTGCTTGGCCTTCCACCGGCATTTCCAGTCCGCGGCGCGGTTCAGCGCGTAGCTGAACTCATCCAGTTCACGGGCGTGTTTTTCGTGTGCCGCCTGCTCTCGAGCGAGACTACGGAAGGATGGGCTGGACTGAGGCCCTAACGGGTGGCAGCCCAGGGTTTGGCGCTCCGGGAACGGAAGGGTTTGCGGCCCCGGAATTCCAGCTTCGCGTTCTGGCGGAACTTCCCGGGTGTGGTGCCGGTCTTCTCGGTGAAGATCGTGTGCAGGTATTCGCCATACTTGAAGCCCGTGCGCTCGGCGATTTGGGCCAGCGGCCAATCGGTGTCCGCCAGCAGGGCCTTGACCCGCTCCAGCCGGAGCCGAAGCATTTCCGCCTTCGGGGGGCGCCCCACCTGGGCGGAAAAGCGGCGCTCGAACAGGCGCCGGGACAGGCCGGCCGCCTGCGCGAGGTCGTTCACGCCAATCTCCTCGAACAAGTGTTCCCGCATGAACCGCACGCCGGCCACAAGCTGCGAGTCATTCATCGCCAGCACGTCCGTCGAACGCCGGGTCACCACTCCCACCGGCGGGATCAGGATAGGCTTCAGCGGGGGTTTGCCTCCCGCCATCAAGTATTCGAGCAAAGTCGCCGTCGCATAGCCGATGTGCAGCGTATCCAGCTCCACGCTGCTAAGCGAAGGGTCCGACAGTTCGCAAAACACCTCATCGTTGTCCACGCCGATGACCGCCACTTCTTCGGGCACGAGCAAATCGAGGCGGCGGCAGGCGTTCAACACCTGCTGCCCGCGGATGTCGTTGCACGCCATAATCCCCACTGGTTTGGGCAGCCGCTTGAGCCAGGCCGCCAGGTGTGCCGGAAACAGCAGCCCGCGCTTCTCCAGTTCGACGGTTCTGAGGTCGGAAGGCGTGGCCGGCGCCTCATAGACGGCGCAGGTGAATCCATGGCGCGACAGGTGTGCCCTAAACCAATGCTCCCGGTCCCGCGAATAGTTGGCGCCCGCGAATCCGCAGTAAGCGTAGTGCCGGAAGCCGCACTCCATGAGATGCTCAGCGGCCAGCTTCGCCGCCACCTCGTTGTCGGTATCCACCAGCGGCAACCCGGAATCGGGGACTGCTCCCCGCACGTCCACCGCCGGCACCCCGAGCCGCCGGATGATGCCCGCCAGCTCCGGCGTCTCGACCCAGGCAATGACTCCGTCGCCTTTCCAGTCGCTCAGCCAGGTCGGCACGGGCTCGGTCCAGCGCCATTCCTCGCTCTGCACGGACCACTCGTGATGTTCGCGGACGAACTTCGCCACGCCCAGCAGAAGTAACCGCCCGTAAGCGCGGGAGAAGTCCACCAGCAGAGCCACTCGGCGTTGCCCGCGCCGCGGCACGGAGTTTCCAGGAATTCTCGCCTTCATGCGCATGCCATCGGTTCTCCGGCAGGATAGCGGCAGGCGACGCAAAAGCTCAAAGCTAAAAACCCTTGCCCCGGTTGCGGGAGGCGCATTTTGCTCCCTGACAAGCCTGGCGCAACCGCCGCTTCCTTCACCCGCCCTGCCGTCCATACATCCAGGCCGGCAAGGGCTGGAGAAGCAGGAACCTGTTGTTGAATAGTACTAAGTGCCTCAACCACAATGGATTCCTATTTGGCGAGGACGGAAAGCAGGCCCGGCACCGTACCGGGCTAATCTGGTGTGGTCCCGGCGCCCGCACGGCGCTACCCCGGTGTGTCTCCCATGTGGATCGACCCACATGGGAGACACACCGGGGTATCACCCGCCAAACTCCACAGTCTCAACGGGATAACGATCTCAGGCCCGCGCCTGGGGCCGGCTTGTCGCAAATCCTCAATAAATAGACGCGAACCCTCAATGACAGGACCATGCGAGAATGTTAAAAGCGCTGAGGAAGAACGAAGACCCGGTGCAGGCAATTGCGCGAAGCCAGCCACCCCCGCCGGGGTTTGAGTTCCAAACAGCAGACCTAACCGCAACCACGAGCAGAAAACACCAGTTTATGAATACCAAGTTCGTTCAAGCATTTGTATTGGCGCTGCTGGCTGCGATCACGGGAGTCGCAGCCCAGGCGCAATCCGCCTATTCCAACGCCGTGATGAGCCTCAACCCCGTGGCCTATTGGCCATTGCAGGAGACAACCCCACCCCCGATGGCCGACGTCGAAACCAACATCGGCTCGCTAGGGTCCATCGCCAACGCGTATTACGCCAGCACCAATGCGGTGCGCAACGTGCCTGGGGCGATTGCGGGTGACAGCGACCCCGCCGTGAATTTTAACGGCGGCACCGGGGCATTCGCCATTGTGCCGACGACCGATCACCGCGTTTCCTTGCCGGCCGGCCAGCCGTTCACGGTGGAATGTTGGACGCGCGCGGCCAGTGGCCAGAGCTACCGAGGCATAATAACCCAGACCGGGCCGAACAACGCGGGCGGTCTCAACGGCGTGAACAACTCCTTTGGCTGGTCGTTGAACCTGGGTTTTGGCGTCTACCGGGGCACCGGCACGCAGAACAATCCCCTGGCCTGGACGTTCCACGTATTCAACGGCAACGGCTTTACTGGCGGCGCCGAAGCGGAAGCTGCCAATAACACCGGTTGGCTCACCGGCGGAACGATTGATTACACCAACGCGTGGGTTTACCTGGCCGGGGTGTTCGACGGGACCAATTGCTGGCTGTATGTCTATAGCACCAACCTGGACAACGCCAACTGGGGCGGCACCAACTTGATGAATGTGACGGGCCTGACGATCCCGCTGGCTCAACTCCCGATCACGACCGCCCCCGGCGCGCCGGTCGGCGGCCCCGGCACCCAAATACCCGGCGCGACGTTTGCACCCGACACCTGGGACCCGATTATGCTCGCCGCTACCCGCGGCGTGGGCGGGAATGAGTTTATCGGCTACCTGGACGAAGTCGCCATCTACACCAATGCGCTGTCGGGCGACCGCATCGCCAGCCATTTCGACGCCGGCACCAACGGTCTGGGCAACTACAGCGCGACGGTCATGGCGGACCACCCTTACATGTACTGGCGGATGAATGCGCCGAAATATGTCAATCCACCGGTGGGCAGTTACCCGACGGCGGCCAATTACGGCAGCGCGGGCGCGAGCATGACCAATTTCAACACGCTCGGCACCAGCGCCGTGTACCAGCCGGGCACGCTGCCCGGTGTGGCGGGACCGTCCTACTCGGGGTCGGGTTTTGGCGCCCTGACCAATGCGTGCGCCTTTAATGGCCTCTCCGGCGCCGTGGACGCCGGCTATAACAGCGCCCTCGACCCGACCGGCACCGCCACCAACCTGACGCTGGTCGCCTGGTTCAAGGCCAACCCGATGGACAACAATGGCCGGTGGAATTGCCTGGCCAGCCATACCGACAGCTCTTGGAAGGCTCAGTTCAAAAATGGCGTTACCTACGGCTACAAGGGCGCGGGCTCTCAGGCACAAATTGCTCCCACCACCTTCAACGTGAACGACGACCAATGGCACATGTACGTGCTCCAAGCCACTTACACCAACGGCGTCAGCACCAATGTGAGCGTCTCGCTGGATGACGGCCTTGCGACCTCAAGTCTCGCGGTCCTCAACGCCATCCCTGGAAAGCCAACCCTGGATGCCTTTATTGGCGGCGCGCCGGACTCTGGTTACATCCAGCCGACCAACGGCACGTACAACGCCAACCAGCAGTATTTCGCCGGCCGGATTGCGCACGTCGCCTATTTTAACTACGCGCTATCGTCCTCGCAGATTTCCAACCTCTTTTTCACCGCCAAGCCAGTGCCGACCATCTTCACGCAACCGGTCACGGCGACGGTTGACCAAGGGAAGAATTTCACCAACACGGTCCTGGCGCTGCCGGCGACGTATCCGCTGAGCTATCAGTGGTACAAGGATGGCGCGCCACTGCCCACTCAAACCGGTGCCAGCCTGATCCTGAATCCAGTGCGGCTGACGGATGCGAGCACCAACTATTTTGTGGTGGTGACGAATACTTACGGCGCGGCCACCAGCGGGGTCGTGAGCCTGACGGTCCGGAACGTGCCGCTGCTCTCGGCCCAATTCCCCATCATTTATACCAATCCCATCACCCTCTACGGCGCGAGCAGCCCGGGCATCCTCGGTTCGAGCCCGACCTTCTCGATTTTCGTCACTGGCGCGCAGCCGCTGATCTATCAGTGGAAGACGAACGGCGTCGCCATGGCCGGCGCGACCAACGCCAGCCTCACCTTCACCAACTGCCAGATGACCGGCCCGACCAACTTCCTGTGCGTCGTCACTAACCTCTACGGCTCGCTGACCTCCTTCACCTGGAAGGTGACGTATGCCCCGGCTCCCACCGCCCCGTTTCCGCAAGCCGTCCTGGCCGACCGCCCGATCTGCTATTGGCGGCTCAATGACCCGGACGACCAGTTGAGCGACGGCAATCCCGGGGCCATTTGCACCGAATACCAGAATGGCAACGACGGCCTCTATACCAATATAGCTCTGGGCCTGCCCGGTTATAACGCGTTCACCGATCCCACGGAGACCGCCGCCCAATTCTCCAGTCTCGGGTTATTTCCCAGCATTGCGAGCTGGGTGCCGAGCAATATTGACTTCAGCCTGCCCGCGGGCAGCAACGGCGAGTTCACCGTCGCGGTGTGGGCCAACGGCAACAATGTCGGTCAGGCGGGGAATGCCGGCCTGGTGACCAAGGGCTTATGGGGCTTCGAGCAATTCACCCTTGACGAGGGCGCTACAGGCTCCGCGTTGCGTTTCACGGTGCGAAACGCGCCCAACACGACTTTTTATAGCGCGAACAGTTCGTTCCAGTTGCTGAACAACCCCGGCTGGCACTTCGTGGTGGGTGTCTGCGACCAAGCCAATGGCCGAGTGCTCCTTTACATTGACGGCCAGCTCGTCGGCACCGCCACCATACCCATCGGCACCGGGATTCTCAGCAGCGCCGAGCCGTTGACGATCGGCGCCCGCAAGGGCAGCGGTGGCGCCTACAACAATCAATTCTGGGGCTTCCTGAACGACGTCGCGGTCTATAACTACGCCTTGAGCTCCAACCAGATCCTGCACCAGGTCGAGGTGGCCGGCATCGGGCCCATCATGACGCTCCAGCCCCCGGGAAACACCAATGCCAGCTACGGCGGAGTCCTGGTGGTTCCGTCGGCGGCGTTCGGCACTCCGCCGTTGTTCTACCAGTGGTTTGACGAGAACGCGAACGCCTACATTGACGGGCAGACCAACGCCACACTGGTCCTCAACAACATCCAGAACTCTGACACCTACTATGTCACCGTGACCAACGCTTACGGCTCGGTCAACTCCACCGCGATTTCCGTGAACGTCATTGCGGGCTCCCCGCAGATTATCACGCCGGTTAAGGATCCCTTCTCGGGATTCCTGGGGCAGAGCGCCGTTAATTCCGTTGAGGCCTACGGCACGATGCCGCTCCATTACCAATGGCAGTTCTACAACGGCACCACCTGGGTGAACCTGACGGACAATGGCCGGATCAGCGGCTCGCAGAGCAACGCGCTGAAGATTGCCAATGTCTCCTTCGCCGACGCCGGCAGTTATCAGGTCGTCGTCAGCAATGGCACCGCTCCGGACGCCACCAGCTCGGGGACGCTGACGGTCCTGGGCTTGCCGGTGAGCTTTTACGGCGACGGCTCGCTTTGGACGGCCAATGGCAGCGCGCGTGCCGGCGCCAACCAGGTGAGCCTGACCGATCCCAGCAACGGCGGCGGCCAGGGAAGCTTCTTCTTCCCGTTCCCTCAATACATTGGCGCCTTCCAGGCTGCCTTCACCTATCAGGCCGGCGGCAACCGGACGGCCGACGGCGTGACCTTCTGCCTCCAGAACGACCCACGGGGCCCCGCAGCCCTGGGCGGCGGTGGCGGTCAACTCGGCGTCGGCACGGCATCCGTGATCGCGCCCAGCGCCGAGCTGGAAATGAACATCTACACCCCCAACACCATGGGATACGCCTTCGACTTCAACGGTAATATTGGCCCTTACACGGCGCCAGGAGCTGTCCAGTTCCAGAGCGGCGATCCCATCAACGTGACCCTGACGTACGCCTATGGCCAGGCGGCGCTGACCTTTACGGATGCCGTTGCCAGCAAGTCCTACAGTGCCAGCCTGAACGTCGGAGACCTGACCCAGATCCTGGGAGCGGATACCGCCTACGTCGGATTCACTGGCTCCTTTGGCGGCTCGACTTCCGTCCAGACCATCTCGGACTTCGCGTTCGTGAGCCTGTCGGCACTGGACGTCCAGGTGCAGAACGGGACCAATGTCGTGGTGTCGTGGCCCGGAACCGTTGTCGGCTATGGGGTGCAGCAGAATGCCAGCCTAAGCACCACCAATTGGCTCAACGTGACCAATCCGGATAATGTGATCAACGGTCAGCACCAGGTGGTGCTGCCCTTGGGCGCGGCCAGCCAGTTCTACCGGCTGAAGCTGCAACAATAAGCGCCGCATGGGGTACAACGCGGAATTGGGGAACCGGTCTGCGCGCCTGCAGGCCGGTTCCAGAAGTCGAGAATCCGGGGAAGTCCCAGATGAGTGGAAAAGCCAAAGCCAACAGCGCCTTCACGCTCATTGAATTGCTGGTGGTCATCGCCATCATCGGGATCCTCGCAGCCCTGCTTTTCCCGGCGCTCTGCAAAGGGAAGCAAAAGGCGCAAGGAGTCTATTGCCTGAATAATGGCAAGCAGATGATTGCCGCGCTGCGGATGTACGCCGACGATTACGCCGACTGGCTGCCGCCCAATCCGGAGGATGGCCATAGCAGAAACCTATGGGTCAGCGGGGACATGTGGATTGCGGTTGAAGCCACCAACACGGTCTTCCTCACCGACCCGAACTATGCCAAGCTGGCGCCTTACAGCGGCCGCTCCGCCG
>DATKNZ010000511.1:0-26193 GCA_035541055.1 Candidatus Acidiferrum sp. | reverse complement strand
TGCCCGCGGCGTTGCTCTGCTTTGCGGGCATCACCAAGTCGGCGCAGCTCCCGTTCTCGAGCTGGCTTTTGGGCGCCATGGTCGCGCCGACGCCAGTCTCGGCTTTGCTCCATTCCAGCACCATGGTGAAGGCGGGCGTGTATCTCGTGCTGCGCCTGGCGCCGATTGTGTCCGGCACTACGGTGGGCCTGATGGTCGCGCTGGTCGGGGCGGTGACCTTCCTCGTGGGCTCGCTGGCGGCGATCACGACGAGCGACGCCAAGAAGGTGCTGGCGTGGTCCACCGTGGCGAACCTCGGCCTGATCGTGCTGTGCGGGGGCATCGGCACGGCAGCGGCGGTCTGGGCCGGGCTGTTGCTGATCATCTTCCATGCAGTGGCCAAGTGCCTCCTGTTCCTGTGCGTGGGCGTGGTCGAGCACAAGCTGCACAGCCGGGACATCGAGGCAATGTCCGGCTTGATCCTGAACATGCCGCGCGTGGCGGTGATGATGCTCATCGGCATGGCGGGCATGTTCCTGGCGCCGTTCGGCATGTTGATCAGCAAATGGGCCGTGCTCAAAGCCGTGGTGGATGCTTTTCCCGCGCTCTCGGTGTTCATCGTGTTCGGCAGCGCGGCGACGCTGTTCTTCTGGGTGAAATGGATGGGCAAGCTGCTGGAGGTCGTCCGCCCGCACCAACCGGTTGAAGGCCATCTCAGCCTGGGTGAAACCACCGCGCTTTATGGCCTCTCGGCTGCGACTTTCCTGGCCTGCCTGTTCTTCCCGCTGCTCTCCTCGGTGCTGATCGAGCCTTACGTCGCGATGGTCTACGGCCAATCGGTGGCCATGAGCCAGGGCAACATCATCATCATGACGATCATGATGGTGATGGTGATGCTCTTTCCGCTGAGCTTCATCAACTATGGCCGTGGCGTCAAAGTGATGGACGCATACTTGGGCGGCGCCAACGTGCACAGCAGCGTGCGCTTTCTCGGTTCGGGCGCGCAGGTGCAGGATGTGACTATGCACAACTACTACCTGCGCGGCCTTTTCAGTGAGGCCTGGCTGGCCCGGTGGGGCGTGATCGCGACCACCACTTTGCTTTCGGCCATGATCCTGTTGGCGCTTCGGACGGTCTTATGAATCCTTGGCTCGCCGCTCTTCTCTACGTGGTCGCCGCCCCGGTGGTGGGCGGGCTTCTGGCCGGCTGGGACCGCCGCATCTCGGCGCGCATGCAGGCGCGCCAGGGGCCGCCCATCCTCCAGCCGTTCTACGACGTGCTCAAGCTCTGGCAGAAAGAGAACATCGTCGTCCGCCGTTCCCAGAACTTCTACATCGTCTTTTTCCTCCTCCTGGTCATGTTCACCGGGGCGCTGTTCTTCAGCGGCTCGGACCTCCTGCTGGTGATCTTCGCCCTGACGCTGGCCGCGATCTTCTTTGTCCTGGGCGCCTACAAGGCGAGTTCGCCGTACAGCTTCGTGGGCGCCGAGCGCGAGTTGCTCCAGATGATGGCCTATGAGCCGATGGTCCTGATCACGGCCATCGGGATGTACATGGTCACCCGGAGCTTCCAGGTGCACCAGATCGCCAGCCATCCCACGCTGCTCGTGCTGGCCTTGCCGGGAGTGTTCCTCGGCTTCCTTTACACGCTCGAAATCAAGTTCCGCAAGTCGCCCTTTGACCTGTCGTGCTCGCATCATGCCCATCAGGAACTGGTCCGGGGCATTACCACCGAGTTCTCCGGGCGCGCCCTGGGCATGATCGAGATTGCCCACTGGTACGAGAATGTGTTCCTGCTCGGCTGGGTTTACCTGTTCTTCGCTGCGTCACCCGTACTCGGGGTCGCGGTGGCGCTATTGGTCTTCGGCTTCGTCGTGCTCGTGGACAATGTGTTCGCCCGGTTCAAGTGGCAGACGGCGCTTCGGAGCGCGTGGCTGGTCGCGGCGGTGCTCGGGTTTGGCAACATCCTGGCGCTTTCCTTCCTGCGGTGATGCGTAACGTCTCAGATAATAGCGTAAGCTTCCGGCTTGCGAGTCTCCCGCAAGCTTCCAGCTTGTCGGCGGGCGGCAACCCGGAGGGTTGCCGGGACCCTCGCAAGCCGGAGGCTTACGTTACTACTGAAAGGTCATCCTGATCCCATGCGCGGCTTCAAAGAATCTCCCTGGATCATTCATTACGATGCGTCGAGCTGCAACGGCTGCGACATTGAAGTGCTCGCGTGCCTCACGCCGCTTTACGACGTGGAGCGGCTGGGAGTGCTGAACACGGGCAACCCCAAGCATGCAGACATCTTCCTGGTGACCGGGGCGGTGAATGAGCAGAGCCGGCAGGTGATCCGCAACATCTACCACCAACTGCCCGAGCCGAAGGTCGTCGTTGCCGTCGGCTGCTGCGCCTCCTCCGGCGGCATTTTCCGGGACTGCTATAACATTTCGGGCGGCGTGGACAGCGTGATCCCGGTGGATGTGTATGTGCCCGGCTGCGCGGCGCGGCCCGAGGCGATCATTGACGGCGTCGTCCGCGCCCTGGGTGTGCTGGAGGAGAAGCACCGCGACATGGCGGCCACGGCCCACAGCATTGACAAGACGCTCTACATGCGGGCGGAGCCCAGCGACGCGGCCGAAATCCTCGCCTTGCAGAAGGTGGCCTACCAGAGCGAGGCGGAGATATACGGCGATGACAGCCTGCCTGCCTTGCAGCAGACCCTGGATGAGCTGCAGAACGACATGGCGCGCATGTTGTTCATCAAGGCAGTGGTCAACGGCAAGATCATTGGCGCCGTTCGCGGCTACGCGGAAGGGCAAACGGCTCACCTCACCCGGGTTATCGTGCACCCCTATTTTCGGAGGCGCGGCATCGGCCGCCGCCTGCTGGACGAGATCGAGCAGGCCTTCCCCGACGTCACCCGATTCGAGGCCAAGACGGGCCACCAGAGCAAGCGCAACCTCTATCAATTGGGCAAGCGCGGCTACAAGGAATTCAAGACCGAGCCCTTCACGCCGGCCATTACCTGGGTCTGCCTGCAGAAGGAACGCCAGCCCAGCACCCAGGCCGAGACACCTGTTTTGACCCGATGACACCATTGCCCCAGGACCAATCGGTCGAACCGATCCCCGTGTCGGCACTGCTGGAGAAAGTGGATGCCTTGCGCAAGCAAGGCTATCGCCTCGTGCAGATCAGCGCGACGCGCCTGCCCGACGGGCTCGAGCTAACCTACAGCTTTGCGCTCGAGGGGCGCCTGGCCCAGTTCCGCCTTCACCTGCCGGATGACAACCCGCGCGTGCCCAGCATCAGCTCGATCTACTGGTGCGCGTTTCTTTACGAGAATGAGATGCACGACCTGTTCGGCCTGGCGGTCGAGGGCATGGCCGTGGACTTCAAAGGCACATTCTACAACACGGCGATCAAGTTCCCGTTCGGCAGCACCAAAGCTCCGGTGGCCAAGCCGGCCACCACGACAGCGACCTCGGCGTCTTCCGCGCCGGCCCCCACGCCGCCGCCGGGCTCGACGACCGCCACTGCCACATGAGCTGGGAAGCCTAGTCTATGCCCCGCACGATCATCCCTTTTGGCCCGCAGCACCCGGTGCTGCCCGAACCGGTGCACCTCGACCTGGTGGTCGAAGACGAGAAGGTGCTGGAGGCCCGGCCTTCGATAGGCTTCATTCACCGCGGGCTGGAGAAGCTCGTGGAGAAGAAGGACTACGTCGAGTTTGTCTATATTGCCGAGCGCATTTGCGGCATCTGCAGCTTCATCCACGGCCAGACCTACTGTCAGGCGATCGAGACGATCATGAACGTGGCGGTGCCGCCGCGCGCGTTGTACCTGCGCACCATCTGGGGCGAGCTGTCTCGTATCCACAGCCATCTGCTGTGGCTGGGGCTGATGGCGGACGCCATGGGGTTCGAGAGCCTATTCATGCATTCGTGGCGCGTACGCGAGCGGGTGCTCAAGATCATCGAGCGCACCACCGGGGGGCGCGTCATCTTCGGCACCTGCAAAATCGGTGGCGTGCGGCGGGACATCAGCGGCGACGCCCTGAAGCAGATGCTCGCCGACCTGAAGCAGATTGAGAAGGATGCGCGGGACATCACCCGGGTGTTTCTGAATGACAGCTCGGTGAAGGACCGCCTGTGCGGCGTAGGGGTGCTGCCGCGGCAGGAGGCTTACGACCTGGGCTGCGTCGGCCCCATGCTGCGGGCCAGCGGCGTGGTGCAGGACATGCGCCAGTTGGGCTATGCGGCGTTCAAGGACCTGGACTTCGCGCCCATCACCCGCACCGACGGCGATTCCTACGCCCGCTGCGCCGTGCGCTGCGAGGAGTTGTTCCAGTCCATGGACATCATCCGGCAAGCCGCGATGAAGATCCCGGAGGGCGAGATTGCGGTGAAGGTCGCGGGCAATCCGAATGGAGAAGTGCTCACGCGCACGGAACAGCCGCGCGGCGAGGTGGCCTATTGCCTGAAGGCGAACGGCTCGAAGAACCTGCAGCGCTTCCGCGTGCGCACGCCGACCTTCGCCAACTTGCCGGCGATGTTGAAGCTGCTGCCCGGGTGCGAGCTGGCCGACGTGCCCGTCCTCGTGCTCACGATTGACCCCTGCATCAGTTGCACCGAACGCTAATATGGCCTACTTCACGATGACGTCCCTGGCCCTGAAATGGGCCCTGTCCAGGCCGGTGACCTCCCGCTACCCGTTCGAGCCGCGGCGCGCTTTGCCCGGTTCACGCGGCACGCTAATGTTCGCCAGGGACACCTGTGTGTATTGCACCGTGTGCGCCAAGAAATGCCCCACCGGCGCGCTGGCGGTCAACCGCGCCCAGAAGAAGTGGACCATTGACCGCCTGCTCTGCATCACGTGCGGCTACTGTGTTGAGGCTTGCCCGAAGAAGTCCCTCAGCCTGGGCACGGCTCACGACGTGCCGACGGTGACCAAGGACCGAGAGTGCTTTTGAGTCTTGCGGCTAAGGTCTAAAGTCCCGAGTCGCCGCCAAATCCGATGACTCAAGACTTGAGACCTTGGACGCAGGACTAAGAGGGCCGTAGTTTCGCACCTGGGACGACGAATTTTCGCTGGGAACGAGATTCCGCTGTTCCCGCCGGCCCGCCGCCCCCTGCAGAATCGGGGCTTTTAGGCCCATCTCGGCCTGGCGCCTGCCGTGGCACATGACCTGCAATGCTGTAACCGGATTATGCAGACAAAACTCAATTTCACCATCGCCGACAAGCCCATCCGTTGGCGCACGCACCGCATCATGGAGCTGTGTGACTACCTTACCGGGAACGTCCTGGAGCCTATGTTCGCTCGCGAAGGCCGGCAGTGGGACCCCCGTTTCATGGACTTCTTTACTTTCGACAATACGTGCGACCCGCTAGAGCCCACAGGCACGATCCGCTTCACGGTGCCGCCGATGTTTGCCGGGCAGGTGGGCGAGCTGGAATGGTCCATCCTGAGCGAGCTTTGCCGGCTGGGAATCAAGACCGCGCCGTTTGTGCATGAGACAGACCCGGTGACCGGTGCGGTGAAGTCCATCTTCATCCGCGTCACCGAGAACCCGACGGCGCTGGCGGCGCCGCCCGAGGTGAACATGAGCCAGACCCGCGGCTGCCTGGTGTTGCGCGACCTGCTCGGCTATCAGAAGGTCAACGGGCGTTACGAGTTTGCCGCGGAGGACCTGGTCAAGCGCGCCTCGGCAGTGACGGAGGACAAGATCGCCACCTGCACCGCCAGCCCCGTAAAGGTCGCCGAGGAAGTGCGGCGCACTCCCAGCGCCATCAGCATGAAGGCCATCCACCGCTGCCTCGACGAGTTGAAGCAGTTCGGTCTCTGGGCCAAGAACCATAACTACCAGAGGCTGGCGGCGGTTTAGGTGGTTGCATCCAGGCGCCTGGAGACTGGCCTGCTGGTCTTCATCGCGTAGCGATGGCCTGAAGATAGCCGTGGGGCTTCAGCCCACGGGATTGATCCCAGAGAGCTCGTGTCGTCGCGTAGCGACGGCTGATGTCCCCGGCGGCGAGCGGCGCCGTTCGGTTTCGTGCGTCGCTACGCGGCGCATGGGGGTCGGCGGCTGAGCCCACCGTGGGCTAAAGCCGCACGGCTAACTTCAACACACCGCTACGCGGTGCCGAACTTCTTCCGCCGGAAGAACGTTTTCGCACACCCGCGCTCCCGTCGCTCCCCCTGATTATGTTGCCGGACTTGGAAAGGCGACTACACTCGCTGGGTGATCCGCAACATCATCTTCGACTGGTCGGGGACGCTGGTGGACGACCTCCCGGCGGTCTGGAAGGCCACCAATTACGTGCTCACGCAGGCAGCCCGGCCGGAGATGACCCTGGAGGAATTTCGCGCGGAATTCTGCCTGCCGTTCACGATCTTCTACGCCCGGCACGTGCCGCATGTGGCGCTGCCGCAGCTTGAGGAGTGGTTCCACAGCCGGTTCCGCCAGGTGCAGGACTCGGTTTGCGCCCTGCCGCACGCCCGCGAGTTCCTCGAGTTCTGCCGGGCGCGAAAGCTTCGCACGTTCCTGCTGAGCACGGTGCATCGCGATTACTTTGCCCTCCAGTCGGCGGCGACCGGCTTCGCCGAGTTCCTGGAGCGGCCTTACCTCAATGTCTGGGATAAACGGGAGAAGATTCACGAGATCCTGCAGGAGAACGATCTCAAGGCTGACGAGACCCTGTTCATCGGCGACATGCAGCACGATATCGAGACCGCGCGGCACGGGGGCATCCATTCCTGCGCCGTGCTGACGGGCTATAACACCCTGGACCAGTTGCGCGCGGCCAGGCCAGACCTCATTGTCGAGCACCTGCGCGAGTTGCGGGACATCCTCCAGCAGAACGACCTGCACCTGCGGCCGCCGCCGCGGCAGTTCGAGGAGAGCCATCCCCCCATAGCGACGGTGGGCGGGTTGATTTACAACGACGCGGGCGAAGTGCTGATGATCCGCACGCACAAGTGGTCGAACTTGTGGGGCATCCCGGGCGGCAAGATCAAGTGGGGCGAGACGTCGGTGGCCGCTCTGGCGCGCGAGATCGAGGAGGAGACCAGCTTGCAGGTGAGCGACATTGAGTTTGTGCTGGTGCAGGATTGCATCCACTCGAAAGAATTCTATCGCGATGCCCATTTTGTTCTGCTCAACTACACCTGCCGCTCCGCCGGGCAGCCTGCGGTTAGGCTGAACGATGAGGCCCGGGAGTTCCGCTGGGTCAAACCGGCGCAGGCTTTGGAAATGGCGCTTAACCAGCCCACCCGGAAGCTGCTGGAAGCCGTGGCCGGACCGCGGCGCTGACGCGGCCGGATGGACCGAGCGCCCTGGATACAGCGGCAGGGAGCCGCGCGGGAGACCGTGGAGGTGCCCCGAAGCGGCGGCGCAAGCCTTTTGAATTACTAGATGTCGAAAATTACCATAGTTGACCTGGAAGTCTCGATGTGTGTGGGCGTAACCGAAGAGGAACGCTCCAAGCCCCAGCGGTTGCTGGTGACGGTGGATATGAGCCTGGATTTCTCCGTCGCCTCCGTGAGCGACCGCATCGAGAAGACGATCAACTACCAGACGGTCGCCGACGGGTTGCTCCGGTTTGGCGAGGGCCGGAGCTGGAAGCTGCTGGAAAAGCTGGCCGCCAACATAGCCGATTGGGTGCTCGATCAGTTTAAGCCGCAGGGCGTGATGGTGGAGATCAAGAAATTCTCGATCCCGCAGGCGCGATTCGTGTCGGTAAGCCTGGGCAAATCGCGGCTGATGCGCGGGCCGGGCTGAGGCGGGTAAGCCCCGCCGGAGCGCGCCCGTCCTCGGGCGCAGCAACGCCCAATGCGGGCTGCGCGTCCGGCTGCTGGGGTATTGCTGCGCCCGAGGACGGGCGCGCTCCGGTGGTGGATTGGAGCGGAAACGATATGAGCGACAACGCACGAACCAGGAACCTGCTGGTCGGTCTGGCAGGCGCTATAGCCGGGGGAGTTGTTGGTTACCTCGTCTTTATGTGGCTTGGGCACCAGGGTTTTGTGGCGCCGCTGCTGCCGGGCGGAATGGTCGGGCTGGGCGGCGGGATGCTGGTGCGTGACCGTTCGCCCTTGCGCGCCGCGGTCTGCGGCGTGCTGGCGCTCGGCCTGAGCATCTTCTCGGAATGGAGCCTGCTGCCGTTTATCCGGGATGGCAGCTTCGGCTATTTCGTCACCCACTTGCACCTCCTGAGCCCGCTGACACTGCTGATGCTTGTGGCCGGCGGCGGACTTGGCTTTTGGCTGTCGCTCGGCAGGGACCCGGGCGCGAAAGCAGGCGCAGGCCCTTCTCTAACGCCTTAAGCGCGGTCTCCTGCGGAGGCTTCTCAGCCCGGCACGCCGGTGATGTAGGTCTGGAGTTGGCTGATGGCCGTGTGCTGGGCCGAGATGATCCAGTTCACGAGGTCGCCAATGGACACGATGCCGACGATCCTGTCCTCGTCCAGGACCGGCAGGTGCCGGACGTGGTGGTCGGTCATGAGTCTCATGCAGTCCTCGACCGTGTGCGACGGGCTGACGTGGATCACGTGGCTGGACAGGATCTCCTTCACGGTAGCCGTTTTGGACGATTTGCCCTTCAACACCACCTTCCGTGTATAGTCCCGCTCCGAGATGATCCCGACCAGCTTTTCGCCTTCCGTGACGAGGACGGCGCCCACATTTTTGTCCGCCATGAGCTGAACGGCCTCATAGACCGTGGCGTTTGGCGAGATAGACCAGACCGTTGCGCCCTTGAGGCTGAGAATCTCACTAATGCTGCTGTTTGGGTTCATGGTAGCGTAAAAGTATCACGGGTTGGCCGGGTTGCCACGAAAATTCTTGCCAAGCCATACGCTCCGCCCCGCTGAAATACTAAGGTCATTTTTCTTGTTGCAGCGCTTGGACGGGCTGGTAGTGTCCTGCCCGCATTGTTCCTTCTGTTGCGCGCATCGGCTGTTTCCGATGCGCCTTCGAGAAGAATGCGCGCAGTCTTCACGGGCTGCGCCTTTTTTTTGCCCGGGCGCCATCGGCTGTCCCGCCGGGTCGGCGCGCGTCTCATCACGGCTGCCGCAAGGCCCCCTCAATTTAAGGCATGAGTCCCCTCGTCCTGCTTCTGGTTCGCATCCTCGCCCCTGGGTAAGCAGGCTTAGGTATGCCTTGCCGCAGCAATCAGAGCGCGTAAGCTGCACGCATGAAGGCCAATAGTTTGATATGGCTGATGTTGGGCGCCTGGCTCGGAGCCGCGGCGGCATCGCCGGCGCAGCAGAACGACTCTGATCGTCAAGGGCTCGAAACGCTCAAGGCCCGGGCAGACCAGGGCGACCCCAAGGCCGAGATTGACCTGGCGACACTATACGCCGCCGGCAACGGTGTTCCCAAAGACCCCGCCAAGGCGGCGAAACTGCATCGCAAAGCGGCCGAGCAGGGCGACGCGCGCGGGGAGTGCCTCCTGGGTGTGGATTACGCCGACGGCATGGGGGTGAAGAAGAACATGAACGAGGCGCTGCATTGGCTGCACAAGGCCGCCGATAAAGGCCTGGCGGAGGCACAGTACGATCTGGCGATGTGCTATGCGAACGGCGATGCGGAGGGGCGAGGCATGGTCGAAGCCGCCGAGTGGTTCCACAAGGCAGCCGACCAGGGCATGGCCCCCGCCGAGGCCGCACTGGGCAACGCGTACCTGGAAGGCACAGGCGTCCCCAAGAGCATCCCGGAAGGGCTCAAATGGACGCGCAAGGCCGCGGAACAGGGAAACCCTTCGGCCGAGCTGACGCTGGGCATGTGCTACGCCAAAGGCCGGGGCGTGGAGACCAACTATGTGGTGGCCTACAAGTGGCTGGCGCTGGCCGCGGCCAAGGACAGCCAGAATGCCGATGACGCCAAAATCAGCCTGGCCATGGTCGAGCGCATGTTGACGCCCGCGCAGGTTGCCGAAGGCCAAAAGGAGGCGGGCGAATTTGTGCCCTCCAAGGGTGAGGCCGAACCGCCGAGGAAGAGCGCTGCTTCAAGCGCTACGAACAAGCCGCCCGCGCCGGTCCAGGCCGGGACGGGCCTGGTCACCGTGAAAGCGGACGACGAGTCCGCCGAGGTGTACGTAGATGGGGCATTCGTCGGCAACGCGCCGGCGAAGCTCAAGCTGACCCAGGGAGCGCACGTGATCGAGGTGAAGAAGGCGGGGTTCAAGGATTACCGCAAGCAGCTCGAGGTGGGAGAGGGATCGGAGTTGACCCTGCACGCCGCCCTGGAGAAGCCGTAAGCGGCAGGTCCCGTTACTCGTAGCCCCAGAACTTCTTACGCTCGGCCACGCGGGCGTGGTAGGTGTTTGCGCCGTAGCGGCGGCAATGGGGACGGATTCGCTTCCACCCGAAGTAACCGCCCACCAGCACCAGGATCGGGCCCAGGCCGTAAACCACGAGCGCCACAGCGAGTTGGAGGTTTGCACGCATATCTGCTCGCCAAATAAGTTTCTCAAAAGCGTAGTGGAGCAGCAATTGCGCCAAGTACGGACGCGCTGTCGGGTTGATACCAGCAGGCGCGTGGGCAATGCGTCCGCGCCGGTGGGTGTTCTGTTTTTGGACTCCTCGATGTCTCGGGCGGTGCTGGACCCCCAAGTCCGAAGGTCGAAATCCGAAAGCCGAAGGAAGGCCGATGGCCGAAGGCAGACCCTGTTCTTGCTCGCCAAGCCGGAGCCCGCGCGTATAGCTTCCGCGCAATGCTCAACTACATCTGGCTGGGGATGATCGTTGTGGCCGTCGTCGTGGGCGGCTGCACCGATAACCTGAAGGCCGTAGCGGACAAGAGCTTCGAGATGGCGGAGTTCGCGGTGATGAAGACATCGTTGCCGCTGGTGGGCATCATGGCGCTATGGCTGGGCGTCATGCGTTTGGCAGAGCGGGCGGGGTTGGTGGCGCTGCTGGCCCGGCTGCTCCGGCCTCTGATGGTGTGGCTGTTCCCCGATGTGCCCGCCGAGCACCCCGCCATGGGCTCGATGCTCATGAACATGGCCGCCAGCATCCTCGGGCTGGGCAACGCCGCGACACCCCTTGGCCTGCGGGCCATGAAAGACCTGGAGGCGCTTAACCCCCGCCCGGGCACGGCCACCAATGCCATGTGCACCTACCTGGCCATTAACACCAGCTCCATCCAGCTCATCCCGGCCACAGCCATTGCCGTGCTGGCCGCCAACGGCGCCAACAATGCCACGGCCATCGTCGGCACCTCGATCATGGCGACGACGTGCGCGGCTATCGCGGCGGTCACAGCGGCCAAGCTGCTGCAACGGATGCCGATGTACCGGCTGGTGCCCGTAAAGCTCAACCCGGACGCATCCACTGCAGAGACCGGCAGAACAAGCGCCACGGCAGTTGCGAACGAGAAGACCCCCATCAAGGAAGCCGCGGGCCTCGCTCCACTGCGCTGGTGGGGCGCGGCAATCATGGCAATGTTCGGCGCGTTCTTCCTGTATTTGTTCGTGCGGCTGGCCTTTCCCGAAGCGCTGAGGCACAGCGTTGGGGGCTTCCTGCCGGCGCTGGTTCCGCCGCCCTCTCCGGAGAGCGCCAAGGCGAGCGCCTTCGTGGGCATCGTGAATGCGATCTCCAAACTCTCGATTCCCTTCATGCTTTCTGCGTTCCCGCTCTATGCCGCGCTCCGGCATGTGAAGGTGTATGAGGAGTTCGTTGACGGGGCCAAGGAGGGGTTCGACGTGGCGCTGCGCATTATTCCTTACCTGGTGGCCATCCTCGTCGCGATGGGCATGTTCCGGGCGGCTGGGTGCATTGACTTGATCAGTCGCGCGCTGGGGCCGGCCATGCAGGCAGTCGGCTTCCCGGCGCCGCTCCTGCCCATGGTGCTAATGCGCCCCTTGAGCGGGAGCGGGACCCTGGGGCTGTTCGCCGAACTGGTGAAGCAATACGGCCCGGACAGCCTCCTCAGCCGCATGGGTGGAACTATCTTTGGCAGCACCGAGACCACGTTCTACGTGCTGGCGGTGTATTTCGGCTCGGTAGGCGTGAAGAGGACACGCTACGCGCTGCCGGCCGGGCTTATCGCGGATACGGTAGGGGTCATTGCTTCCGTAACGTTCTGCAGGCTCGTGTTCGCGTGAGGCGGGTTTAGGCAGGGACCCCTCGCAGAGGCGTCCGCCGCCGCCACAACACGGGCGCCTCGGCGAGGCGTCCCTACCTGTCCTGGTGCAGACCGCCGTGCGTATCTCAGCCCATTGCGCCCCGGCCCATTCAGCCGGAGAGTATAGGCATGGCGGGAACCAGCAGCACCCACGTGGTCGTCCTAGGCGCCGGCTTCGGCGGACTGACCTTTTGCGAGCATTTCCACCATCCCTCGGCGCGAGTGACCGTGGTGGACCGCACCAACCATCACCTGTTCCAGCCCTTGCTGTACCAGGTGGCCACGGCAGGCCTCTCGGCGCCTAACATCGCGCAGCCCATCCGCTCGCTCCTCTCCGACCGGCCGGAGATTACCGTGCTCCTCGAGCAAGCGGTGGGGTTCAACCTCGCCCAGCGCCAGGTGAACCTGGAGCATTCCACGCTGCATTACGATTACCTCGTGCTCGCCATGGGTGGCTGCACCAGTTATTTCGGCCACCCCGAGTGGGAGGCCTTTGCGCCCGGGCTGAAGACCATTGACGACGCCCTGCGCATCCGCAACCACGTGCTGCTGGCCTTCGAGAAGGCGGAGGACGATTCCAGCGAGGCCGAACGCGAGGCGTTGATGACGATCGTGGTGGTCGGCGGTGGCCCGACCGGCGTCGAAGTGGCAGGGGCCTTTGCCGAACTGGCGCGCACAGTGCTGAAGCGGGACTTCCGTCGCATTGATCCGCGGCAGGCGCGCATCATTCTGCTGGAAGCCGCGCCCGCGGTCCTCGAACACTTTCCGCCCGACTTGGCCGCCAGCGCCCGCCGGCAACTGGAACGGCTCGGCGTATGCGTGCGCACCTCGACGCGTGTCAGATCCATCCAGCGAGGCGAGGTGACGTTACAGACAGGGGAAGTCATCCGCGCGGCCAACGTAATCTGGGCGGCGGGCGTGAGCGCCGTGCCCCTGACTCGCCAGTTGGGCGTGGAACTGGACCGCCACGGGCGCGTGAAGGTCAATCCTGACTTGAGCGTGCCGGGGCACCCTGAAGTGTTCGCCATCGGCGATCTGGCACTCGTCATGCAGGATGGCAAGCCGGTGCCCGGTGTTTCGCCCGCTGCCATGCAGATGGCCCGGCACGTCGCCGGCCTGATCCGCCAGGAATTGAATCGAGGCCATGCGCACGAGCCGCGCCCGGCGTTCAGGTATTGGGACAAAGGCACAATGGCCACCATTGGCCGCTCCGCAGCCGTGGCCTGGATCGGCAAACTCCATTTCTCCGGCTGGTTCGCCTGGCTGACGTGGCTGTTCGTGCACCTTGTCTTCCTCGTGGGCTTTCACAACAAGCTCGTGGTGCTGCTGCAATGGACCTACTCCTACTTCGCCTACAAACGCGGCGCGCGCATCATCACCAATGTGCCTGAGGAGCCGGCCAGCCCGCCCCAGGCGCCCACGCGCGCCGAGCGCCAGTTGGTCAGCCGGTAGGTCCCTGCACTACGCCGCAGGGTAGGGACGCCTCGCCGAGGCGTCCGTCTTGTGGCGGGCGCGGACGCCCCGGCGAGGCGTCCCTGCCAGCGCCGAGCATTCGCGCTACACCGCATCCAGCCGCCCGTATTTGCGAATCTCCGGCCACAGTCCGGCCACCGCGAGGACCACGAGAATGGTCCCCACCCCGCCTGATACTACGGAGAATACAGGCCCGAATAGGTATGCTACAAAGCCCGACTCAAAGCCCCCCAACTCGTTGGATGTGCCGATGAACAGGCTGTTGACAGCCGAGACCCGCCCCCGCTTTTCGTCCGGCGTGAGCAACTGCACCAGCGTGTGGCGCACGACCACGCTGACGTTGTCCACCGCGCCGCAGACGAACAGCATGCCGAAGGAAAACCAGAACCAGCGCGAGTAGCCGAAGGCAATGGTCGCCAGCCCAAAAGCCGCCACGGCCCAGAGCAGGGTGCGGCCCGCCTTCTGCAAGGGCCGCCGATGCGCCAGGTACAGCGCGCAGGCGAACGAGCCCGCCGGCAGGGCCGCTTGCAGCAGCCCCAGACCGGTGGGGCCGGCCCGCAGAATGTCCTTGGCATAGACCGGCAGCAAGGCCGTCGCGCCGCCCAGCAGGACGGCAAACAGGTCCAGGGTGATCGTGCCGAGAATGATCCGGCTCGCGAACACGAACCTGAAGCCTGCCGCGAGACTCGCCACCGTCATCTTCTCACGGGCGCTGACCACCTGCCGGCAGCGGACCAAGCCCACCAATACCAGGCAGATTGTGCCGGCAGCCGCGTTGATGGCATAAACGGGCGCGGCATGATGCGTCAGCGCGATGACACCGCCGCCCGCCGCCGGGCCGAGCACCGACGAAAGCTGGAAGATGCCGCTGCTGAAGGTGACCGCCTTCGAGAATTCCTGGCGCGAAACCAGTTGCGGCAGGAAGGCTGAGCTGGCCGGCCACGAAAACGTGCGCGCCGTGCCCGCCGCCAGCAGGCAGCAATAAATCCAAAGCACCGGCGCCTGGAAAGCGGAGATGAACGCCAGCCCGAGGCTGATGACCACGATCACGGCATTCATCCAGAGAATGATGCGCTTGCGTTCGTGGTTATCGGCGACATGCCCTGCCGGCATCGTGAACAGCACCATGGGCACCATCTGCGTCAGCCCCACCAGCCCCAGCGCGAGCGTCGAATGGGTGCGCTCGTATAGCTCCCACCCGACCGCCAGCGTGAGCATCTGTTGCCCAAGCGCGCTTACGAAGCGCGAGACCAGGTACAGCACGACGTTGCGGTTGCGCAGCACGGCGTAGGGGTCGTGCGTGCGGACAACCGCCGCCTGAGTTGTGGTGTCTGGGATCGCCTCAGGTTCCGTCATTCAATGACTCCAACATAGTCGGGCCTCGCCAGGATGGGGAAGCACTTTGCGCGGCGGCGCGCGCCGAGCACCTAAATCCGAAACCCGAAACCCGAAACCCGCCTCCGGCTCTCCCTTAAGGACCGGCGGACAAGAATGTCCGCGCTCCTGACAAGGTTTGAGCATTGGTGCTTTGAGTATTGGGATTTGTTTCGGAGTTCGGAGTTCGGATTTCGGGTTCCCGCCCTGTCCGCCCCGCCGCTGCCCGGGATTGGCCCGGCGGCCCGCCCCGGATTCCGCTCGCCCGCCGGGGCGTTTACGTCTAAAGCTCCAGCGCATGAACCTCGTCGTATTGGACGGATTCACCCTGAACCCCGGCGACTTGAGCTGGGCCGGACTGGAGGCCCTCGGGCGCTGCACAATTTACGATCGCACGCCGCCCGCCGACGTCCTCTCGCGTGCGGCCGATGCAGAGATCGTCCTTACTAACAAGACCCCGCTGACCCGCGACATCATCCAGCGCCTGCCGCGGCTCCAATACATCGGCGTGCTGGCGACCGGCACCAACGTCGTGGACCTTGACGCCGCCCGCGCTCGCCGCATCCCGGTCGCTAACGTTCCAACCTATGGCACCCGTTCCGTAGCGCAGTTCACGTTCGCCCTGCTCCTCGAGCTGGCACAGCAGGTCGGCCATCACGCCCGGACCGTGCGCGAGGGCCGGTGGACGCGCAGCGTCGAATGGTGCTATTGGGACTACCCACTGATCGAGCTGGACGGCCTCGCCCTGGGCGTGGTGGGCTTTGGCCGCATTGGCCGCGCAGTGGCCGACCTGGGCGCCGCCTTCCGCATGCGCGTCCTCGCCTGCGACCCGAGCACCGGCGCAGGACAGCAGCGCGTCCGATTCGTGGATATGGATACCCTGTTCCGCGATAGCGACGTCGTGAGCCTGCACTGCCCGCTCACGTCACAGACGGCTAAGCTGGTTAACCCCCAGCGCCTCGCGTTGATGAAGCCGACGGCCTTCCTGCTGAACACCAGCCGCGGCCCGCTGGTGGACGAAGCCGCCCTGGCCGAGGCGCTCAATGCCGGCTGCCTTGCCGGCGCTGCTGTTGATGTGCTGTCGGTCGAGCCTCCGCCCGCCACCAACCCGCTGCTGACCGCGCGCAACTGCCTGGTAACACCGCACATGGCCTGGGGCACCCGCGCCGCCCGGGCGCGGCTGATGGACATTGCCGTCGAAAACGTCCGCGCTTTCCTGCAAGGCGCGCCACGTAACGTGGTCAACTGAAGCAGTTTGCGCGCGCGTAGCGGCGCATCCGCGCACCGCCCCCGGAGCCCGCCCGTCCCCGGGCGCAGCAATGGCCCCTGTCAGAGCGGCATACCTATACCCGGCCATGCCTGCGCCGTCGGTGGTTGCTGCGCCCGAGGACGGGCGCGCTCCACACCGGAGCCTCCCCGTATCCTGTCCGTTACCACACCGTAGTACCTCTAATAGCCTATTAGAGGTACTACGGTGTGGTAACGGACAGGATACGGGGAGGCCCCGGAGGGGTTCAGTAAGAGCAGCGGCGAGCAGGGCGGGGTTGAAGAGGGCTTGTAGATACGTAAGTGCCTTACACTGAGCAGCTTAGCTGGAATATGGGGATTTAGCCCAGCCCGGCCAGGCGGGTGGCCTCCTGCTCCCATTTAGGGGTCAGCTCCGCCAAGCGCCGCTGCACCTCGACCAGCTCCCGGTTGATCGCTTGGGCGCGGCCGGGTTTGTCATAGGTTTCCTGCTGCTCCAGTTCCGTGACGATCTCGGCCTGTCGGGCTTCCAGGCCCTGGATTTCCTGCTCAAGCTTCTCGACGACCTGCTGTTGGGCCCGGCGCTGGCGCGAACGGGCCTGGCGCTGCTCGGCTTCCAGGCGCTTTTGGCCTTTCCGGGATAGCTCGGCAGCCTTGCCGGTTGTGGAGTCGTCCCCGGACCTGGCGCCGTTGGCGCGGCTGGCCGCGGGGGCGCCATTCGTGCCGGAAGCGGTCAGGCCCGCCCGCTCGGATTCGGCTCGGGTCTTGTCCAGGTAGTATTCGTAGCCGCCAGGGTAATGCGTGAGTCGGCCGGCGTTGACGTGGACGACATGGTTGGCGAGCGCGCGGATGAAGTAAACGTCATGGCTGATGAACACGAGCGTGCCCTTGAACTGGTCGAGGGCGTAGGCCAGGGCGTCGATGCTGGAGAGGTCGAGGTGCGTCGTGGGCTCGTCCATGAGGAGCAGGTTGGGCGGGTCCAGCAGCAGCTTCACAAGCGCCAGGCGGCTTTTCTCACCGCCGCTGAGGACGCTGACGCGCTTGAAGACGTCGTCGCCGCTGAACAGGAAGCTGCCGAGGAGGGTCCGCACGAACGTCTCGGTGAGGCGCTGGGGCGTGTCAAAGGCCTCCTCCAGCACCGTGCGTTCGGGCTTGAGCATGTCCACGCGATACTGGGAGTAGTAGCCGGACTTGGCGTTGTGGCCGAGGGTGCGCGTGCCCGACTGCGGCGTGATCACGCCGGCGAGCAGTTTGAGCAGGGTGGATTTGCCTGCGCCGTTCGGGCCTACCAGCACGATGCGCTGGCCGCGCTCGGCCTGGAAGTTCATGCCGCGGTACACCACGTTTTCGCCGTAGGCGTGGTGGATGTCCTCCAGCTTGATCACCTTGAGTCCGCTGCGCTGCGGCTGGGGGAACTGGAAGTCCAGCTTGCGCTCATCGGCTTCGGGCGCGGCGATCTTGTCCATGCGCTCGATCTGCTTGAGCTTGCTTTGCGCCTGGGTGGCCTTGGTGTTCTTGGCGCGGAAGCGGTTGACGAATTCCATCAGGCGTCCGATTTCGCGCTCCTGGTTCTTGTAAGCCGCAAGGAGCTGCTGCTCGTGCGCCTCGCGCTGCTCGAGGTATTCGTCGTAGCCGCCGCGGTAACGGATAAGCCGGCTCTGGCGGATCTCGACGATGCTGCCGACAATCTGGTTGAGGAACTCGCGGTCGTGCGAGATGACGAGGATGGCCCCCGGGTAGCCCTTCAGGTATGCCTGGAACCAGAGCAGGGCCTCCAGGTCAAGGTGGTTGGTCGGCTCGTCCAGCAGCAGCAGGTCGGGTTCCTGGGTCAGCAGGCGGGCCAGGTGGGCGCGCATGACCCAGCCGCCGCTCATCTCGCGGGCTGGCCGGTCGAAGTCCTGCGCGCGGAAGCTGAGCCCGGCGAGGATTTGTTTGGCCTTGGCCTCAAGGCGGTAGCCGCCCAGCTCGTTAAACCGGTCATGCACGTCGTCGTGGATCTCCTCCGGGTGCAGGGCCTCGGTGGGATGATCGGCGTCCCAGGCCTTGAGGATCCGGCGCAGCTTCGTGTATTCCGGCGTGATGGCCGTGGCGAGCTCGACCACGGTCTCGTCGGCTACGGGGGCATTTTCCTGGGGCAGGTAGCCGATGGCGACGCCGCGTTCGCGGGTGATCTCGCCGGCGTCAGCGGAGTCCTCGCCGAGGATGATCGAGAAGAGCGTGGTCTTGCCCGCGCCATTGGGGCCGACGAGCCCGATGCGGTCCTCGCGGTTGACCTGCAGCGTGGCGTCGGCGAACAAGACGCGTTCGCCGTAGGCCTTCGTGATGCCGGACAGATTCAACATGAGCTGGAAGTGTATAATCTAAAGGCGCGGGGTGCATCTTGTTAGTACCGGCACAAGGCCCCCTCACCCCGGCCCTCTCCCCATCAGATGGGGAGAGGGAGAAGGCGAAGCGACGCGGGGCGGTCCTCCCTCTCCCCATCGGATGGGGAGTGGGCTGGGGTGAGGGGCATACTTTTCGGTTTTGGCGGGCCGCGCCGGCGTTTAGAGTCTCGGCCTGCGGATGAACGACACGATGTTTGCGCGGCGCCTGCTGAGGTGGTTCGGCCGCCATGCGCGCGACCTGCCGTGGCGGCGCACGCAAGATCCTTATGCCATCTGGGTCTCGGAAGTGATGCTGCAGCAGACGCAGGTCAAGACCGTGGTGCCGTATTGGGAACGCTGGATGCGGGAATTGCCGGACATCGCGGCGCTGGCCGGCGCCAGCACCGCGAAAGTGCACAAGCTGTGGGAAGGCCTGGGCTACTACACGCGCGTGCGCAACATGCAAAAGGCCGCACAGGTCGTGCAGGAGAAACATGGCGGAAGCTTCCCTTCCGACTACTCGCAGGTTCTGGCCCTGCCCGGCGTCGGCCCTTATACCGCGGGCGCGGTCTGCAGCATCGCCCTTAATCAGCCCAGGCCGATCCTGGACGGTAACGTGGTGCGCGTGCTCTGCCGCTTTTTCGGCATCGGTGCGAACGCCCGGAAGGCGAGCACGCGCGCCCAGTTATGGCGGCGCGCTGAGGGATTGGTGTTATTGGCCGCGGCGCAGGGCTCGGCCGCCAAGCGCCCGGCTTCGGCGTTCAACCAGGCACTGATGGAGTTGGGCGCGCTGGTCTGCACGCCGCGGCAGCCTCGGTGCCCGGTCTGCCCGGTGGCGGGGCACTGCGTCGCTCACCGGGAAGGCCGCGTGGAGGAGTTGCCCCGCCTGGGGCCGCGCGCGCCTGTTACCCCGCGCCGGTTCGCGGCATTTGTCGTCCAGCGCCGCGGCCGGTTCCTGGTGCGCCAGCGGCCCGCCGGCGTTGTGAACGCCCACCTGTGGGAGTTCCCGAATGTCGAGATGGCCCTGGATGGCGGCGCTAAGGCTGCACTTCCCCTGACCCGAAACCGCGCGCGGAAACCCCTCACCCCATCCCTCTCCCCATCCGATGGGGAGAGGGTGGCCGCAGGCCGGGTGAGGGGTGGACTCCTCCCCATGAACTCAGATCGAGAAGCGCTCCTACGCGCCGCTCGAAGTGCGCTTGGGCTGACGGCAAGCGGCCTCGCACCCCTCTGCACCATCAGGCACTCCATCACGCGCTACCGCGTCACATTGGAAGCGTTCCGCGCCTCCGGCCCGGTCATCGCCCGCGACGCTGGGGCGAAAGGCAAGTGGCTCACAGCGGGACAATTGCGGCGTCTGGCTTTCTCCAGCGCGCACAGGCGGATTCTGCGCCACCTGGGCTCCTAAAATCTCCGGGCCAGAGTGTAAAGACGCGCACCATAACCTGCCCAGGGAAAGGCCTGACGGAGGCAGAATAAAAAAAGGGGCGCAGTTAGCGAACACTGCGCCCGTCTATGAAAAAACCCTAACCTAATCCCATTAATGAGACATTCCGGGGGCAGATGTGTTCAAAATTGTGAAGAGATTGTGCATAACGTTAGCAACTCAAGGCGCCAGGTAAACGGGCAGGCGGCACCCTGGCACTTCGGCAGCTTCAACGCCGGAATCGGCTATACCGCCACCGGTTGCCTCAAATCCGCAAAGACGATGACTCCGGCGCCGGTCTGGAGCATGCTTTGCACCTGCGCGTCAACCTGCTGCCCCAGGGCGGACTGGCCATTATTGACCACCACCATCGTGCCGTCCGGCAGATATCCCACGCCCTGTCCCTTGTCCTTGCCTTCGCGGACGATCCGCAGGCTCACCACCTCTCCCGGCAGGAGCACCGTGCGCAGCGATTTGGCCAGGTCATGCATGTTGACGTAGTTGACGCGCTGCAACTCCGCCACCTTGCCTAGGTTGTAATCATTGGTGTAGAGCTTCGCGCCCAGGTTCCTTGCTAGCCGCACCAGCTTGGCGTCCACTTCCTTCTCGTCCGGGAAATCGCCATCATGGATCTTCACCTCGTTTTTGGTGTTGCGCTGAATGCGGTTGAGCACCTCCAGGCCCCGCCGTCCCCGCCCACGCTTGATCGCATCCATCGAGTCGGCAAGCTGCTGCAGCTCTTTGAGCACGAACCGCGGCACCACGATCAGCCCCTCCAGGAAGTTCGCCTCAATCAGATCGGCGATGCGGCCATCCACAATGACGCTCGTATCCAGGAGCAGGAGGTTGTCGGGCTTATTCTGCGGGGCAAACCGGATGTAAGGGATGATCAGGGAAAAGTCCTCCTTGTTGCTGCGCATGGCCAGCACCATGCCTATGTAGCCGAACCCCACAAAGATAGCCATGCGCACGAGCTGGCGGTGGGGCGTGTCGTCATGCGGGTCGCCGAACAGCCCGGAGTGATCAATCAACAACGCAACGACCGTCCCCAACAGCAGGCCGAAGGTGGTGGCGGAAAACGCGCGCAGCGAGAAGCCCTTGAGCATCTCGTCTATAGCGATCATCAGCCAGCCAAAGCCGAAGCCGACCACCATGCCCAGGAGGGGGTGCGCCAGCCATTCGGGCCGGACCTGGCTGACCGCGAAGCCGCCGCCCGTGCACAGGAACAGGAACAGGATGCGGATAATCCACAGGGCCATAAATCAATCGTAGGGGTTCTTAGGCGGGGTCAGGGCCGGCTCGGGCGCAGCCGGCTCATGGGCGTGGGGCGGCTTGGGCCGCCACAGGATATGCCAGAGGCCCAGCCGGTTCAGGTTGCTCGTGGTCACACTTAAATTGCTCGATATCTGCGATAAATTGGCCGCCATTTGCTCGTCGCGAAGCAGTTTCCCTACCGGTCCTTTGCCCGCGTGCAGATCGTCAACCAGGCCCTTGAGGGTAGCCGTTGAGGCTTCCAGGTTCCGAACCGCCGCGTTGATCTCCGGGCTGTTGGTCGCTACCACATCGTCCACGCCGTCCGCGATATGGTTCAGCCGTTCCGAGAACGCCAACAGATTGCTGACGGAGCCGCCGATGTCGGAGCGGTTTGTTTCCACCAGCAGGTTGATGTTATCCACGGCCGTCAGGGCGTGCGCCGTGACCTGACGCACGTTCGCAAGCGTCTCGGCGAAGTTGGTGAGCGCCCGGTCGTTGAGAGCCACCGCGCGCACGTTGGCGATGACCTGGTTCAACTGGTTGATGGTGGCGTCCACCCGTTTGAGAGCGCTGCCCGCCGAACGGGCCACCTCCTGGATGTTGACGGGCGCCTCGCAACTGGCCTCGTCGCCGTCGGCAAACACTCCATCCGCGTTCTGGGTCGGCAGCACCGCGATGTACTGGTCGCCCAGGAAGCCGGAGCTTTCGACCACGAACCGGGCATCCTTGTGAATCTGGTACTGCGAGTAGATACGCAGCGTGATCGTGACATTGGTGCCCTGCGGGCCGAGCGCCATGTCGCCTACGGCGCCCACCTGCACGCCGGACATGAGCACCTGGGCGCGCCGCTTCAGCCCAGCCACGTCATCGGCGTGGAGAAAAATACGATACGTGGAACGAAAGAACGTGTTGCCCTTGCTGAATTCCAGCACCAGCGCCCCCAGCAGCACCAGTCCCACCAGCACGAATACTCCCACCTTCCACTCGAGCCGCGATTTATCCATATTCAGAAATAAAGCTCCTTCGGGTCGGACACCCCCTCGACAAACCGGCGGATGACGGGGTCTTCCGACTGGAAGAACTCATCCGGGGTGCCCGCCGCGTAGATTTTGCCGTTGTGCAGCATCAGGATGCGCTGGCCGAGACGCCGAGCGCTGCGCATGTCGTGCGTCACCACGACCGTGGTGACATCGAGCCGGTCGCGCACGCGCAGGATGAGCTTGTCAATGCTGTCGGCCACGATCGGGTCCAGCCCCGTGGTCGGCTCATCATACAGCACGATGGCCGGCTGATAAATGATCGCGCGCGCCAGGCCCACGCGTTTGCGCATGCCGCCTGACAGCTCGGCGGGCTTCTTGTCCTCCGTGCCGGGCAAGTCCACCATCTCCAGCACCTCGCATACCTTGCGCCGGATTTCCTCCCGCGGCATCGAGCGCTCGCGGCGGAAGGCGAACGCCACGTTCTCCTCCACGGTCAGCGAGTCAAACAGCGCCGCGCCCTGGAACAACATGCCGAACTTGCGCCGCACCCGCAGCAGCTCCCGCTCGTTCATCGGCACGATGTCCTCGTTCTCGATGAGCACCTGCCCGGAATCCGGTTTAAGCAGCCCGATAAGATGCTTGAGCAGCACGCTCTTGCCGCCGCCGCTGCGGCCAATCACGACCACCGACTCGCCCTTCTCGATGTGGAAGTTCACGCCATCCAACACGGCGTTCGAGTCGTAGCTCTTCCTTAAATCCCGCACCTGGATCATAGAGTATGGAACAGCTTGCCCAGGGCCAGGGTGAGGAAGAAATTGGTGATCAGGATGGTAATCGAGGAATACACGACGGCCTCGGTCGTGGCGCGCCCGACCCCTTCCGCGCCCTCGCCGCAACACATCCCCTTGTAACAGCCGATCATGGCCACAATGCCCCCGAAAATCAGCGCCTTGATCATTCCCACTACAACTTCGGGGGGCTGCGTATACCAGAGCATGTTGTGCCAGAGGTAAACCCGGTCAATGCCGTAGAAGTAGGCCCCCACCACGTAGCCGGCGACAATGCCTATGGCGATGGACTCGGCGGTCAGGAGCGGCATGGCGACGTGCAGCGCAATGAGCCTCGGGACGACCAGGTAATCCACCGGGTGCGTGGCCAGCGTCCGCAACGCGTCAATTTGCTCCGTGACCCGCATCGTGCCCAACTCGGCGGCAAACGCCGCGCCCACTCGGCCCGCCACCATCAGGCCGGTCAACACCGGCCCCAGTTCGCTGCACATGGAAACGCTCACCACCGCCAGCGTCGCCGTGTCCATTTTCACCTTGTGGAATTGCAGGTAAGTCTGCGCCGCCAGCACCATGCCGGTGAATGCGCCGGTGATGAGGACCACCGACTGCGACTTCACACCGACGAAGTAGGTCTGGTAGAGCAGGTCGCGCCAGGCGACCTTGAACGTCAGAAGCGAAGCGATGGACTCCCGGGTCAGGAGCGTGAGCCGCCCCAAACCCTCTAGCCATTCAGAAATCCATTGCCTTGCCTGAACGTGCATGAACCAGGCCAAGCTAACAGACGCCCTGAGCCTTGGCCAGAGCCCGCTTGGCAGCAAGGCAAAGCCGGCGAAAGGCTCAGCCGAAGACGATTCCCTGTGCCAGCGGCAGCTCCTTCGAGTAGTTCACCGTCACGGTCTGGCGGCGCATGTAGGTCTTCCAGGCGTCACTGCCGCTCTCACGGCCGCCGCCGGTTTCCTTTTCGCCGCCGAATGCGCCGCCGATCTCCGCGCCGCTGGTGCCGATGTTCACGTTGGCGATGCCGCAATCGCTGCCGCGCGCGGACAGGAACTGCTCCGCCTCGCGCAGGTCATTGGTGAAGATCGCGGAGCTTAGCCCCTGCGGCACGTCGTTGTGGATAGTTATTGCCTCGTCGAACGCGCGATACGGGATCAGGTAAAGGATGGGCGCGAAGGTCTCCTCCTGGACGATCTTCATGTCGGCCCGGGCGGCAACCAGGCAGGGCTGCACGTAACAGCCGCCCGGATACTCGGGCCCGCGCAGCGGCTCCCCGCCATACAGAATCTTCCCGCCTTCCCTGCGAACTTGTTCAAGGGCGGCCTGCATGTCGTCCACCGCGCCGGTGTTGATGAGCGGTCCCATGAGGGTGGACGGCTCGAGGGGGCTGCCAATGCGCACTTGCTTGTAAGCCTCGGCCAGGCGCTGGGTCAGCTTCTCCCGCAATGACTCGTGCAGGATGATCCGGCGGGTGGTCGTGCAGCGCTGGCCGGCAGTGCCTACCGAGCCGAACAGGATGGCCCGCATCGCCAGGTCCAGATCGGCGGTCGGTGTGACAATGATGGCGTTGTTGCCGCCCAATTCCAGCAGCGAGCGCCCAAGCCGGCGCGCTACCACCTCGGCCACGTGACAGCCCATCTCCGTCGAGCCGGTTGCGGAAATCAGCGGCACGCGCGGGTCGCTGATCAGCCGCTCGCCAACCGTCGCGCCGTCGCCGATGACGAGGCTGAATATGGCGGGGTTCACCTTGTTCTCGCGGCAGATGCGTTCGGCAATCTTGATCGTGGCAATAGCCGTCAGCGGGGTCTGGCTCGAAGGCTTCCAGAGCGTGGCATCGCCGCACACGGCGGCCAGGGCACTGTTCCATGACCACACGGCCACCGGGAAGTTGAAGGCCGTGACGATGCCTACGATGCCCAGCGGCTGCCATTGCTCCATCATCCGGTGCTGCGGCCGCTCGGAGGCAATGGTCAGCCCGTAGAGCTGCCGCGAGAGCCCGACCGCGAAGTCGCAGATATCAATCATCTCCTGCACCTCGCCCTCGCCCTCGGCGAGGATTTTGCCCATTTCCAGCGTCACCAGGCGTCCGAGGTCGCGCTTGGCCTCGCGGAGAGCGTTGCCGAGTTGCCGGACGATCTCGCCGCGCTTGGGTGCGGGCACGAGCTGCCATTCTTGGAAGGCCTCGTGGGCACGCCGGGCGGCTTGATCGTATTCCTCGGGCGTGGCGGTGCGGACCTTCGCCAGGGCCTGGCCATCAATGGGCGAGACGCTCTCGAGGGCCTTGCCGCTGCCGAGCCAGTCGCCGCAGAAAACGCCTGGGTTTTCGGCGCCGAGCCCAAGCTTCTTCAGCAGGGCATCAGCGCTCACCGAGCCCTTAGCCGATACCGGTGTCTTAGAGGGAGTCTTCTTCATAAATCACGTTGGGAATAGCCAACAGCCAATAGTCAATAGCCGAAATAGAAGCGCAGACAAGCGTTAGAAGCTCGCGCTATTTACGTAACACGGAGCACGCACCACGCACCACGCAGCACGCCTTACGCCTCAGGCGCACAGCGCCTTGCACTGCCGGTGCATGATCTTCATCGCCTGCTCGATCACCTCATCCTTCACGTCCAGCACGGGCCGGAGGCGGATCGAGCGCTCCCCGCAGCGGATGACCAGCAGGCCCAGCTCGAAGGCGCCCTTCCAGAACGCGTCGCGTCGGGCGGTATCGGGCAGGTCGAAGGCCAGCATCAAGCCGCGCCCGCGCACGGCCGAGACCACGGGGCACTGCTTCGCGAGCCCTTGCAACTCGCGCAGAAAGATCTCGCCCTTGGCGCGCGCGTTCTCCACTAGGCGCTCTTCCTCGATGATCCGCAGGTAATGCGTCGAGCGCACGTAATCGCAGAAATTGCCGCCCCAGGTCGAGCTGATGCGGCTGGGCAGGCGGAAGCAGTTATCCTTTACCTCGTCCAGGCGCGGCCCGGCCATCACGCCGCACACCTGCACCTTCTTGCCAAAGGCCAGCAAGTCCGGCAGCACCCCAAAATGCTGGCAGCACCAGGTCTTGCCCGTCAGGCCCATCCCGCACTGCACCTCATCGAAGATCAGCAGCACCTCGTGCTCGTCGCAAATGCGGCGCAGCGCCTGCAGGAACTCAGCCCGGAAATGGTTGTCGCCACCCTCACCCTGGATAGGCTCGATGATGATGGCGGCCACATCCACCGCCTT
>DATKNZ010000510.1:0-12105 GCA_035541055.1 Candidatus Acidiferrum sp. | reverse complement strand
GGGGGCGCAATGGGCCTGTACCAACCTGACGTTCGGCGCAGCCGATGCCGGCACCTATGCCCTTTCCCTTAACTTCAACAATATTACCCCGAGCACCACGACGGCGCCGATCATCTGCAGCAACCTGACACCGCACAGCACGATCACGCTGACCGTCAGCGGGTTCCCTTCCAGCTTTACCACCCTTGGCACATACCCGCTGATCGCCTACAACCCTTACAACGGCATTCCCTTGAGCTCGGCTCAGTTTGCCGATTTCAGCCTGGCCCCCCTGCCGAGTGGATACCAGGGGAACCTGGTCAACGACACCGCAAACTTCATGATAAGCCTGCAGATCACGACCGTGCCCTGCGCTGAAACGGTGACCATCTCACCCGCCAGTCCTCTGCCTGCCGGCGCGGTGGATCTTGCTTATAGCCAGACGCTTACCGGAGGCGGTGGGACCGGACCCTATACCTTCAGCGTGATTTCCGGCAGCTTGCCCGGGGGGATCACCCTTGACCCCGGCGGATTGCTGTCCGGCACGACGACCGCAGCGGGGACGTTTAACTTCACCATCCAGGTCACCGACACGGCGACCAGTTGCTTCAACGACTATCCCTATAGTCTGACTATCGCCCCGGGCGCCATCGCCTCATACGGTGTGACCGCCCCCTCGCCGCAGGTTCAGTATCTGCCGTTCACGGTAACGGTCACAGCGCTGGATGCCCATGGCAACACCGTCACAACCGACAGCTCGACCCAGGTGACCATGAGCGGCAGCACCGGCAACGTGCAGTTCGACGCCAACGGAAATGGGACCTACGGAGACGCCACCAAGACGTTAACCGCCGGCACGTTTACCATTCAGGCGAAGGACAACGTCATAGAAAGCGTCAATATTATCGCCACGGATACAAATTCCAAAACGGGCAGCTCGTCCAGCATCGCGATAAACGCTCCCGCGAACCTGACATGGGACCCGGGCAAGACTCCCGCCACGGGCTCGGATGGCATCGGCACGTGGCAGGCGGGCCTTGGTACCTGGGCGACAGGCGGCACCGACGTGGTCTGGAGCGACGGCGCCAATGCGATCATCGGCGTGGGCGGCGCTGCCGGAACCGGCATCATCACTTTCAAGCCGGTGACCGTTGCGAACATCACCTTCAATCAAACTGCCAGCGGCAGCTACACCCTGAGTGCGCCCAACATCGGCAACCAGCTCACTTTTAACGCGGGCACCGTGACGGTCAACAATACCACGGCGCCTACCATCTTCACGAAACTGACCATTGCCGGCGCGGTCACCTTTACCAAGAGCGGGGCCGGTATTCTCGCGTTGTCCAGTTCCACCTGCACCTACACCGGCCCGACGGTCGTCGCGGCTGGCATGCTGCGGATTCAGAACAACACCCAGCAGCTTCCGACCACGTCTTCCCTGGAGGTTGACGCCACCGCCACTTTCGACCTGTTCTCCAAGGCTCAGACGGTGGACGGCCTGACGGGAAGCGGGATTGTGGATAATACAAGCACTGCCGGCAGTTCGATCCTCACCATTGGCGCCAACGGCGGGAGCGGCAACTTCAGCGGCGTCCTTCAGAACAGCAGTGGCACGACTACTCTGGGCCTGACGAAGGTCGGCGCCGGGACGCAGACGTTGAGCGGCGCCAGCACCTACGGCGGTAACACCACTATCAGCGGCGGCACCCTGGCCCTGGGCGCCAGCGGCTCAATCGCCAACTCCGCCAGAATCATCATCGGCGCAGGCGGCACGTTCGACGTATCGGCCATCGCCTCCTACGCGCCGGGCAGCGCCACGACAAACCTGTATGCCAGCGGCACCGGCACCGCCTTGGGCACAACGGCTGCCGCAATCAACGGCGGCACTACTGTGGACTTCACCGGCGTCAATCGCATCGTCCTCACCAATGACAGCGTCCACCCCTCGCTCTACATCGCCGCGGGAACCCTGGCCCTGAATGACAACACGTTCTACGTCTATAACGACGGCTCCTATTCAGTGCTGGCGGACGGCGATTACACCATTATCGAACAGGCCAGCGGCAGCATCAGCGGCACAGTGGCTGGCTCGGTGGTCACAGGCAGCGCAGTGGTCGGCAAGAACTCGTCGGTTTCCATTGTAAACGGCGCGGTAATGCTGCACGTCTGCACGCCGCCTGGCGCGGCAGGGACGATCACGGGCCCGGGCACCGCCACGCCAGGTGATGCGGCTGTCGCCTACTCGATCACACCCGTAACCGGTGCCACCTCCTACACCTGGACGGCGCCTGTCGGTGCTTCTATCGCCTCAGGCCAGGGTACGGCGGCCATTACAGTGAATTACGCCTGCGGCTTCGCCGGCGGCAATGTCGGCGTCACCCCGGTCAACTCCTGCGCCAACGGCACGGCAAGTTCCCTCGCCGTGACTGCCAACCCGGCACTGGCAGCCCAGGCGGGCCCGCCGGCAACGGTTTGCGCCGAGAGCCCGGTCACCCTCGGCGGCAGCCCCACCGCCAGCGGCGGCGCCGGCAGCTACTCCTATAGCTGGGCCTCCTCCCCGGCGGGCTTCAGCTCAACCGCCCCGAACCCCAGTGTCAGCCCAACCACCACGACCACCTACACAGTGACCGTCACGGATGCCAACGGCTGCACGGCGCAATCCCCCGTAACGGTCACCGTGAACCCCTTGCCTGGCACGTCCGCCATCTCGGGCCCCGCCACCGTAAATGCGAACCAGTCAGGCGTGGGGTACTCGGTCACACCCACGGCCGGCTCGACTTACGCCTGGACGGTTCCCAGCGGCGCCTCGATCACCGCCGGCCAGGGCACCAGCGCCATCACCGTGACCTTTGGCACCATCGGCGGCAATGTAGCAGTGACTGAGACCTCCGCCGCCGGGTGCGTGGGCACCCCTGTCTCGCTGTCCGTAACCGTGCAGAACCTCCTGCCGGTCACCATCTCCAGCATCAGCTACGACTCCGACCTGAATGCCACGGTCATTGACTACGCGGGTGGCGCCGGCTCGCAGTTCGTGCTCTACCAGGCCGCTGACGTCACCACCGGGCTGGGCTCCTGGACACCCGTCCAAACCAATGCGGCCACCCCCGGTGAGTTCAGCATCGGCCAGGACGCCCTCAGCAGCCCGCTCTTTTGGATCATTAAGAGCCAGTAGCCTGCAGCTTGGCTATCGGCTATTGGCTATTGGCCATTCGCGAAGCGCGTTGCGTGGTACGTGTTGCGTGCTATGTGAAACCTGCCTGCCGCCTGTGTCGCGGAGCATTGGCTGTCGGATATTAGCTATTGGCGATTCGCGAAGCGCCGTGCCCTCACGTTAACGTCTTCCCCATCTGTGCGCCGCCTGACATTGCTCCTGCTGCTGCTCTTCCCGGCGTGCCGTTCGCCGCAGCCGGCATCCGACGCGGCTCGGCCCCGCCAGGCTGCCCCGCAGTATCCCAGCCGCTGGTGGACGGCCGTGCCCAGGGAAGGAGCGCCCGCCTGGGAAATCCTGCCGCAGGAGGCTGGGCCTGGCGAAGTGATCCTTTCCAAGCGCAACGAGCTGGGCCTGCTGTCCAACTTCGCCGCGACGCCATTCACCTTTCGCGGCCGGCATTACTCCAGCCTGGAAGGGTTCTGGCAAATGATGAAATACCCGGAGGGTCCGCATGATCCACGGGCCACCTTTCCCGGGCTCGAATGGGCCTACACCCGGCAACAGGTCGCCCAAATGACCGGCTTCGAGGCCAAGCGGGCCGGCACCCTGGCAGAAGAGAACATGAGGAAGATGAGCATTGATTGGGTGAGCTTCGAGGGAAAGCGGTTCGAGTATAGACGGGCCGTTCCCGGAGAGCATTACCGGCTCATCGTGGCGGCCACGCGGGAAAAGGTGCGCCAGAACCCCGCGGTGAGAAGGGTCTTGCTTGCGACCGGCGACCTGGTCCTCAAGCCGGACCATCATCAGGAGCCCAACGCACCGGCCGCCTGGCGGTATTACGAAATCCTCATGCAGATCAGGACCGAGCTGCAGCAGCAGCAGCATTGACCGGCCGCCCGCCAGGCGCTTCGCAAAAGGCCAGGGCTGGTGTGTGGTTCACACTCTCTCCTGCGGGCCACTTGCCAGACTGAGGAGCAAGGCTTATATGTGCTATAACTCCTCTTTCAGAGAAGCGCTCCCGCGCTGGAGCGGGAGCCGTTTGCGGGCGCGAGCGGAGCAGGCCAGCCTGGCTACAAAGCCGTTTTCGACCCGCCTGGCGGGGAGGGACAGACAGCTATGAAAACGACATGCATTGCGGGGTCCCTTTTCTCAATCGCTTTTAGCGCTGGGCTTTGCGCCTTCGCCCAAGGCACGGCTTTCACCTACCAGGGCCAGCTCACCGAGAGTGGTGCGCCGGCCGGCGGCGCCTACGACCTGGTCTTCGAGCTTTTCGATGCGTGGACCGGCGGCAATAGCCTGGGCGGTCCGCTGACGAACAACAGCGTGGCCGCCACGGGCGGTCTATTCACGGTCACGCTCGACTTCGGCGCCAGCCCATTCAGCGCCGGCGGACCGCGCTGGCTCGAAATTCAGGTTCGCCATGCGGGAACGGGCGCCTTCGCGTTGCTCTCCCCAAGGCAGCCCGTTACCGCTGCGCCCTACGCCATCGTCGCCGGCACGGTGACCGGTCCCATCGCGGGCGCGTTCTACGGCAACGGCGGCGGGTTGACTAACGTGAACGCCTCCACGCTCGGCGGCGTGGCGCCGGGCAATTTCTGGCAAACCGGCGGGAATTTCGGCGCCAACGGCAACTGGTACGTGGGCACAGCCGATTACCAGCCTCTGCAGTTGCGGGTAAACCAGACCCCCGCGCTGCGCCTGCTGCCAACCCTTGAGGGCTGGCCCAATTCCATCCTCGGCGCGTCCAACAATCTCATTTCGGCGGATGTCACCGCTGCCGGCATAGGCGGCGGCGTGAACAACACCATTTCCGATGTCTGCGGCAGCGCCGGGATCGGCGGGGGCCGCAATAACCTGCTCCAACTCCACGCCGCCGGCGGCTTCATCGGCGGCGGGCAATGGAACGTGTTAGGCGACGGCTCAGTCCGCAGCGTCATCAGCGGCGGCTACTCGAACACCATCCGCGGCTTCACCAGCACTAACGCGGCCTCCATCGCGCGCGACATCACCGACGGGACCTCCAATACCATTCTCGTTGGCGAAACGCCGCCCGGCAGCGCCACTATCGGCGGCGGATACCTGAATAGCATTGGCCAGGATGCCACTGGCGCCTTCATCGGCGGCGGCGAGCAAAACGTCATCGGCGACGGCTCAGTCCGCTCGGTCACCAGCGGCGGCAGCCTGCACCAGATTGGACTGGCCGTGCATAACGCCACCATCGCCGGTGGCTGGAGCAACTCCATCGGCGACAGCGCCGATTATGCCGCGGTCGGCGGTGGCGCCGTCAACAGCATCGGCAGCAACTGTGTCGGCGCGGTGCTTTGCGGCGGGCAGACCAACTTCATCAGCGGCGACGCTTCCGGCGGATTCATCGGCGGCGGCAGCCTCAATCATATTGAAGACGGCACCGACAACACCATCATCGCCGGTGAGAATAACACCATCGGCACAGGTTCGGGTTTCTCGACGGTTGGCGGCGGCCGGTGGAATACCAATACGGCCCTCTACGCCACCATTCCCGGCGGTGCGCTGAACTATGCCTCGGGCGCGTACAGTTTCGCCTCGGGCCGCCGCGCCAAATCGTTCCACGACGGCACGTTCGTCTGGGCCGACTCCCTGGACGCCGATTTCCCTTCGGTGACGCCGAATGAGTTTTGCGCGCGAGCCGACGGCGGCGTGCGGTTTATCACAGGCGGCGCCGGCATGTCGCTCGATGGCCAGCCGGTCATATCGGGCTACAACGCGGCCCTGCTGACGAACCTCAACGCGACCGCGTTGACGGCGGGAACGGTCCCGGACGCCCGCCTGGCGCCCAACGTGGCCCGCACTAACCAGGTCTGGCTCCTGGGCGGCAACGTCGCGACCCTCCCGGGCACTCAGTTCATCGGCACGGCGGATAACCAACCGCTGGAGTTCAAGGTCAGCGGCAACCGCGCCCTGCGCCTCGAACCGAACACCAATGGCGCTCCCGGCATCATTGCCGGCTCGATTATGAACGGCATTTCCTCGGGCACCGCCGGCGCCACCATCGGCGGCGGCGGCGCGACCAACTACAACGGCATCGCGTACATCAACAGCGTGGCCGGTGATTTCGGCACCATCGGCGGCGGGCGCGCCAACGCGGTGCGCAGCGCCTCGGCCGACGCGACCATCGGCGGCGGCGTGCTCAATGCCGTCAACAGCAGCGCTCCGGCGGCGTCTATCGGCGGCGGCTCGAACAACGTCATCCAGACCGGGGCAGCCCTGGGAGCGATCGCCGGCGGCGCCTTCAACACGATCTCCAACAACGCCTTCGCTTGCGTCATCGCCGGCGGCACCAGCAACCTCATCCAGGCCGGGGCGGCCCTGGCAACGATCGCCGGCGGCGCCTCAAACACGGTCTCTATCAACGCCTTCGCCTCCGTCATCGGCGGAGGCAGCAACAACGTCATCCAAAGCAGCGCCAACCGTTCCGTGATCGCCGGCGGCACGGGCAACACGATCGAGCTCGGCTCGGCCTGGTCCACGATTGGTGGGGGTCAGCAAAACACCATTGGCTCCGTCGGCGCCACCATCCCAGGGGGCCAACTCAACCGCGCCCTGGGTTTCGACTCCTTCGCAGCCGGCTATCGCGCCAAGGCGGATTTCAACGGCACGTTCGTCTGGGCCGACGATGCGATTGCCGCCGATTTCGTCGCCACCGGGCCGGACCAGTTCCTCATCCGTGCCTCGGGGGGTGTCGGCGTTAATACGACCTCGCCCGTTGCCGACCTCCATGTCAACGGCGCCACGGTGTTCCAACGCGGCCTCACGCCCACGGCAGCGACGGCGTCGAACATCATCAACATCGCTGTCGGTGTGAACACCAATGCGTTCCAGAATGGAATCAGCTTTTATGAGGGCGCAGGCAATACGTCTATGAGCTTCGGCTACGACGGCTCCGGCGCCGGCAGCGACAATGCCCTGCGCATTTACAACAGTGCCGGCAGTAATGTCTTCACCTTCGAACACGGCGGTTTCCTGGGGCTCGGCGTCGTGAATCCCTCCAACCCCATCCAGCACTTCAGCGGCGCCCTCCTCACCAGCTCGGGGGTGTGGCAAAATGCCTCCGATAAGAACCGCAAGACCGATTTCCAGCCCGTGAACGCTGAGGCCGTTTTGGCGAAAGTCGCCGCCCTTCCCGTGCGCTCCTGGCGTTACACGAACGAGCTCGAAACCGTCCGCCATGTCGGCCCCACCGCTCAGGACTTCCAGGCAGCCTTCGGCCTCGGCACGGATGATAAGTCCATCGGCACCGTGGACGAGGAAGGCGTCGCCCTCGCTGCCATTCAGGGTTTGAACCGCAAGCTCCAGGACGAACTGAGCCGCGTCCGCGCCGAAAACGCCGCCCTGCAATCGCGCCTCGAGCACCTTGAAGCTCTCGTCTCAGCCCGGCTCAACCAGGAGAAGTGAGCGCTGTCCGGGCAGGACTCAAGACCTTGGACGCAAGACTCATGACTTCGACGTCGGCCATTACTTTTCGCTCCAGATGTAGTCGTAGCCGGCCGGAGGCTCGTAGATCCAGGGAACGCCGCCGTAGCCCCGCACTCCGTTCCAGTAGATGCGAATGAAGGCGACGTGGCCGTCCACGAAGTTCATGAAGCTTCTCGGATTGGGGAACTGGTACGGCTCCCGACGGACGTGGGCGCTCAGGCCATACGCGCCGCAAAGCTCTCCTCCCAGGATGAGCCGTGAAGGCTCGCGCACGGAGGAGAAGGCCGTTCCGCCCATGCGGCCGCTGGACTGGTCGGGAGGCAGGCCGTTGAAAAAGTAGCTGGCGTAGTGCGTGAACTCCTGCCGGTGCAGCCCCTTGCCGCTGACGCTGGTCCCGAGAATGGCCTGCAGGGTGGGATCATCGCAGTCAAAGTCATCCGCCGGGCAGACGAATACAGGGTCGTTGGTCAGCGCTCCGCTGCGGCACAGGTAGGGCTGAACCTTTTCCTTGTAGGTGAAGTAAACCAGCTCGCCGTTGGTGGTAGCGCTGACGGCGTCGGCGTTATCGTCAGCATACATGCGGAGGGCCGCGTTGATCTGGCGTTCGTTGCTGAGGCAGGTGGTGCTTTGCGCTGCACCTCTGGCTTTCGCCAGGACTGGGAGAAGGAGCGCCGCCAGGATGGCGATTGTGGCGATGACGACGAGCAACTCGAGCAGGGTAAATGCGTGGGGCATTCGGGTTCTGCAGCGATTTCGGGCCTCCTTGGGCATAGGCGTAACCCAAGCTCGATGCCTTTGCGGAGGCGGTCAAGGTGGGTGCCGGGGGCCTTTTCCCGGCCTGCCCCCGCTGCGCCCGCTACTTCTTTGCGCCCGGCATTTCGGCGGAGTAAGTCCACAGCCAATCATCCGAAGACAGGTTCTTGCGATCATCCCTTCCATTGGGGCCGACGCCGCGGAGGATGAAGCTGCCGCGTTCCCCGGGCTGATACAGCATCGGCCGGCCCGAAACGGCATCATGCGGGATATGATCGAGGAAGCGCGGCACCAGTTGCTCCAAAGATTCGGGGTAAACGCCCCTGGCGAGCCGGAAGCGCTCCAGGGCGCAGGCGAGAATGGCCTGGTTCACCGACGTCTGCGCGAAGGCGACTGAAGCCGGATTCGGGCCCCACCAAGCCGATTGCTGAAACAATTCCATGCAGGAATTGTCCATCGGCAGGCCATTCAGCTCGGACCAGATCTCGGGCTGTTGTATGCGGCCGGAAGCCGCATCCACCTGCTCGACCACAATCCGGCCGGCATTGTAGAGCTCAACGCAATTCTCGAACCACCACGCCCGGGGTTGCAGTTGCCAGACGGACTCGCCCCTGTAACCACCGTCGGCCGAGGGCAGGGCCACGGGCGAGCGGGTGCCGTCGGGAATCGCGCGCCAGACCTCAATGTAGGCCAGGCTCACCCGCCGAACGGCATTGGTGAAGTCGGCGAGCAGGTTGAAATCGGCAAGGTCGTGCTGAAACCCGGCGAGTTGTGCCTCGGTCCAGGCGTGCTGGCTGAGTCCTTCCCACAGTGGTTGCAGAGAGCGCGTCAGGAGGGCCTGGCCGCGCCCGGTGGAGCGAACATCCGGAAGCTGCCGGGCCAGTGCGGTCAGACGGAGGCCGGTCCGGACATCCTCGGCGGCGGTCGCGTCCTGGCCCAGCGCGAGCCGCGCGCAGGCGCGCACCTGGAACAGAAGGTGCAGACGCTCGAGCACGACGGCCGGCTCCCCGGCGGGCCGAAGCACCGCCCGGGCATCCCGGTTGGTCATCGTCTGGAAAGCTGTAAGCCGGGCCGCGGCGGCTGCCAGCTCTTCCAAAGCCCGCTCGTAAGGCCGCAGATCTTCCAGGGTGGCGGCGGCATTCTCGCTCCGGTTCGTCTCCGAGCCGCCCCGGGGGCGCAGCACGGGCTTGTCCACGTAAGGATCGAGCGGCAGACGGCCTTGGCGGCACCAATCCATAAGCACGGGACTTCCCGGTGTCACATTCGCGGGCAACTCGAATGCTCTTGTCCGCTCCCACAAGCTTGTCGTTTCCCGATTCGTTCTGCTCAGGAAGCGCACAAAAGCAGGTGAGCGGGCGAGGTTCGCGCTATCCGGCGCCACCGCCGGCAAGAGCAGCGACAGATTGAGGGATTGCCCGTGCTGCTTCAGAGCCGTTTGAAACGCCCGCCAGGCCCGCTCGCTGCGCCAGTTCTGATAGCGGTAATAACCCAGACCCAGCAACGCCAGGGCGGTCGCCACAACGGCCATGCCCAGGGCAAACCGCCACACGGTGCGCCGGCTGGGGAGCCGCCACCGCCAGGGAGAGAGGGGTTGGTAGCGGCTCATCGCCACGGAACGCAGTTGCCGACGCAGGC
This sequence comes from Candidatus Acidiferrum sp., assembly GCA_035541055.1. GTDB lineage: Bacteria > Verrucomicrobiota > Verrucomicrobiia > Limisphaerales > UBA8199 > JAPLUA01. The sequence continues at coordinate 2,135 of DATKNZ010000510.1, read as the reverse complement.
GAGTCGAGGCCCACGCGGATAAGACCAGGCAGTGCGCGCAGCCCATGGCGAAGGCCAGCCAGACCAAAATCGGCAGCAGCCGGCGCGGGGGCAATTGGTAAAGCTGAAGCTTATCGAACAGGCCACACGTGAGGGTGAACAGAAAAATGGGGGGGACCAACAGGAGCACGACCGAGGCCATCGGGGCGAATCCCGGGTGCTTCATCCGGAGTCCCAGCCAGCGCCCCACCCAGCCCAGCGTCACCCAGGCCACCACCATTTGCGCCAGGATCAGCAACACGATGCGCAGCATGATGCCGAACTGCCAATCAACGGGCCGGCCTCTCAAGGGCAGGTTGAACAGAGCGCACCAGAAGAGCTCGCCGGGCGTGGTCCCGGGAGGAATGGGGCCCGGCGGGTCCAGCGTCGCCATGACCAGAACCACCCAGAGGAAGAAGCCATGCACCAGCACCGCCAGCAGCGCGGGGAAGAACATCCTGCGCCAGTAGCCCAGCCACAGCCCGCGCGAGATCGTTCGCTCGGTGGTCGAGGTGCCAAGGATCAACTCCAGGGCGCCCGTCTGCTTGTCCTCGGCCAACCGTTGCGATGCGGCCATCGCCGCGTAGTACAGCACGAGGGCATGGATCGCCAAACCGGTGAAGAGCCACGCGATCAACTGTCCCAGCACCGCCCGGTTCACTCCTCCCGCCGTCACGCGCGCGAAATACGGCGCCGTCACGTAAACCGTTATCAGTGTCAGGACCACGGCCAGGAACATGAAGACCGGCGCGCCGACCACTTGCCGCGAGGACAGCCAGAACAGGGGATTGATGGCGAGCAAGCGTTGGCGCAACGCGGCCGCTTTGGCGGAGAAGCTTCGCTCTGAGCGTCGCCAGAAGCGGAGCCGGCGCCACGCCCGCCCTCCCTCCGGCCGGTCGCGCCAGGTGCGAGCGAGCAGCAGCGTCGTCAGCCCCAGGCAACTGAATGACATGCCGGCGACCGCTCCCGCCGATCCCCAGAAGTGATTGCGGCCGAAAAGGCGTGTGCCATCGGCGGCGATCAGGCAATAGAGAGGGCTCAAACCCGCCAGCCAAGGTGCCAGCGGCCTCGTGCGGGCGTGGGCCTCCGCCGCCGCCGCCCCGAGCAGCAGGCCGCCGCCAACTCCAATCATCAAACCCATGGCCAGGGCGATGGCATTGAACTGCCGCTTGCACACGGCCGAGGCCAGGAAGCCGGCAGCCAGCGCAAAGAGGATTCCGTTGAGCAGCCCCAGCACAATCCGCCCGAAAAGAGAGAAGCTGATTCCACCCATCAGCATCGGCAACGCCAGCATGGGAAAGACGGCCAGCAGCCCATACACCGAAGCCAGCGCGGTAGAACAGAGCTTCCCCGTGATGATCTCAGCGCTGTTCAGGTTGGTGAGGAATAATAAGCCCAAAGTCCCTTCGCGCTTTTCGACGCTGAGGCAGTCCCCCGTGCGGGCCGTGGCGAGGAACAGGCAGTACAGGAAGATCAAAAAGGAATAGAGGCTGAAGATCCTGGGGGCGACGCGACGGCTGGTAAACCCGTCGAAGACCCACATGAGCCAGAAGAACAGCCCAAGGAAAACCACCGCCGTCAGCCAGCGCGCGCGGTAAGTCGCCTTCTGCCGCGCGGCGGAGCGAAGTTCACGGTCCGCTATAGATAGAAAACGCATTCGGGTTGGCCCACGGCGGCCTGATGCTGGCATAGACAGCCCCGAGGGGGAACTGTTACATCAAACGCCGCGCTTAGCAGGTAGGGACGCCTCGCCGAGGCGTCCGGGCGCGCCCAGCACGCGCGCTTCGTCGGAGGCCGTCTAAAAACTCGGGAGGGCGAGCGTCCACGCGAGCCCAAATATTCGTGAGAAAAGGGGAGAGCCAGGGCTCGCGGGGACGCTCCCCCTCCCAATCGCCTCTCCGAAAATCCCTTTCAGCTATAACCGCGGCTTGCTATCAAGCCTTATGCAGTGGATTCGGTTTGCCGTGTTAGTGCTTTCGGTCTGGTCATTGGGGGCGAGGGCGTTCGGCGCGGCGCCGCTGATTTTTCGGGAGCCGACACTCAGCCGTGACGCGATCGTGTTTGTTTACGCGGGCGATTTGTGGCGGGTGCCGCGCTCGGGCGGCGAGGCGGTCCGG
>DATKNZ010000509.1:0-3554 GCA_035541055.1 Candidatus Acidiferrum sp. | reverse complement strand
AGCCGCCCTGAGCGAGCACCTGTCAGGTCTGCGGGCGCAGCATGTGTCCAACGGTGCCATCGTCGTCCTGGACAATACCAGCGGCGATGTGCTTGCGCTGGTGGGGTCGGGAGATTACTTCGCGCCGGCCGGAGGGCAGGTCAACGGCGCCTGGGCCCCGCGCTCGCCTGGCTCCGCGCTCAAGCCTTTCACGTATCTGCTGGCCTTCGAGCGCGGGGCCACGCCCGCGAGTGTCGTGGCGGATGTGCCTGCCGAATTCGCCACGGCGTCCGGCATTTTCGCCCCCGTGAACTACGACCGCCATTGCTACGGGCCCATGCGCTACCGGCTGGCTTTGGCGAACTCGCTGAATATCTCAGCGGTCAAGGTGCTTGCGTCCATAGGCGGGCCGGAGCCGTTGCAGCAAGTCTTGCAACGTTGCGGCCTGACTACTCTGGGCCGCCCTGCCGAGAGCTACGGCCTTGGGCTGACCATCGGCAACGCCGAGGTGAGGCTGCTGGAGCTGGCCAATGCGTATGCGTGCCTTGCCCGGCTGGGGGAATACAAACCCTACCGCCTGCTGGCACGGACGCCGCGCGGAGGCGTAAGTGATCTGGCAGCCGTGGACGCCTCGGCGAGGCGTCCCTACCCAGGCCCGGACACACAGACCTCGAAGCAGGTCGCCGATCCAGCGGCCGCCTACCTGATCGCCGACATCCTGAGCGACAACGCCGCCCGCGCGCTCGCGTTCGGGCCGGAGTCGCCGCTGCGCTTCGAGTTCCCGGTCGCCTGCAAGACCGGCACCAGCTCCGATTTCCGGGATAACTGGGCCTTCGGCTACACGCCGGAGTTCACGGTCGGCGTCTGGGTCGGCAACTTCGACGGCACGCCGATGCAGAATGTTTCTGGAGTTAGCGGGGCTGCCCCGGTGCTGCATGAGGTGATGGAGCATCTCCACGCGCGCTATGGCACCACCTGGTATGCGACGCCGGCCAACATGGTTGAATGCTGGGTGCATCCCTTGACCGGCAAACGTCTTGGCGCACCGCAGCAAACGGCAGGCCCGGACGCCGGGGTCGGTAGGGACGCCTCGCCGAGGCGTCCGGGTGGAGGCTGGGACGGACGCCTCGGCGAGGCGTCCCTACCAACCCGGGCGCCCGGGCCGGAAGCAGTTAAGGAGAAGTTTATGGCGACGACCCTTCCACCGCTCGAATGCGCTGTGGATTACGCGGACGGCGCCTTAAGGTCAGCAGGCCCATTCCCCGATGCCCCGCGTTTGTCCTCGGCTGTTCCGCACGCAGTTCTGCTGGGAGGCGAGTACGCTGAATGGTTTGCCAGTGGCGACAACGGGCTGGGGGCCCGCGCCGTGCTCGCTGCTGTGCCGAAGACACTCCGCATCGTCTTCCCGCCGCCGGGCACGACGGTTTACCTCGATCCGGACCTTCCCCACCAGGGCCGCCGGCTTTACGTGCGCGCCGAGGGTCCCCGGAACCTTGCATGGCAAAGCGACTCGCTTCGCCTCTCCTGCGAAGGCACCCGGGAGGTGGCGCAACTCACAGAGGGGCGCCATGAAATCACCGCGCGCGATCCGGAGACCGGCACGCTTGCGCGGACCTGGATTAACGTCGTGGCCCGCTGAGGCCGGGTAGTCCTGAGCCTGGAGTCGAAAGTCTTGAGTCGAGAAGCTCGATAGCTCAGGCCATTAGACTTTAGCCTCAAGACCTTGGCCGTTGACATAAGCCAAGCAGGTTCCTATTTTAGGTAAGCGCCCATGCGGTAATACGCGAACACCTTTCCACGGCCTGCCGCCTTCCAGTATGTCCGAGCTCCAAAGGCTGCCTCCAAAACGCGACTGCCGAGGCCGGTGGGCAGTCCCGCGGAGGCTGAATCAGTGGCGCGCTGCTGGCCCTGGTCTCGTTGCCATGCTTTTACTGGCGCCGCTCCTGTCCGCTCGCGCGGACTACACTGCGTTCGTGGACCCCAGTATTCTTGTGGTGAGCAATTTCGAAGGCTGGGGCACCTCGCTGTGCTGGTGGGGCAACGTCGTGGGGGGCTATCCCAACCGGGAGACCTATGCGGACCTTGCGTTTGGCCAGCTTAAGCTGAACATCGTGCGCTACAACATTGGGGGCGGGGAGAACCCCACGAACACGTTCCTGTCCTACCGGGCGCAGATGCCCGGGTTCGAACCCACCAATGGCGTCTGGAACTGGAGCGCCGACGCCAACCAGCGCTGGATGCTTCAGGCTGCCCTGGCCCGCGGTGTGGATCACGTGGAGGCCTTCGCCAATTCTCCTCCTTGGTGGATGACCGTCAGCGGCAGCGTGACCGGCTCGACCAACGGCACCAGTAACAACCTGCAGACTGGTTACGAGCAGAACTTCGCCGTCTATCTGGCCACGGTCGTCAGCAACCTGAGCGTATTGGACGGAGTGCACTTCGACACCGTCACACCCATGAACGAGCCGAACGAGAGTTGGTGGAAGTATGGAGGAAGCCAGGAGGGCTGCTATATGAGCAGCAGCCAGCAGGCGCGCGTGGTGAGCGATTTGCGCGCCGCGCTGGACTCCCGCGGCCAGACCGCTGGCATCGCCGCTTGCGAGGACTACTACGAGCAGGACGGCGTCAACTCGCTAAACACGTATGGAGCCTCCGCGCTGGGCGACGTGAGCCGGATCGTCACGCACAGCTACGGGAACAACGCTCCCGCCGGTCTGCGCGTCCTGGCTGCTTCTCTGCACAAGCCCCTCTGGGTGACCGAATACGGCCACTGCGACGCGAGCGGCATGACCCAGGCTCGGCGCATCCGCGATGACATCACTACGCTGGGCGCGCGCGCCTGGGTTTATTGGCAGGTAGTGGACGGCGGGACGTGCTGGGGCCTGCTGGCCAACCCTGAAGTCGCGGTTACCAACTCGGGCTACACCGCGGCCTATACAATCCACAAGAGTTTCTACGTCATGGGCCAGTTCAGCGAGTTTATCCGCCCCGGCAGCCAGATCCTCAGCGTTGCCGACACGAACTCGCTGGCCGCTTACAACCCCACCAATTCCACGCTGGTCATCGTTACCGTCAACGATGCCACCAACAGCTTCAACGTCACCTATGACCTGAGCGAGTTTGCGGCCCTGCCGGCGCAAGCCGCCCGCTACCGCACCTCCGCCACTGAGAGCGTGGCAGCGCTTTCCGCGTTGCCGCTGTCCGGCAAGCAATTGCTCGCGCCGGCTCTCGCGCAATCGGTGACCACATACGTGCTCACCAACGTCCTGCCTGCTCCCGCCACACCCTACGAGGGCCTGGTCATGGCTGATTCTCCAATCTGCTACTGGCGGCTCAACGAGACCAACGACGGCACGGCCTTCGAGGGGATTGGCGAGCTGAACGGCGCGTGCGGGGCCAACGTAACCAACGGCGTTCCGGGGACCGCGGCTCCGGCCTTCGCTGGCTTCCCGCCCGGCCACGCCGCCGTGGCTATGGACCCCTCCGTAACCAACACCGGAGCCGGCTACATCTCCGCGCCGGCCATCAGCCTCAACTCGGCCACCCTGACGCTTACCGCGTGGGTCTATCCTTTC
>DATKNZ010000508.1:0-8558 GCA_035541055.1 Candidatus Acidiferrum sp. | reverse complement strand
GCAACGCCGCTTGCGCCTGGGCTACGGCCGCGCCGCCCGCATCATGGACGAGTTGGAGAACCGCGGCATCGTCGGCCCCAGCAAAGGCGCCGAGCCGCGGGATATCCTCATTGACCTTGATGGCGAAGGTGCAGATGGGCGCGCGCCCGCCGAGGGCTGAGTGATGGTCTTTGCCGGCCGATTGGCTCGCTATCGCGGTAGCAGGCGCCTGTTGGGGACTGGGCTGATCAGACCTCAAATACCCGACGGGATCGCTCAGTTAATGCGTAAATCGTTTAGAGGCAGTCACTTATAGGACCCATTCATTTCGGTCTGCCTAAGCCCACCCGTAAGGCCCGATCTCGCACCAGATTCCGAACTGCCTATCCCCACGGTACTTCCGCAAACTCCCTCCGTGCCGCACGTGAACTCCACCGTTACCACACCGTATCCTCGCCGTATCCTCACCGTCGTACCTCTAATAGCCTATTAGAGGTACGACGGTGAGGATACGGTGTGGTAACGGCGAGGCCACGGAGGGACTCGGGACGGGCGAAAGCTTGTGTGCCGCCGAAGCAGCGTCTCCTGGGCTGCGCAGACCCGGATTGCCCTATTTCTCTGCAGCAGTCGCCTGCATTTCCTCCAGCATCTGGCGGACAGTGATGTCCGACCAGCCGTGGCCTTTGCCCGGACCATAGGCTATGTGACCCACGAACGGCGGGTCGGCCTTGGTGAGGGAGGCTTCCAGCAGGTGGACGGCGTTGTTGAGGAAGTAATCGTCCGCCTCGCCCGCGGCGATATGGAGCTTGCCCCGGAGCTTGGGGCCGAGCGTCTGCCAGTTTTGCTCGAGCACGAGGCGCAGGTCATATTTCTTCCATTGCTCGGCTACGGCGTGGTTGATTTCGCCGCTCTGCGGGTCCCAAATCGGGACGGGCAGGCCGTCGGTGCCGCGCGGGCCGAAGACGGCATTCCAGTCGCCCCACTGCTCGCCGGAGAGGGTGTAACTGTTGCCGCGGCCCAGGAGGTTCTCGGCGCCGACTTCCCGGCGCATGGTGAGGCGCACGTCGCCGGTGCGGTCGCGTTCGCTCGGGCGCTCGAAGCCATATCGGTTCACATAGGCGTTGTCGTCCTGGTAGATGTTAACCAACTCGAGCGCGCGGAAGTCCACGGGGTCGGGGCATGAGGACCAGGCGCCATTGAAGAAATCGGGGTAGAAGACCTGGAGTGCGAGGCAGACCCAGCCGCCGGTGGATACGCCCGAGAGGAACCGCGCGCGCGGCTGGCCTACGGCGCGGAAACGGCCCTCGACATACGGGATAAGTTCCTGGGTGAGCGCGTCGCCGAAGGGGCCGTTGTTGGCCGAATTGACATAATAGGGGTCGCCGTTGGGTCCGGCGCCGTCGAGTTGCAGCAGAATGAGGCGTGGGGTGTCCTGGGCCATCCAAACTTTGCGGAACTCGGCGCCCTCGCGCATTTGCTCGCCGACAATCGAGTAGCGGGTATCCAGGCCGCCGATGCGCACCCAGAGGGGGTAACGCCGCTCCGGCTCATGATCGTAATTTCTGGGCAGGACCACCCCGGCACGGAGATAGATCGGGCGCCCATAGAAGCGGCTGAGCAGCGTGGATTGGAGCTTGATGAACCGGACCTGCTCGGTGTCGGTGGGAAGGCGCTCGGGCGGGACCTGCTGGTCGAGCTTTAGCTTCCATGCGCCGCCCTGGGCCGCGTCGAAGTGAATCTTCTGCGGCGCGCTGTAAATGTTTCCGGGGGCAAAAGGCGTCCGCAGGTCGGGGTTGCACTCGAAGAGCGCCTGCGCAAAGTAGTCGCCGGCGGGCATTGCGGCGAGGTTGGTTACGGGCCAGGCGAATGCCGTTTCGTCCAGCACCCTGGCGGTGTTGGTGCCGAAGCCGGTGACGTCCTGTGCGAGGGCCTCGGGCGCATTGAGGCCGGCGCGGCCCAGCGTGAGGCACGGGTCAGGCTTATTGGTTCGGGCGAGGACGACAAACAGGCGGCCGTCTTTGTAAGGGACGGTTAGGCCGGGGCTGAGGGCAACCTCGAAGCGGAGTTGTGCGGGGCCGGGCGAGTTGACGGCGAACGCGGCCAGTGGCGCAAAGAACGCGAGCCAGGCGAGGCGCCGTCTGAGCGAGCTTTCGCTTTCCCTGGCACTCATCCCGCCCGCCCTGCTCGCACCAAGGCTCACTTGGCCGGGTTGGGTGCGGCGGCGCTTTGGGCCGGCTGTTCCACGCGGCCAAGGCGCTGCACGGTCAGAAGGGTGGTGGCGAACAGCACGGCGGCGCAAATCAGATAGGGCAGGGCAGGTGAGTAGACCAGCAGGGCATTCGCGAACACAGGGCTGACGATGCGCGCCAGGCTTCCAGCACCTTGCGCAACACCAATCGTCGCTCCTTGTTCGTGCGAAGGCGTAAGGTTCGAGAGCATCCCGAACAGCGGCGGGCGGGTGAGATTGGTGCCTACGGATAACAGCGCGAGTGCCAGGAGCAGCCAGACCCAGGGGAGATGGTCGTGATGGAATAGCAGTTTCCAGGATAGCTGCGCGGTTCCCTGTATGTACGGAAGCCATACGAAGCTGGCTGCCGTCAGCACGAGGCTCAGCGCGATGAGCTTTGGTTCTCCCAACTTCTTGACGAGTCGACCGGTGGCAAAGCCCTGCATCAGTGCGCCGATGACACCGCAATAGACAAAAAGGTCCGTGACGGTGCTCGCTGAGGTTGGGTCATGCTTGTAGTCCAGGTGAAAATTAGCCCCCACGACGAGTTGCAGCGTGCTTTCAAAGCAGCTAAAGCAGAACGTCGCCAGGAAGAACACGATGACCAACATGCCCACCCTGGGCTTGGTAAGCGTATGCACCCACTGATCAAGATGAGGCCGCGCGGGAGCCTGGGCTGAATCAGGGCGATGGCTCTCTTTAAGAACGAAAAGGGCCAGGACAAAGTTGCTCGCGCACAGGGCTGCGGCGACCCAGCCCGGGCCTGTGTCTCCCAGGTGCCGCAGGCTCCTGCCTCCGATGAAAGGTCCCAGCACGAAGCCCAGGCCGAAGGCCATGCCGATCAGGCCCATTTTCTTCGAGCGCTCGGCCGGTGGCGTGATGTCGGCGATGTAGGCCTGGGCTACGGTGATATTGCCGCCGCACATGCCTGCGAACAGCCGCGACACGACTAGTAGCCAGAGGGCGGCCGTATGGTTCTCCAGCCCTGTGCTGCGGGCGAAAAGCACGTACGAGGCCGCCGCGCCGGCTGTGCTGATGAGTAAGATGGGACGGCGCCCGTAGCGATCCGACAATCGCCCCCAGATCGGGGCGAAGATAAACTGCATCAGGGAAAAGGATGCGAAGATGACGCCAATGATCACCCCTCGCGCTCCTATGTGCTCGCTGTAGACCGGGATCAGCGGCACGATGATGCCGAACCCGATGAGGTCTATAAAGACCGTGAGAAAGATGACCAGGACAGACGGCTTCCTCATGCGGAAAACACCCACCCCTGCCCGGCAATGCTTGGCTGAGCCTCAAATGACATAGCGAGAGTCTATGGGCAGAACGCAGGCAGTCAAGGGAGGCACGGGCGTGCATGGGAGCCTCAGGGTGCCGGAGGGGCCAAGCACCAGGCGGGAAGAAGAACATCCAACATCCAACATCGAACATCCAACACCCAATGCGCGCTGCCGGGGCGGGTGTTGGATGTTCGATGTTGGATGTTGGATGTTGGATGTTCCCCCTCTCGGTTGAGAGGGGCTGTCCTGTTCTTCGACCCTTTATGTCCCGGGTAAGGACAAGTCCCGGGGCGCTGGCTGACGCTTTCCGCGGGAGCCTTACGCACCCGTTCGCATCGGGACGGTTGGCTCGAAAGCTGCGGTAAGACTGCACGCACTGCGGGTGCCGCCCAGCGGCCCCGAAGCCGGCGGGAGGTCCGCGACCGGGCGCAAGGCACTGCGCCCGGCGAACGGCCAAAGCCCGCGGCGGCGCAGATTGACTCAACTAAGCATGGCCCAAAGAAACCAGACCCAGGGGCAGGACAGGCGGAAGCGCATCCTCCTGGTGGACGATCACGCAATCGTCCGCTACGGCATCGCTCAGCTTATCAACCGCGAGCCGGACCTGGAGGTGTGTGGCGAGGAGGAAGACGCCGCTCGTGGCTTCAGCCAGATCGCCCGGCTAAAGCCGGACCTGGTGGTCGTGGACATCTCGCTCAAAAACAGCAGCGGTCTGGAGCTGATGCGCAATATCAAGGCGCAGCACGCGGGCCTTCCGGTGCTGGTCGTCAGTGCCCATGACGAGACGGTGTACGCGGAGATCGCGTTCCGCGCCGGGGCACTGGGGTACCTGATGAAATCGGAGGCCGCGGACAAGATCGTGGGTGCCGTACGGCGGGTGCTGAGTGGAAACATCTATGTCAGCGATGCCCTTGCCGACAGGATGCTACGGCAGCAGGTCGGCGGACGTCCGGATATGCAGGAGTCCCTGCCCCAACGGCTTAGCAGTCGGGAATTGGAGGTGTTCCAGCTCATCGGGGAATGGAAAGGCACGAGCGAAATTGCGCGCCAGCTTCACCTGAGCGTGAAGACGATCGAGTACTACCGGGAGCAGATCAAACAGAAGCTGGCCCTCCAGAGCGCGGCGGAGCTGACGCAGTGCGCCACGACGTGGGTGCAACGAGAATTGGCCGCGCCGGGGTCGCCGGGGCCCGCCGTGCCGGCCTCGCAGAAGACAGTATCCCAATGAAAGCCCCCATTCGCATATTGCTGGCGGACGATCATCCGCTGGTGCGCCGAGGCATCGGCTCCCTGCTCTCGCGCCGGCGGGAGCTCATGGTCGTGGGCGAAGCCGCCGATGGGCGCGAGGCCCTGGCCAAGGCCAGGCAACTGCTGCCCGACCTGGTGCTTCTGGACATAGACATGCCGCACCTGAGCGGCCTTACGGTCGCCGCCACGCTGCGCAAGGAATTGCCGCAGGTGAAGGTGCTCGTCCTGTCCATGCATCAGCACGCCGAGTACGTATTGCGCATCCTCCAGTCCGGCGCGCATGGCTACGTTTTGAAGAACTCACCCATCGAGCAGTTGGTGAACGCGATCGAGACCGTCAACCGCGGCGAGAGCTTCTTCAATCCGGAGATTGCCAGGGTCGCCCTGAGTCAATTCGCGGGCGCCAACGGCGCAGGGCAGGAGCTGGGGAAACTGACTGCCCGGGAGCGGGAGGTGCTGGTTCACATCGCAAAAGGCTGCAGCAACAAGGAAATCGCCCAGATGCTCAACGTGGGGGTGCGCACGATCGAAACTCATCGCGAGCGGATCATGCGCAAGCTCGATATCCACAGCATCGCCGGCCTGACGCGCTTCGCCGTGGCCAAGGGGCTGACCACGCTGCGCGAGGACCTGCGGCGCTGAGCGGAACGAGGGCCGTCCTACCGCATCGCCGCGTAGACCCGATGGACGTCATCGTGGTCGTCGAGCGCGTTGAGAAAATCGGCCACTTCCTTGTGGGCGGAGTCGCTCAACTCGGTAAAGTTCTTGGCCAGGTAACGTATCTCGGCTGAGCTGATGGTCCAGCCGGCTGCTTTCAGGGCTTTCGAAACGTGGTCCAGGTCCTTGATCTCGGTCAGGAAGCGCGCGCCTTTCTGGCCCGGGGGGATTTCCTCGGGCTCGAGCGGCTCGATTTCCTGGGCGCCCGCTTCAATGGCATCGGCTTCGGCGTCGCGGTTTGCGTCGGCATGCGTGCCTTCGACCACCCCGAGGTGGTTGAAGAAGAAGGCGACGCTGCCGGGCTGGCCGAGGGAGCCGGCCTTGAAGAGGTTGCGGATTTCCGGCGCAGTGCGGTGCCGGTTGTCGGTAAGGCATTCGATGACGACCGGGACCTTGTGGGGCGCAAAGCCTTCATAGGTGACCAGTTCGTAGGCTACCTTATCCTCCGTCTGCCCGGAGCCTTTCTTGATGGCGCGCTCGATGGTGTCGCGATAGACAGAGGCTTTGCGGGCCTTCTCGACCGCGGCGAAGAGACGGGGATTCAGGTCAGGGTCGGGCCCGCCGAGCTTGGCGGCGACCATGATTTCGCGGACCAGCTTGACGGTCAACTGGCCCTTCTTCTGCGCGTTGGCTTCGCGCCCGGCTTGCTTCCATTGTGCGCCCATAGAGAGTCTTGGTTCAGTGTGGGGGGCAAGCCGTGCGGCGTCAATGGCGGGCGAGGCTGGATAGGAGCGCAAGTGTCAGCGGTAACAGCGCATTGGGAACTCAACGCCAAGGCGCAAAGGAGCAAAGGCGCAAAGCGGAAGAGACCCCTTGATCCGAACCCGGTAAGGCCAGACAGTGACGTCCAAGCCCACGGGCTCAGACGTTCAAGACCTTTGCGTCTTCGCTCCTTTGCGCCTTTGCGTTAAAGGTCTTCTGCGTACGGCTTAAGCCTGCGCTCCTGTTGCTCGCTCAGTTTAACATTGGAAAAGCAAGGCCTTTGCGGTAAGTGAAGCCCCATGCCGAAGCGTTTTGACTCGATCTACTCCCACGGGATGATACGGGCGGCGGTCTGTATTCCGTCGCTGCGCGTAGCGGACCCGGCATTCAACCTGGAGCGCACGCTGGTGCTGGCGCGGCAGGCGTCCAGAGCCCACGTCGCCGTAGCCTTGTTCCCGGAATTGGGCATCTCCGCGTACACCAACGATGATTTGTTCCACCAGGACGCGCTGCTGGACGCGAGCCGGGCGGCGGTCGGGCGGTTGGTTGAGGCCAGCGCCAGCCTGACCCCGATGCTGGTCGTGGGCTGCCCGCTGGCGCTGGAGGAGAAGCTCTTCAACTGCGCCGTGGTGATCTACCGCGGGCGGGTGCTGGGTCTGGTGCCCAAGACCTACCTGCCCAATTACCGCGAGTATTACGAGAAGCGGCAGTTTGCTTCGAGCCGCGACGCTGTGAGCCGGGAGGTGCGTTTTCTGGGCCGGCAGGTGCTGTTCGGCAACGACCTCATTTTCGAGGCAGGCAACCTTGAGGGTTTCCGCCTCCACGCCGAGATCTGCGAGGATTTGTGGGCGCCCATTCCACCCAGCACGTTCGCGGCGCTGGCGGGCGCAACCGTGCTGGTAAACCTTTCCGCCAGCAACATCACCATCGGCAAGGCCGAATACCGCCACAAGCTTTGCGCGTCGCAATCGGGCAAGTGCATCGCGGCGTACCTTTATTCCTGCGCCGGGCCGGGCGAGTCCACCACAGACGTGGCCTGGGACGGGCACGCGCTGATCTACGAGAACTCCGACCTACTGTCCGAGTCCGAGCGCTTTGCCGAGAAGGAGCAGATGATCACGGCGGACATTGACCTGGAGCGGCTGGCCCAGGACCGCATGAGGCTGAGCAGCTTCACGGACTCCGTGGGAGACTACCGCGACCGGCTGCGCACTATGCGGCGCGTGCTCTTCGAGTTCCGCATGCCTGCCGGGAAAGTGCCGCTGAGGCGGGATATCGCGCGGTTCCCTTATGTACCGAGCGATGCGCGGGTTCTCGATCAGCGCTGCTTCGAGTCTTACAACATCCAGGTCCACAGTCTGCTGAAGCGGCTTTCGGTCACCGCGACCAAGCGGGTTGTGATCGGCATTTCCGGGGGCCTGGACTCGACCCAGGCGCTTATTGTAGCCGCCAGGACGATGGACCGGATGGGCCTGCCGCGGAAGAACATCCTGGCCTACACGATGCCCGGCTTTGCCACCAGCAAGCTCACGCTGGGCAATGCCCGTAACCTAATGAAGGCCCTTGGCGTCACGGCGGGCGAAATTGACATCCGCCCCGCGTGCAAGCAGATGTTCCACGACATCGGCCACCCCTTCGCCCACGGCAAGCCGGTGTATGATGTGACGTTCGAGAACGTGCAGGCGGGGGAGCGGACCTCGCACCTGTTCCGCCTGGCGAACCTGCACCAGGCGCTGGTGCTAGGCACAGGCGACCTGAGCGAGCTGGCGCTTGGCTGGATGACCTACGGCGTCGGCGACCACATGTCCCACTACAACGTCAACTGCTCGGTGTCCAAGACGCTCATCCAGCACCTGATCCGCTGGGTCGTGTCCTCGGGCCAGTTTGATGCGGCGACTAACGCCACGCTGGAAGCCATTTTGGCCACAGAAATCTCGCCCGAGCTGGTGCCTCATGCCACGGGCGACTCGACCCGCCCCGCCCAGAAGACTGCGGACATGGTTGGCCCTTACGAGCTGCAGGATTTCAACCTCTACTTCATTACGCGTCACGGCTTCCGGCCCAGCAAGGTCGCCTTCCTGGCCTGGCACGCCTGGGGCGACAAGCACCGCGGCGCCTGGCCGGATTTGCTCCCGCCCGAGAAGCGCCAGCAATACGACCTGCGCACGATTAAGAAGTGGCTTAACGTGTTCCTGTATCGCTTCTTCAAGATCAGCCAGTTCAAGCGTTCCGCCATCCCCAATGGGCCGAAGGTTGGCTCAGGCGGCTCGCTCTCCCCGCGCGGCGATTGGCGCGCGCCGAGCGATTCCGAGGCCGAGGTCTGGCTGAAGGAGCTGCACGCCAACGTGCCCGGCTGAGAGCGTTGTCGCAGCCGACGTGAGGGCGTGTTGCTCAAGCCACCG
>DATKNZ010000507.1:0-24224 GCA_035541055.1 Candidatus Acidiferrum sp. | reverse complement strand
GTAACCGACGATGCCGACGTTATATTTCTTCATGATGCCAGGGCCGGAATACACGCCGCATAAGGCCCGCGCACGATAGCACAACCTGGCCGGCACTTTGTCAATCGATTCCCGCTTCGGTCGCACGCAGCGGCGGCAGGGCCTGACTTCCGAATTCCCTCAGGGGCCGGTACGCGCTTAGAATGGGTGCATGAAGATCGAAGGTTTGCACATCGGCATGAAGGTGAGGCACCCGCAATACGGGGTCGGGCTGGTCAAGGCTATCGCGGAGGCCACGGCCGATGTCCAGTTTGACGACGGTCGGCGCACGCTGGCGCCGGAGCCGAGCGGTCTGGAGCCGGCAGAAGCACAGGCCAGCATCCGGGGCTTGGAGCTCCCGCTGGGACAGTTGGTGCAGCAGACGGTGGAGGCCACGATTCAGAAGCTGGGGCTGGAGAAGCCCGAGTCGGCCACGGGCCGCCTGGGCGCGCGCTGGCATCGGGGCCGGCTGGTGCTGCATTCCTCGGACCCGGCGCTGGCAACCAAGGAGCTGCCCCTGGAGACGTTCTTCCACAAGATCGTCATGGTCCGCGACAACCTCCGGGTGCTGGAGCAGAAGATCAATGCGCATGACAAGCTCACCGACGCGGAAAAAGTGGAGCTGCAGCAATACGTCACGCGTTCTTACGGGTCGTTGACGACCTTCAATCTCCTGTTCCGGGAGAAGGAAGACGGTTTCTAAGTCGGGGCGCTACCGGGAAACCGGCAGCACGATGTTATAGCGGGGGTCTTCGTAGCAGAGCAGGACCTCGACGTGCTCCAGCCCGGCATCGAAGACGAGTTCGACGGCGCGCGAAGTCTGTTTGACGTCGAGCGCCTGCTGCTCGTCGGGCGTCCAGCGGTCCGGACCCTGGTAGAACTCGTTGGTCAGCGTGTTGCGCAACAACACTTTCATAGGCCAGCCGTTCTACGATCAAAGTGGGTCCGTGCACCTCTGGCTGGGTTGTTAAGGAAGCCGAGGCTCATAGCCACAAATCGCTCGATAACTGTCCCGTAAGAATCTTTGGCGCGCAATCCGCACCTATACGGAGCGGTCTTTCGGGAAGTACGGATAGCCCGGCGGGGCTCCGCTGGCGTGTCCGGCTATTCGCGCACGACCGCACCCAGGCGCTGCTGCAACTGGACAACCAGTTTCTCGTGCGCGGCGTTGACCTCGGCATCGGTCAATGTTCGCTCGGCCTGACGGTACGTGAACGCGTAGGCCACGCTCTTCTGGCCCGCCGGGACATTCTTGCCGCGGAAGACGTCGAAGAGTTCCACGGTTTCGAGGTTGGCCGGCCTGGCCTGCCTCACGGCCTGGAGGATCGCCTCGTGCGTGGTCGCCTCGGGCAGGATCATGGCAATGTCCCGGCGGATGGCCGGGAACGCGGGCAGCGGGCGGAAGGACTTGCTTGTGTTGCGCCGCGCCAGCAGCAGGTCGAGGTTCAGTTCGGCCAGGAGCACGGCGTCGCGCAAGTCGTATTGGCGGGCGAGCGGCGGGAGCAACTGGCCGAACTCGCCGAGCTGGAACCTGCCCAGGTGCACGGTGGCCGATTCGAGAAACAGCGCGGTGCTTTCCGGGCGGCGCACGTAGGTCATGCCGCGCAGCCCGAACTGCTCCAGGAATTCCTCCAGCAGGCCCTTGAGGTCGTAGGTGTCAAACCTGGCCTCGCGGTCATCTCCACTCCAGAAGAGAGGGTTGCGCTGGCCCGTTAAGGCGATGGCCACGCACCGCTGCTCGCCGACAGCCGGCGAGCCGCTCCCGGAGCCGCCAGGCCCGGATGCCTCCGCGGCACGGAAAACGCGGCCCAACTCGAAGAGGGCCACGTCGTAGGACTTGCGGCTGATGTTATGGCGCAGGGCGTCCAGCAGACCCGGCAGGAGGCTCGGGCGCAGGACATTCATGTCATTGCTCAGCGGGTTGGCGAGGGGGACAAGGCCGGTCGCGCCGGCAAGCCGCCCCGCGGCATCGGAGATGAGCGTCTGACCTTGCGCCTCGGTCAGGCCAAGACCCGTCAGGATGCGGCGGGCCTCGGCGAGTTGATCGTGGACGGCGTCGTAGGCGTTCGCGCCGATGGCGCCGCGCGGCGGAGTGGCGGGAATCCTGTCCACGCCATAGAGCCGCGCCACCTCTTCGATCAGATCAATCTCCCGCTTCAGGTCCACACGGAAGGACGGCACCCTGAAGACGGTTGTTTGCCGGGCTTTGCCTCCGGCCGGACCGGCCCCGGCTGCGGCTTGCGCGACCTCCAGCCCCAGGCGTTCCAGGAATTGAACCTGCTGTTCGACAGGCACGGCGATGCCGAGCACGGCATCGGTCTGCGCGTGGCGCAGGGCAATCTGCTTTGGCTCGAAAGGCTTTGGATAGGCATCTACAGCCGCGGGAGCGAGGGCGCCCCCGGCTGTCTGCAGGATCAACTGCGCCGCGCGCCGGCTCGCCCAATCGCAGATACCGATGTCCGCTCCGCGCTCGAAGCGATAGGAGGACTCGGTGCGCAGTTCGAGCTTCTTGGAAGTGGCGCGGATATTCTGCGGCTTGAAGCAGGCGCTCTCAATGAGGACGTCCACCGTGTTGGCGCCGATCTCGCTGTTCTGGCCGCCCATGACACCTGCCAAAGCGACGGCTTTCGTTTCATCGGCGATGAGGAGCATCTGGCTGGTGAGCGCGCGCTCCTGGCCGTCCAGGGTTTTGAACTTCTCACCCTCACCGGCGTGACGAACCACGATAGCCGGACAGGTGCTGCCTTGGAGCAAATGGTAATCGAAGGCGTGCAACGGTTGGCCGGTCTCCAGCATCACGTAATTGGTCACGTCCACGACGTTGCTGATGCTGCGGACGCCGACCTTCTCCAGCGTGCTGCTCAGCCAGTCGGGACTGGGGGCGATCTTCACGCCACGGATAACGCGCGCGGTATAGCGCGGGCACAACTCGGGGTCTTCGAGGCGCACGGAGACAAGGTCTGCGGCGGGCGCACCGCTTTCCTGGAGCTCGATTTGCGGCCGCTTGAGCGGGTTGCCGGTCACCGCGCTGATCTCGCGCGCGATGCCGATCACGCTGTTGAGGTCGGGGCGATTTGGTGTGATCTCCAGGTCATAGACTACATCGCTGCCGCTCCGGCCGAGGTAATCGGCGAAGGGCTGGCCGACCCTGGCGTCCTCGCGCAGGATGAGCAGGCCCTCGACGAGATTGCCGAGGCTCAGCTCCTGCGGAGAGCACATCATGCCCTGCGACTCCACGCCGCGAATCTTGCCCACCTTGATGGTGAACGGCGCCTCGCCGGGTTTGGCGGGCAGGCTGGCGCCCGGCAGGATGAGCGGCACCTTATCGCCGGCTTTGAAGTTATGCGCCCCGCAGACGATTTGGCGCTCGGCCTTGCCATCGTTGACACGGCAGAGGCTGAGCTTGTCGGCGTTGGGATGCTTGTCTTTGGTAATGACCTGGGCGACGACGACGCCCTCGAACTCGCCGCCGAGCTTCTGCACGCCCTCGACTTCGATGCCGAGCATGGTCAGGCGCTCGGCCAGTTCGGCGGGGGACCAACCGAACGCGACGTATTGCTTGAGCCAGTTGTAAGTGACTTTCATGGGCGTCAGAACTGCCGCAGGAACCGCACGTCATTCTCGTAGAAGAGCCGGATGTCGTTGATGCCGTAGCGGATCATGGCGATGCGTTCGATGCCGAAACCGAACGCCCAGCCGGTCCAGACCTCCGGGTCGTAGCCGACGTTCTCGAAGACCTGCGGATGCACCATGCCGCAGCCGGCGATCTCCAGCCATTCCTTGCCCATCTTGCGGGTCAGGGCGCTGCTGAAGTCTATCTCGAAGCTGGGCTCGGTGTAGCTGAAATAGTGCGGGCGGAAGCGGATGCGCGTCTCCTCGCCCATCAGTTCCTTGAAGACGAACTCGACGGTGCCCTTGAGGTCGCCCACGGTGACATTGCGGTCCACGTAAAGGCCTTCCACCTGGTGGAAGGTTGGATTGTGCGTGGCGTCCGCATTGTCGCGGCGATAGACGCGCCCTGGCACGATGATGCGCACAGGGGGCTGCTGCTTCTCCATGACACGTATTTGCACCGACGATGTGTGGGTGCGCAGCAGCGCTGAAGGTTGAGGGTTGAGAGTTGAGGGCTGCGCTCCTGGTTTCGTGTTCGCCAGGTAGAAGGTATCCTGCGTGTCCCGCGCCGGGTGGTCGGCCGGGGTGTTGAGCGCGTCGAAGCAATGGTATTCGTCCTCGACCTCGGGGCCATCGGCGACGACAAAACCGATCTTGCGGAAGCTGCGGACGATGTCCTCGGTGACCTGCGTGAGCGGGTGGAGCTTGCCCAGCACGCGGCGGCGGCCGGGCAGGGTGAAGTCGGTAGGCTCCTTGGGCAAGGCGGCTTTGAGCTCCAGTTCGCTCCGGCGGGCCGCCAGCGCGGCCTCCAGGTCAACCTTCGCCCCGTTAATCGCCTTGCCCGCGGCGGGCTTTTCCTCTTTCGGCAGCCTGCCCAGTTCTTTCATGAGGGCGGTGA
Source organism: Candidatus Acidiferrum sp. (assembly GCA_035541055.1). GTDB lineage: Bacteria > Verrucomicrobiota > Verrucomicrobiia > Limisphaerales > UBA8199 > JAPLUA01. The sequence goes on along the minus strand of DATKNZ010000507.1, from coordinate 19,696 downwards.
ACTTGCCGTTCGCCCCCAGGTAGCTCACGCGGGCCTGTTCGAGCGCGGTGAGGTCCGGCGCGGCCCGCAGCTCGGCCAGCGCCGATTGCTTGAGCGGTTCGACTTGGTCCAGGAAACTCATAGGAGCATAAAAAACGGGCGCGCCGTTCCGGCCGCCCGGTTGCCTGATGAAAGTTGGTAAACTTTAGGCCTTGGCGGCCTTGGACTTCAAGGCGCCCTGGGCGACCTTCACCAGCTCGCTAAATGCCGCGGCGTCCGTGGCGGCGATGTCCGCCAGGATCTTGCGATCCAGCGCGACCTTGGCGGCCTTGAGGCCTTCCATGAAGCGGCTGTAGGTCGTGCCGGCGGCGCGCGCGGCGGCATTGATGCGGACCTGCCACAGCGCGCGGAAGGTGCGCTTCTTGACCCGGCGGTCGCGGAAGGCGTACTGCCGGCCGTGGTCCACGGCGTCGGAAGCGTAGCGATAGAGCTTGGAGCGGCGCATCCGGAAGCCTTTGGCGGCCCGGATCATTCTTGTGCGGCGCTTGCGGGAAGCGGGGGCGTTGGTGACTCGCATAATCTATGACGCGTTGAGAGCGGAGGGTTGCCTTAGTGGCTGAACGGCAGGCTCTGGGTGATGCGATAGGCGTCGGTGGCGTCCACCACGCTCGTGCCGCGGAGGCTGCGGCGGCGCTTGGGGTTCTTGGTCTGGCAGAGGTGCCGCCGGCCGGCAGCCGAGCGCAACACCTTGCCGCCAGCCGTGATCTTGAACCGCTTGGCCGCGGACTTCTTCGTCTTGATGCCTTTCGGACGTCGCATAAATCAGATCGCTTTCTCTTGAAAAGAGCGCGCAATATAGGAGGCGCCGCAGGCCGAATCAAGCCCCATTTTTGGGGATTTTTTGGGCGGAAAGCAGCTCGGCAGAGCTACCGGGCTTCGCCGCAGGTACGAGCATTCTGCTCGTGGAGTTGGGCACACGGCCAACCTGAGCCAGCGAGCAGGGCCGGATCAGGAATCCGGCCCCCGATCTGTATTCGCCCCCGCGGGGCTTCGCTATGGGGCCACGGCGAGAGCCAGGCACCCGGATCCCACCAGCGCCTGGCCAGGCAGAAGCGGCCCGGCTCAGGCGAGGAGGCAGGGGGTGGGTGTTAGTAGAGTCTTCTGATCCGGTAGAACGTCGGGTTGGCTCCCAAGGCTTTGACTGCCTGGAAGGAGCCGCCACCGAGCGACGTAATGACGGAGCTGGTATCGGTGTATGCGCCCCTGACTGAAGGAGATGACTGCTGGAGTGTGAACTGCCCCGGCACGTCGCCCGCATTCGCAGTGAACCTGATCACGACGTTGCCGCTCGACAGAGCCGTGGCCGCGATGTGTGGATTGGCAAGGCTGATCACACGCGCATTGGCGTAAATCACCGAGCCTCCGCGGCTGCCGATTGAATCGTAGCCGTCCTCGTAACCCAGCATGATGTTGCCGCTGGTGTATGGCGTGGCGTTGGTGTAGGCGAAGATCAGCGTGTGGTTGATGTACCACGAGACCACGCCGTTGACCTGAGCGAGTTCCACATCCGCCCAGATGGGCGTGGAGGTTCCGTACTCGTTGGCGGCTGCTCCGCCTGCCCCGGCACCCGGCGTCCAGGGCGGCGTCTTGAAGACGCTGGTGAGGCTTGAGGCGTTCACCCCGGGGTTTGCCGAGCCGGCTGGCAGCGGCGTCGGATTGTGGTTGGCGGTCGTCGGTGCGCTCCAGCCAACATAATCGCCCAGGGCCGAACCGTCAGCCTCGACATCATAGAACAGGCCGTCGAAGGACCAACTCGTCGGGTCAACGCCGTTGAAACCCGTCGGGCTGCTGCGGAACCAATTTGTATGCAGGCCGTCATGGTTGATGCCGAACAGCGCATATTCCGTAGTGGACGCCGAGTTGTTCTGCATCAGGAACATGTCGAACCGCAGGGCGTAGTTGCCGCTAAACCTTTGGCCCGTCGGATAGAAGTTCAGCGCCCCGGCCGCCGGCTGGGTGTCATTCTTGTTCACCGTCAGGTACAGCCCCTTGGTGGAACCGTCCGTGGTATGTGGGGCGGAGGGGATTCCCAGGTAGCCGTAGTCGAAGGGCCAGCTTCCGATCTGCGGCAGAGAGCTGAAGTCGGGCTCAACGTTGATAGTGTAGTCGAGCGCGGCTCCGTTGGTGGTGCCAAAGTAGTACGTCCAGTTGGCCGAGGTATCCGTGCTGAGGCTGTCCGACCAGATTACCGTTTCCGGCGGGTCATCCGAGTCCACCCGTATGGTGGGTCCGGCGGTCGATGGCGTGCCCACGATATAGGAGCCGTCCCCGGCGGGAGCAACCGTAGCCGTCACGGTGGACGGGCCGGTCACTACGCCGTCATGAATGGGCAGCACATAAATGTCCACGGTCTGGTCTCCGTTATTGAAGTTGGTGCTGGTGGAGGAGGGATACCACTGCGTGCCTTGCACCGCGGTGCCGCCGTAAGTGAGGTTGACTGAGGAGATCGACACGTTCGTATCGCCCAGGCGCGTCAACGTGAAACGCGCGAAGTCATTGGTCCGCTCGTAGAATTGCGAGTCCTTGAGCGAAATGGAAATGGTCGGCGTGTTCGTATCCACGATCCACACGGTGTCCGTGGTGGGCGCGCTGGGTGAATACGTGTTGCTGGTGTTGATGCTCAGAATCACGCTCCGGGTCGGGCCGGCAGGCGAATAGGGGATGGCCACCACGTTGAGCGTCTGGGAGCTGGCGCTCGCCGGGATGGTTACGGTGCCGGAAAGATGCTGGTATTGAACCCCATTGGTTGCCGTGCCCGTCAGGGTGTAGCCGACCGGCAAGGCCAGGGTGGTGTCGCCCGTGCGCGTGAAGGTAAACACTCCGGGCGGCTGCGTGGTATCCATGGACGTCGTGTCCGTCGTGGCCGCCACGCTGACGTTGATGGAAGGCTTCATCAGGCTAAAGGTGCCGTCGGATTTGGTCGTAGCGACCGTGTAGCCGCCCCTCGACCAGAACCGGACGTACTCCGTCGAGTTGTCCACCGTGACCAGGTTCCCGGCGATGTCATAGTCCAGCCGCCGGATGTTGTTGCCGGCCCGGAACTCCTCGATGAACGCGCCCGTGTTCATGTCAAAAATGTCCACCGGGCCCACGCCGGAGACGGATCCCACGGCCACAGTCTGGTCGGTATCATTGATGGCCAGGCCTAGCGTATAGATGTAATTCTCGCTCGTGTCCCACACCGAGGTATTGATTGGCCACGCAAGGGTCCCGTCAAATCGGCTGACCGCCGGCGCCTGGCCCGTGCTGGCCCGGTACTGGCTCATGTACCAATTGCCGTTCTTGTCGCGTCCCACGTCGCGCGGATAAAACGTGAAGAACGTCGGGCCAATAACCTGGGTGCCCGTGTCGCCGGACGTGGCCGTCGCGTTCCCGTTGAGATCATACTCGATCAGGCCGACCCGGGTATCGAGGTAGTGGGAGTCCACGAGGTAGAGCTTCCGATTCCCCGCGGCCTGGGTGCCTTCCACCCAGAGGCTTTCCACATATTGGCCGGAGCTCTTGTTGGAAGCATCAATCAACTGCGTAGCGACACTCATGTCGTCATTGAACTCGAACGCCAGGTCGTCGTAGTAGCTTGTGACGTAGAGGTGGTCGTCCGGCCCGATGCAGCTCTTGTACGGCCTGGAATAGGACGTGCCATCACTCGTCCATTGCAGGCCGCCGGTGTAGTTCGATCCCAAGGCCACACCGTCCGCCCGCAAGACATACATGCCGTCGGCAGTAATACGTCCACCCGCGGTAGAACCGCTGCCGTTCCAGTTGTTGCAGATGTACACTTTGCCGAAGTTCGTGCTCGCCGGGTTCTTGTTGATGGACACGCTCGATGGATACCAGAAGTTCCGGTCCCAACCGTCCGGGACATATTGTGACCAGCCGACGACCGTGCTGCCTGTCACGATGATGGAATAGGTCGTGAAGCCGGTCATGTCGAAGCTGAGCGGCCCGGCATTGGTGCCCGGGTAAGTCGGGTTGGCGCCATTGCGCAACACCACCAGTCCCTGAGCGTTCTGGTTCAGGACGAAAGATACCGTGTTGCCGCTGCGCGTGATCTGGGACGCATAGGGCACGCCGAGTGTAACGTAACTGGACAGCGCAGTAGCCGCCAGGGCCAATACCAGCCCGCGAAGGCAAGGTCGAGGTCGGAGTGAAACGGAGGTCTGTTTCATAGGCTGAATTTTGTAGTCATTTGCGTTTAGAGAACGAAAGCCACGCTCCTGTCGCCAGGAACTTGGATTGGGCTTTCGGTTTTACCGAGTCTAGGAACAATCCTGCCACACTGCAAGCACAAAATGAGAAAAACTAACTGCCGGGCACAAGGCGAAGCCTGAGCCTTCTCGGGAGGCTTGTTCCAAGCCGGGGCCCGGTGGCTCGCCTTGCGTGCCAGACCCGAACCGCGCTTTACCTCAGCATCCGGGCCAGCCGGCTGGCGGACTTCAACGGGCTGACCAGCGCCAGGTTCAAGCCTTCAGGGCGGATGAAGTCGCGCGCGGCGGCCCGGATTTCGGCCGCGGTGACCCGGGTCAGGCGCCGCTTGATTTGCGCCGGAGGCAGGATTCGGCCGTAGCCGAGCAGTTGTTCGCCCAGCCAGTTCATCTGGTTATCGGTGCTTTCCAGGCCGAGGTCTATCTGGCCGATGAGGTAATCCCGCGCGCGGCGTAGCTCGGCGGCGCCCGGAGTGGTTTCGCGCAGGCGCCGCAACTCGCCCATGATCAGCCGCAGCGCCTTGGCCAGGTTGCCCGTGTCCAGCCCGGCGGAGATGACCAGGTCGCCGGTATCGCCGAAGAAGCTGGGCGTGCTGTAGATGGAGTAGGCCAGGCCGAGGTCTTCGCGCAGGTGCTGAAAGAGCCGGGAGCTGCTGTTCTCGCCGAGGATGGTGTTGAGCAGACGCACGGCATAGCGGCGGTCGTCCTGGCGCGAACAGGTGCGAATGCCCAGGGCAATTTGGGTTTGCTCGGTTTGCTTGGTGAAGAGGCAAATCCGCGGTCCCTGCTGGTCCGTATGGGCGGGGCTGAAGCGCGGCGGCGCGCCGCGGTCAAGGCCGGCGGTGTAGCGCTCGACCGCCCGGACCACCTGGCGGTGTTTGAGTCTGCCCGCCGCCACCACCAGCGTGTTGCCAGCCACGTAACTGGCGTGCAGGTGCCCCAGGAGGCGCGAGCGGTTCATCGCGTCGAGGGTCTGGGCCGTGCCGGTGATTGGCAGGCCGAGAGGCTGTCCGGGCCAGAGCGTCGCGTTGAGCAGCTCCTGCACCTGGTGCTGCGGCTCGTCCAAGTACATGGCGATTTCCTCTTTGATGACCTCGCGCTCTTTGGCGATGTCCACCGGGTCGAACCTTGAGTGCAGCAGCATGTCCAGCAGCACGTCGAGCAGCTCGGGAAAGCGACCGTGCGCCGCGCGGGCGTGGAAGCACGTGGCCTCCTCGCTGGTAAAGGCATTGAGGTAGCCGCCGATGCCTTCGACCGCCTGGGAGATTTCCCGGGCCGAGCGCTTCCTGGTGCCCTTGAACAGCAGGTGCTCGATGAAATGGCAGGCCCCGTTGAGCGGCGCCGGCTCGTAACGCGAGCCGACCCCGATCCACACCCCCACGCTCACGCTCATCATGTGCGGCATCTCTGCCGTGGCAACGCGCAGGCCGCTTTTAAACCGGGTGACGCGATACATGCGTGGATAGGGCTTACGTGTCCCTGCTTTTGGCGTGAGGGCTCCCCTTACTCCGCCCGCAGAGTGACGATGCCCCAGGCGGGAACTTCTATCGTGGGCCCGACCTTCCGCATGGGTTTCTCGCTGGTGCCGCTCAGCCAAAGCTGGCGCGGGGGCGGCTCGGCCCAGGCAAGTTTGACGCGCTGCGGTTGTCCCGAGGCGCCGAAGAGGCGGACGATCCAGCCTTTGCCGTCGTCGCTCGGCTTCAAGGCAGTGATGACGACCTTGTCTGAGGACAGGGTAAGGCGCGGCCTGGCTAAAACTGCCCCGGCGGCGGGGGCAACGATCAGCGGCTGGGAGCAGGACGTGCCGAACCGGACCGCCTCGTCGGGCGCAAAGCGTTTATGGGGGCGGATGGCGTAACGGAAGACGGTAGGGCCTTCCTGGTCGGCGCGATAGTTGGTGTGCCAATGGTTGTTCATCACCCAGGAGTAAATGGTCTGCGACGGGGCGAGGTGATGGATCCAGACGCTGGGATCGGTCTGCGAGCCGATGAGGTTGGCCGTGACGCCGCCCAACTCAACGAGGGGCGCATCCACCGGGGCCCAGGTCACTCCGAATTTGCTGTTCGAGATGTCCACCCAGCGCTGCACGCTGAACCAGTTCTTGCACGCGGCGGGTATCTGGTCCAACTCGGGCCTCACTTCGGCCCAGCCGACGTCGAAGCGCGGCATGCCCCCGGGCACGTTGAAACCGAAGCCGAAGTGCACGCCTTCTTTGGCACGGATGGGTAGCTTGTCCACCGTGTCAATGATCTCCACGTCATCGAGTCCATCCACGACCCGCACTTCGCGCGCGAGGCGCTTGCAGCCGGGGGCGTCGGACTCGACCAGGAGCGAGGCCACGAGCGGGCCGTTCTCCTTGATGGTGATGCGCGGCGCTCCGTTGCGCTCCAGGCCCTTCAGGTCGGAGCCCGGCAGGTAGAAGTAATCGTTTAAGGCGGTTGGGGTGTTGGAGTTCACCAGTTCGCGGTGCAGCTTGCGGCTGAAGAGGCTGGCAATGCCGCCCGTGCGCTGGTCAATCGTCACCGTGAAGGCGGGGTGCGAGAGGGTGGCGCAGTTTGCCTTTGCTTTGCCGGGCAGCGCGGGCGCCCCGGCTTCCACGTGGAACCGCCTGGCGGAGAAGGGCGGCACGTCGCGGGCAAGAAAGACGAGTTCACCAGTGGAAAGGCGCTGGGAGGGGACGACTTTGCCGCGGTCGTCGGTAACGCGGTCGCCGGCGGCGGACTGCTGGGCCGAGAGCGTGACCAGGCCGGTGCGGCGCCACGAGGAGGTGTTGAAGACATCCAGGCCGAAGAGGGAGGGCGAGGCGCCGTTCGGGCTTTGGAGCGCCTCGCCCAGCAGGTCGTGGGATTCTTTGTCAGCGTCAAGAGCGTAGCCCTGCTTCACCTTCCACTGATCGCGGACGAAGGGGAGGTCGGGGGCGCTGATGCTGTTGTGCGCGCCCCAGGTGTGCTCGCTGTAGAGCAGGATGTTGCGCCAGGCGTCATGGAACGCCGTGGCCGGGAACATGCCCGGGTCGCGCATGGCCCAGAGGGTCTCCGCCTGCACGAGGCGCTCGGCAGAGGCGCGGTTGAGGGCGGTTTCGAAGGCCGAGGAGGCGGCGCCGTCTTCCCAATACGGGGTGTAGTCGCCGGTGTATTGGGGGAGCTTGTTGCCGTAACGGCGCTCGAAGGCGCGGAACGCGTTGGCGGTCGTGCTGATCGTCAGGCGCGGCCAGGCATAGCGGGCGTTCCAGTCGCGCACGACGTCCGATACCTTCTCATCCGGCGAGCCGTTGTCGCCGTGCACGTTCCAGCGGAGGTAGGTGATGTCGTAGGGGTAGCGGTTGGTCTCCAACTCCGCGAGGTAGCTCGGGATGAAGCGCGCCAGGGCCTCGCCGTCGCCGATGAGGTGGCCCAGAGCGTAGCCGCGCGACGGGCACCAGCAGAGCACGCGGCTTTTGCCGTCGGGGCCTCTCCACCAGAAGGGTTTGTTTTGCCACTCCTTCATGGTGCTGCCCATGCGGTCGAAGTAGTTCGGGGCGAACGAGAAGTACTTCACGCCGGCCTGGGCCATAGCCGACACGGTGCCCCAGGTGTAGCCTGGCACATCGCTGATCATCGCCGACTCGATGGGCACGCCGCACTCGGCCGAAAGGCGGGTGGCGTAGCCCATCAGGTTGAGCAGTTCCTCGGGCCGGCACAGGCCGGTGAGAATGTTGCAGTAGAAGGCATCCAGCCCGATCTGGCCGGCCTGGACGGCGGCGATGAAGGCGGCGCGCTGCCCGGGCGTGGCCTGGCGCAGGTAGTTGTCCACGCACCACAGGACTTCGGTGTTCCATACAAAGCGCGCGCCTTCGGGGTAATCGGCGGTGGCCTTGGCGAGGCGCAGACCCGTTTCGATATTGCTGCTCTGCTTCTTCACCACGTCGGCCTGCAGAGCGGTATAGCCGATGTCGTTGTGCGAGTGCGGCAGGATAAAGATCTCCATCTGGCGGACGGGTTCCAGGGCCGCGTCCCACGCCCCCAGCGCGTGCCCGGCGGCCTCGAGTTGCACCTCGACCACTTTTCTGGCCGTCACGGCGGGCACCCGCAGCTCGACGGTCTGTGTGCCGAAGTGCAGGTGAACCGGCTCGCCGGCTTCACCCGGCAGGCGGACGACCCCGTCCACGGATTCGGCATACGGGTAGTGCAGGGTGACCTTGAGCGGCTGCACCAGGTCACTGCCGCGCCTTTCCACTACCTGCAAACTTTGCGCTCGCAGGGTGGCGCCGGTCGGCAGAGACTCCGCCTTGCCCCCAGTGTAGAAGGCGATGTTGGCCCCGCCGACGGTCGCCAAGCCGTTGCCCAGCTCGGTCACCTGCCAGCGCACTCTCGAGGCCGTCACCGGCGACGGCAGGACAAGGAACGTCCTCCCGCCCCGCTGGTTGACGTGCTTGACCGGGACCGTGCTGATAACCGCCCCCGCGCCGTCCAGGAACGTGAGCTTGGAGGCGGCAATGGTCGCCGGGTCATTCCGGTCAACGTGGCCGAAGGCCGCAATCTGGGTCGGGGCGCCGAAGCTGAACTCGATGAAGGTGTCGGTGCCCTTGGCGTTGGAGGAGTACTCCTTCTGGCGCCTGTTGCGGAGAATATTGGTCACGTCGTAGTTGCCGCCCGGGTAGGGCTCCGAGCTGGCGACGATCTTGGGTGCCGGCAGGGCCTCCAGCCGGGTGAAGTGGTTCGGCAGCCCGGGCTCAGCAGCACGCGCCGAACCGGCCAGGAATGGAAGCGAGGCCGCGAGGAGAACCAGCAGGCACATCGGAAGGCGCCATGTTGACCTCAACGTGCCTCGGGGGGATGAACCAGGCCGGCACGGGAACATCCAACATCCGACATCCAACATCCAACATCCAAGGGCAGTCCCAGCCCCGCGGATTGGATGTTGGATGTTGGATGTTGGATGTTGGATGTTCCCACTTGTCGCGGAGGAGCTTCTCATGGCCTTTTCCTTAGCCGGTATCCCAACCACCTGCGAGTGAATTTTCGCTCCACCATGCCTGCCTGCCATACGGCGGACTCAAAACCGGATGCGCTTGCAAGTCGCCTGGAGGTGTCAGGAACCGGCGAGTGGCGGCAGCGCCCCATCCGTCCGCAACGTCCGGAGCCGCGGCAAGTTGTAGATCGCGCACTGTGCCTCAGGTTCCCCGTTCAGCTTTGCCGCTGCGGTTTCCAGGTCCCGCAGCATTTCGCCCGAGTTCAGATACCGCTGCTGCGGGTTCTCGGCCGCCGCCCTGCAGATCACCTTCGCTAGCGGCAGGTCGCTTCTCAGCAGGAACTCCAACATGTTGCCCTCAAGCCGCAGGCGTTCGGCTCCCGAGATCATCTCCGCCACGCCGGACGTCATTTCCCAGAGCAGGCGGCCGACGGCATAAAGGTCGTCACCCGGCCGGGCTGCCGGGCCATTGGGGTAGTAGGTTCGATTCCGGCAAATGCCGTGCTCGCCTATGAAGCACACGAGCCCTGGGTCACACAGGACCCAGCGCCCCCGCACGCACAGCACGTTGCCCGGCGCCACGTCTCCGTGCAGCAAGCCCCCTCCATGCAGCACCGACAATCCTCGGCCCACGCCGATGGCGATCCCAACAGCTTCCCTCTCCGGCAGATGCCCCCGGGCCTGAAGCTGGTTGGCCAAAGACATCGCCCGGTAGGATTCGCCAGTATGGCCGCCGGTCGTGGAGTCGGCCAGCTCCGTCACCATCCATAGACCCGATTCATCGTGATTGATGTGCTCCACCTGCACCAGGTGTTCACTGCGCGAGGCGACATGAACGTATTTCCGCAGTGCGGAGAGTTCCTGTGGCACTCGCTCCTTGCCGCGCACGAACTTCACGGCCACTCGCCGCCCCGTGGCCTCGTTAGCCGCCAGCCACAAGGTGCCGAACCCGCCCTGCCCGATCGAGGCAATCAGCCGGTAACCCTCGATCAGCGCCCCAGCCTCGGGCGCGAAGCCCGTCCCGTGCTGCTCCGTACCCCCCGCCGCGCGAGCCGGCGCAGGCCGGCCTCGCACAGGGCCCTCCGCAGGCTGCCGCGTCCGGCCTTCTGCCGGCGCGCCGCATACCGCCAGCAGGTCGCCCACGGTGCAGGGCAGCCGCAGCCACGCCTGGCCGACCCGGGGATTGGCCTCCCGGCGCCGGGCGTCCGAATTCCACTCGTCCCGAAAACGCCCGAGCTGCTCCTCGCTCACGGCCAGAGCGATCAAGCGGGTGCCGGGCGCGCCCGCCAGCGCCTTTTCAAAAACCGCAATTGCCGCCGCAGTATCCTGCACCGCGCAAAGCACGGTTTCATATGCACTGCCTGCGGCCAGCCTGTTGAGCGCGGCCCGGTGCTGCTCGAATGCCTCCACTTCATGCAGCCCCGCCAGCGCCCGCCTAACCAGCGCCAGGAAGCCCTTCTCAGGATAGATGACAAGAACGCGCCCCATTCGGCTGCTGGGTTCCATTACTATTGCTGTGTGCTACTACCGCGCAGATTCAAACAGACTGCTGGTCCTCCGCCCATTCCAATTAGGCCCGACTTCCGTCGGGTACATTGCGGGCGTGCCCCGTGGAGCTGGCGTGGAGTGTAGCTCGCGTTATCCCCAAAGCCTGCCGCGCAGGAAAGCCGTCGTCGGTGCGTGCTTACGGGACCGCTCAAGTGTCGCCTGCGTCTCCCCGGCGAGTGGCCGGGGTGTCTCCCATGGGGCCCGGGCCACATGGGAGACACACCGGGGAACCACCGGCCGCTAACCGGGGCAACAGGGGGTAGGCGCCGGGGTTTGAGAGAACGCCCGGTCCACGGCAGTGCTGAACCACTGCGTGACGGACCGTAGAGCAGGCAGGCAGCGTATCATATAAATACAATCTACTTCAGTATCATATAGCGAATTGACCGATATAGTGCATTGAAATAAGCCATTAAAGATATTATCGGTAAGGAGATTGACATGGTGTAGTAATGTGTAATTGTAGTTGCGTGCTGAACGAGTACAACATTGCGACGGGGGTGGGGGTTTCGCATCCGGCCGCGCCGCGGCGGCGGTCTATCCGCGACCTGCTGGCGCCGCTGGAACGGATTGCGGCGAGTTCGACCAGCCTGGTTTCCAACCACGGGGCCAATTTCGAGGTTGGGGGCCAAAGCTATGAGTTGCCGCGCTACTTATTTCTGGGGCCTAGAGGGGGTGGGGACACGCTGCGGGTTGGGATATTCGCCGGGGTACATGGGGATGAGCCTGAGGGGGTGCACGCCCTGGTCCGGTTCCTCAGCCTGCTGGATCGCGAGCCAGACCTGGCACGGGGCTACTGCCTCTTCGCCTACCCGGTGTGCAACCCGACGGGGTTCGAGGACCGCACCCGTGAGGCCCGCAGCGGGCGGGACCCTAATCGGGAGTTCTGGCGAGGCTCGAGCGAGCCGGAGGTGAAGCTACTGGAATCGGAACTGGTCTCGCACTGCTTCCACGGGATTATCTCGCTGCATACCGACGACACGAGCCACGGGTTTTACGGGTACGCGCACGGGGCGACGCTCACCCACGACCTGATCGAGCCCGCGCTGCAGGCCGCCGAGCAGTTTCTGCCCCGCAACGGCAGCAGCACGATTGACGGCTTTCGAGCGCGCAAGGGGGTTATCCGCCACAGCTACGAAGGCATTCTGCGCGCGCCACCTCAGGTCCGGCCAAGCCCGTTCGAGATCACGCTCGAGACGCCCCAGGCGGCGCCCAGCTTTCTCAAGGAAGCTGCGTTCGTTGCCGCCCTCCAAGTGATCCTGGCCCGCTACCGCGAGCTCATCGCCTACGCCTCCGACCTGTAGGCACAAAGCGCCGCATGGCTATCGACACCATGACAATGTCCGCTACACTGGCGAGCCCTGATATGACCGCCGACACGACAGCCGCGCCCGCGCGCACGCACAACGAACTGCTGAAGGAGAGCAACCCCACCCTGGCGGGCACGATCGCCGAAACCCTGGCCGACCCGCAGGCGGAGTGCCTCAGCGATGATGATGCCCAGTTGCTCAAGGCGCATGGGAGCTACCAGCAGGATGACCGCGACCTGCGCAAGACCGGCAAGAAGTATATCTTCATGGTGCGCTGCCGCATCCCGGGCGGAGTAGTCACGCCCGCCCAGTACCTGGCGTGCGACGAACTGGCCACGCGCTATGGCAATAACACGCTGCGAGTGACTTCGCGCCAGTCCTTCCAGTTCCACGGCGTGGTCAAAGGCGGACTGCGGCCGCTGGTCAAAGGCATCAACGATTCCCTGCTGAGCACGCTGGCGGCCTGCGGCGACAATACCCGCAACGTGCTGGCGCCGCCGACCCCGGCCATGAACGGCCTGGGCACGCTTGTCCACAAGCACGCCCGGCAAGTGGCGGCGGCCGTCGCCCCGTGCACCCCGGCCTATCACGCGATCTGGATTGACGGCCAACCGCTCGACCTGGGCATCCCCGAGAACCGGGACTTCGTTGACCCGCTCTACGGCAAGACCTACCTCCCGCGCAAGTTCAAGTTCGCCTTCGTCATCCCGCCCTTGAACGACATGGACATCTTCACCAACTGCTGCGGCTTCATTGCCATCGCCGACGGGCAGGGGAAGCTGCTCGGTTACAACCTCACTGCGGGCGGCGGCATGGGCCGCAGTCACGGCAACAAGGACACTTTCCCCCGGCTGGCGGACGTGATCGGTTTCCTGCCGCCGGAGAAGGTCGTGGACGTCGCCAAAGCCGTCATCGGCATCCACCGCGATTTCGGCGACCGCGGCAACCGCAAACATGCCCGCCTGAAGTACGTGCTCGAAGACCGCGGCCCCGAGTGGTTCCGCGGCGAGATGCAGCAGCGGGCCGGCCTGGAGTTCGAGGAGGCCAGAGCGTTTAAGTTCGAGAAGCAAGGCGACGCTTTCGGCTGGCACCGGCAGGCGGATGGACGCCTGTTCCTGGGCCTGTTTGTCGAGACCGGGCGCATCAAGGACAAGGACGGCTGGAAGCTCAAGACGGCGCTGCGGCAGGTCGTCGAGCGCTATCAACCAGAAGTCCGGCTAACCCCGGCGAACAACATGATCCTGGCGAACATCGCCCCCGCGCAGCGGGATGAGATCACGAAGCTCCTCGCGGCGCATGGGGTCGAGACCGAGCCCGAGCGGCAGGGCAGCCTCCTGCGGCGCGCCTCGATGGCCTGCGTGGCTTTGCCCACGTGCGGCCTGGCCCTGGCCGAAGCCGAGCGCTACCTGCCGAGCCTGATCACGCGGCTGGAGGCACTGCTGGCCGAGCTGGGCCTGGGCGGGCAGGAAATCACCATCCGGATGACCGGCTGCCCCAATGGCTGCGCCCGGCCATACATGGCGGAGATCGGGCTGGTGGGCAAAGCGCCGGGCCGGTATCAGATTTGGCTGGGCGGCAATGAGGCCTGCACGCGGCTCGCCCGCGTTTACGTGGAGATGGTCAAGGACCCGGACATCACCACCGAGCTTCGCCCGCTTTTCGAGCGATACGCCAGGGAGCGGCGCCCCGCCGAGCGCTTTGGGGACTGGGTCGCGCGCGCGCTCTGGCCGCAGCAGAGCGAAGCCACGAACTGGCCGTGAGCGATCTGGTCCTCTGCCAGGTAGGGACGCCTCGCCGAGGCGTCCGTGTCGTGGCGGCGGCGGACGCCTCGGCGAGGCGTCCCTACCAAAGGGCGATGGGCCATTCCGCGCGAGCCGCCTCCCGAGTTCTTCGCGCGCGATGACACCCGACCAGTTCGCCTCGTGGAACGCTGAGCTGCGGTTCAAGTCCCCGGCCGATATTATCTCCTGGGCCTTGGCACAGGCTGACGCTCGGGCCGTGGTCACCACCAACTTCCGCCCATACGAAGCCGTGCTACTGCACCTATGCGTGCAGGTCTGGCCGGAAATCCCCGTGCTCTGGGTGGACCACGGTTACAATCGCCCGGCGACCTATCGCCACGCCGAGGCGCTCCGCGAGCGGCTCGGGCTAAACCTCCGCGTCCTGGCGCCGAGCCTGACCGCCGCCCGCCGCGATGCCCTCTACGGTCCGCTGCCGGTGGCCGACGACGAGCCGGGGTTAGAGCGCTTCAGCGCGCTCATGAAGCTGGAGCCCTTTGCGCGCGGCATGAAGGAGCTGGCGCCGCGCCTCTGGTTCACCGCCCTGCGCAAGGTGCAGAACCCCCACCGCGCCGGGCTGGACATTGTCTCCCCGGACCCCAACTTCGGCACGCTGAAGGTCAGTCCCGTGTTCCACTGGAGCGACGGCGAGATGGAGGACTACCTTGCGGCGCACAACCTGCCCAACGAATGGGACTACCACGACCCAGCCAAGGCGGACGAGAAGCGCGAGTGCGGGCTTCATACGCGCTGGGTGCCTGCGGCGGCCTGAGCGGGAATCATTCAGTTCAAACCACAGATGGACACAGATAAACACAGATATGAGGGGCTGGCCTCGTACGTTGGAGCGGCCGCCTTGCCTCCAGCCCACAGTGAGTTGGGCCCGACGGCAGCCAGGCTGGCGTTTGGTGCCGTCCATCTGTGTCCATCTGTGTCCATCTGTGGTTTTCTTCTGCATCGGTCGGGCTGAGTTCTGCCACGCTTCGCCATGCCCAGCTACCACCTCGACCACCTGCAATACCTCGAGACCGAGGCCATTCACGTCCTGCGCGAGGTGGCCGGCGAGTTCGAGCGCCCGGCACTGCTCTTTTCCGGCGGCAAGGATTCCATCTGCCTGCTGCGCCTCGCGGAGAAGGCGTTCCGGCCTTCGGACATCCCGATGCCGCTGCTTAACATTGATACCGGGCACCACTTCCCCGAGCTGAACGAGTTTCGCGACCGGCGCGCGCGCGAGCTGCGCGCCCGGCTGATCGTGCGCACGGTCGAGGACGCCATCACCCAGGGCATCGCGCAGCCCGTGCCAGGCGAGGTCAGCCGCAACCGCCTGCAAATCCCCACCCTGCTCGCCGCCATCGAGGAGTTCCGCTTTGACTGCTGCATCGGCGGCGCGCGGCGCGACGAGGAGAAAGCCCGCGCCAAAGAGCGCTTCTTCAGCTTCCGGGACAGCTTTGGCCAATGGGACCCTAAGAACCAGCGGCCCGAGATCTGGAACCTATACAACACCCGGCTGAACCCGGGCGAGAACATGCGCGTCTTCCCGCTGAGCAATTGGACCGAGGTGGACGTCTGGGAGTACATCCGCAAGGAGGCGCTCGAAGTCCCGGGCATCTACTTCAGCCACCGGCGGCAGTGCGTGCGCCGCCAGGCCCAATGGCTGCCGGTCAGCGAGTTGCTTCCGCCCCGGGACGGCGAGCAGGTGAAGGACCTGCTCGTGCGGGTCAGGACCATCGGCGACATCATCAGCACGGGCTGCATTGAATCGCCGGCGGCTACCGTCGAGGACATCATCGCCGAGCTGGCGGCGGCGCGCGTCACCGAGCGCGGCTCCCGCGCCGATGACCATCTGTCCGAAGCCGCGATGGAAGACCGCAAACGCGCCGGATACTTCTAAGCTTCCCCCATGTCCCTTCCTGCCCATCATCCGGTTGACATCCTCCGCCTCAACACCTGCGGCTCGGTGGATGACGGCAAGTCCACACTCATCGGGCGCCTGCTTTATGATTCGCGCTCGTTAATGGAAGACCAGCTCGCGGCGCTGGAGCGGTCAGCGGACCTGACCGGCGCCGGGCAGATCAACCTGGCCAATCTCACAGACGGCCTGCGCGCCGAGCGCGAGCAGGGCATCACCATCGATGTGGCCTACCGCTACTTCGCCACACCGCGGCGCAAGTTCATCATCGCCGATACCCCGGGCCACGTGCAGTACACCCGCAACATGGTCACGGGCGCCTCGACGGCCAACCTGGCCATCGTGCTCGTGGACGCGCGCGAGGGCGCGACCGAGCAAAGCCGACGGCATACCTGCATCGCCTCCCTGCTGGGCATTCCGCACCTCGTCTTCGCCGTCAACAAGATGGACCTGGTGGACTGGAGTGAAGAGCGCTTCATCGAAATACGGGACCAGTTCGAGGCCTTCCTGCCGCGCCTGGAGGTAAAGGACGTGCAGTTCATCCCGGTCAGCGCGCTGCACGGGGACAACGTGGTCACGCCCTCGCTCCATACCCCGTGGTATAACGGACCGACCCTGCTGGGCCACCTCGAGAGCGTGCATATCGGCAGTGACTGGAACCTCAACGGCTTCCGCCTGCCCATCCAGTGGGTCAACCGGCCCCTCCATCCCTCCGACCCGAAGCTGCACGATTTCCGCGGCATCAGCGGCCAGATCGCCGGCGGAATCGTGCGGGTGGGACAAACGGTGATGGTGCTCCCCGGCGGGCAAGCCAGTCGCGTGAAGCAAATCTGGACCCACGACGGCGAGCTGGCGGAGGCGTTTTGCCCGCAATCCATCACGCTGGTGCTCGAAGATGACCTGGACATCAGCCGGGGGGACATGATCGTTGGCCCGGACAAGCTACCGGGCGCGAGCGCCGATTTGCAGGCCAGGGTGTGCTGGATACACTCGCGCGCCTTGCAGCCCGGGCGCAAGTATCTCCTCAAGCACACCAGCCGGACCGTTCAGGCGCTGGCCACCCAGATCCAGGACCGGATGGACATGGCCTCGCTCGAACCCCAACCCGACCCGCCCGAGCTGGGCCTCAACGACATCGGCACCGTGCGCCTGAGCACCTCCGCGCCCCTGGTCTTCGACGGCTACGCCGCCAACCGCCTGACCGGCTCGTTCATCCTCATTGCCCCCAACCTTAATGCCACCGTCGCCGCCGGCATGCTGCTCCCCCCGGGTGAACTGGTGAAGCCGGAGTACACGGACTTTGCGATCTGACGCTGCGGCCAGAGGCACGGAAGTCGTCCGGTTCGTAGCCGGATGCGAGGATATGATAAAAACGATAGGTGAGGGCGGTAAGCTCTAAGCAAGCCTGCGTGTCCAAACTCCCGGTTAACGTTCACCAACGCGGCTTCGCTTTATCTCGTGTGGAATAGGGGTTCAAACATCGGAGCCAACTGCTTTGCGCCTTCCGCTGTCAGATGTGCGTTGTCGGAGTACAGCAGCTTGCCATCGCGCATCACGTCATAACGACCTTCGGCGTTCAACAAGTATTTTGAGGTGTCCAGAACGGTTGCGCCCATCTGGGACAAGTGGTTGAAGACGGGTTCGTAGTCATGATTGTCGGCAGCGTACTTTACAGGAGAAACTGACAAATTGGCGAGAGAGCCGTGGCGAAGGGCCGTGAGCGTTGCGAATCGGGGAACGTCAAAGCCCGTATCCGGCACGTCTTTGAGGACATAAACATGAGCGCCCGACTTCAGGAGGGCCTGAACCGTCGCGGCAAGCCGGGCGCCAACCACGTCAGCCGGTCGGTAATAGGACCAACTTGCCGCAATGACAACTGCTCTAACGTGTTCTTTGGCGACAAAGTCCACGATGGTTTGTCCAAAATTGGGTGCATTAATGCCTGCCGTTCTATGGACGACGTGAAATTGGCCTAAGAGGGGAGCAGTTGCCGGATGCGTGGCTTGAACGCCCCGCACTGAAAACCTCCGGCCCAATTCATCCAGGATGGGGGCCACCGCCATTGCATGGCTGTCACCCCAGAGCATGAATTCGACGGGTTGGTTTGCTCTTTGGGCGCCGAGTTCGGCAAACTTGCCGCTGGTAAAGAAATTGCGTTTAAAAAAAGGAGTGTCAAAGGTCGGACTTTGGTATGCCAGTGCCTGGGCCGGCAGCCGGGAAGGCACTCCGTGTTTCAAATAGACTCCGCAGCCGAGGATGAGCAATAAAAGCACGGCGACACCAGCGGAGGCAAATAGCTGCGAACGCCGGGGACAAAGCCGTCGTTTGCGGAAGGGTATCTCCACCAATTTCCAGGAGAGGGTCGCCAGTACAGCGCTGATCAGCAGCAGCACGACCCGCACGCGCCAGCCCGGCGGCTCTATGCTGACGTACTTCGTGAACACCAGCAGCGGCCAATGCCAAAGATAAAGAGGGTACGAGATGAGGCCGATGAAAACTACTGGCTTGAGCGCGAGCACGCGGCCGACCAGCGTGAGTCTTGCCCCGCCGGAGAAGATGATCAGGCCGGCACCGAAGGCGGGAAGAAGGGTTGCCAAACCGGGAAACACGGTTTCTCGCGTATAGCAGGAGACCGAGTACAGGATGAGCCCGGCACCGGCTAGACTCGCCGCTTCATTGCACCAGGCAATGGTCAGCCTGGCGTTTCGTACGCTGGCCAAGAGGGCGCCTAGCATCAGCTCCCACGCTCGGGTTGGCAGCAAGTAGAAGTTTGCTGAGGGACAGAAGCCGCTGCCCAGCATGCAGAGTTCGAACGACCCAATGCACAGCGCCAGAATGATGCCGGCCACGCGGCACCGTGTATCTCGCGCCATCAGGACCAACGCCAGAGGGAAGAGCAGGTAGAACTGCTCTTCGACCGCCAGGGACCAGGTGTGCAGCAGCGGCATGGTATCGCTGCTGACGTCGAAGTAGCCGGAGTGCCGCCAGAAGAAGAGGTTGGACATTAACATCGACTGGGCCACCACCGAGCGGGCAAGCAACTCGAGGTCCTTCGGCAAAAACAGGACCCAACCGGCGATAAGAGTGCCCACGACAACCAGGAACACCGCCGGCAGGATGCGTCGTATTCGCCGCTCCCAGAATGCAGCCAAGGAGAATGAGTCATCGTCAATCTCGCTCAGAATCAGCGATGTAATCAGGAATCCGGAAATGACAAAGAACACGTCCACGCCGACAAAGCCCCCACTGCATCCGAGGTCCGCGTGGAATAGCATAACTGGCAGAATGGCCAGCGCTCGCAGGCCATCCACATCCGCGCGGTATTTGTGTCGCTTCTCCAGCGCGGTTGACTGGCCGCTCGTCGCCGGTCCCACGGCGCGTGATCGCGGCGGGATGGCAAAGGTCCGCGCCAGAAAACCGGTCGCCGTTCCGTTCGAAACCGCGCCTCTCGGCTGATCGTTGCCTAGGGGGCCCTTACCAGGCAAGAGGTTCACCGTGCGCTGCACGTGGGAATTGGCGATCGAGGTCGCCGTCCATCGTCGAACAGCCCGAGGTGCCATGGACGCTTTCATCTTTAAATTGACAGCCATTCGGGTTCCTCGTGGGGCCAGCCACGCCATGCTTGAGCAGGTTGCGAGCCAGAAGTTGGTTGTGCTTCCCCAACGGCGATCTCCTCGGGGACTGCGGCATAGCCTTCGCCGGCTGGTGCCGCACTCCATAACGACGATGTCAGTGGACTTGCTAAGGCGGCATGGTGCGGCGCATCGAGGCCCTTACCGCCCAAGAACCGGCGCGTGTCCTGCTAGGGAGCGTTTGCCGTCTAACAACGGGACACACCTGAGCTTGAGGGGAGCGCCTGGGCGGTAAAGCCCAATCAGGCGGGGTTTTGCTGCGATAGGTGTGCGAAAACTCCTTCCTGCGGGAGACCTTCGTCGCCGCGTAGCGGTGCTTTGAGGG